>JAHDWR010000105.1 GCA_023382755.1 Dehalococcoidia bacterium
ACAAGACGCTCCGGGGGCCGCGCGGCGCGCTCGCGCTCTGCAAGGCCGAACATGCGGACGCCCTGGACCGGGCCGTGTTCCCGGGGACGCAGGGAGGCCCGCACCTCCACAGCATCGCGGCGAAGGCGGTCGCGTTTGGCGAGGCGCTGCGGCCGGACTTCAAGGACTATGCGCGCCGGATCGTGGAGAACGCCGCGGCGCTGGCCGAAGAGCTGATGGCGGGCGGGCTGCGCCTCGTATCGGGCGGGACGGACAACCATTTGATCCTGGTCGACTGCAACTCGGTGGACATCAGCGGGCTGAAGGCGCAGAACGCGCTGCAGGGCGCCGGCATCATCACCAACCGCAACACGGTGCCCTACGACCAGCGCTCGGCCTACGTGACGAGCGGCCTGCGCATGGGCACTCCGGCGCTCACCTCGCGCGGGATGGGCCCGGCCCAGATGAAGCGCGTGGGCCAGTGGATCGTGCGCGTGTTGAAGGACCCCGACGGGGAGGGCGTGCGGGAGCAGGTGCGCGAGGAAGTGGCGGTGTTCGCGCGGACCTACCCCGTGCCCGGGATCACCGACGCGGTGGCCATCTGAACGGCCTTCCGGGGAGCCTGTCGTGGAACCACCCTCGCCCGAAATCACCAGGGCGGTCACGCCGGCCGACCTGGAGGGACTGCTCCGCTCTTCACGTTATGCAACGGTAGCACGGGCGGACGGCGAGACGGTGACCGCGGAACCGGCGGCTTTCCGTTATGACGACGCCGGCTACTGTTTTGGGCTCCCACAGGGTGCGTCCTTGCTCCAGGAAGGTCTTAGCGGGGTCGAGGTCGCGCTCGTCGTCGATGCCGGCCCGTGGTACTTCGACCTTCGGGGGGTGCGCGTGCGGGGTCCCGCCACGCGGATCGCGGGGCGGGACGAGGGTGGGCTGGAGTGGTTCAGGGTGACGCCGGCGCGCGAGGTTGCGTGGCACTACGGCCGGATGCGCGACCGGTGAGCCTCCCGCCGGGCGCGTTGCGGTTTATCGATGGGGCGCTCACGGTCCGCCTCTGCACCCGATCGCGCGGCGGCGTGCCCCTGGTTACGCCGCTCTGGTTCGCCCGGGATGGAGACATCCTCTACATGGGCACGAACCGGGGCGCCTTTCACGCCCGCCACATCCAGGGCAACCCCGGAGTTGTCCTGCTGTTCAGCGACCGCCACGGGAGGCGGACGCGCCGCGTCCTCCGGGTGCTGGGCACCGCACAGGTGCGCGAACGTGGGCGGATGACGCTCGGGCGCCAGGCGCGGATGGTGCGGCGCTACTACCTGCGCCCGACGGCGGCCCTCCACTGGTTGCGAAACTGGCGGCGGATCTCGTGGATGCGCCGGTACCACGAAGAGCGCCCCGATACCGCGGTCATCGAGATCGAACCGGTCTCGGCTGAGTTCCTCGAACAGCCGCTCGGTTAACCGGGCGGGGCGGCCGGGCCTACGCGGGCTTCTTTGCGCGGAAGCGGAAGGCGCCCTTGCCTTCGCGCACGGCAACGTCGGTGAACCCCGCGGCCCCGAGGCGCTTCGCGAAGGGATCGGGGTCGACCAGCGTCATCGTGTCGAACACGTGGTACAGCCGGAACTTGAGGTTCACGGTGCTATCGGAGCCGACGAAGACGCCACCGGGCCTGAGCACGCGGAAGGTCTCGGCGAGCAGCCTGTCCTGCAGTTCGGTCGACGGCACATGGTGGAGCATGGTCATGGAGATGGCGCCCGAGAACGACGCGTCGGGGAAGGGCATGGCGGTGGCGTCGCCCTGGTGGACCTGGACGTTGGTCCCGGCCATGCGCTCGATGAGCGAGGTGGCCAGCTTCTCGTCGATCTCGATGCAGGTCAGCCGCTCGTAGCGCACGCGAAGGATGTCCGTGGCGAGGCCGGGGCCGGGGCCGATCTCGAGGACGTCGGCGCCGAGGTCATAGTCGCGGATGACCCAGGGGAGGACTGTCTCCTCCAGCTGCCGGGCCCACTTCGCGGAGCGGCAATACCAGCGATGGTAGGTGTTCATCGGGGGATGATAGCCGGGGGAGCGCGGAGGGCGGGAGGGCAGGCATCACACAAAGGCGAGCGTCCGGCCACGGGGGCGAATTGAGGCAAACGACGCTGCGTGGTACCTTCATGGTTCGTGCCGGGAGCCCGGTCCTTCTTCGGGAAGGGCAAACCCATCGCCCGGCTTGGGGATCCATGAGGGAATATGAACTGACGGTGGTCTATGACCTGACCGTCGCCGAGGCCGGTGGCCCGGATGCAGCTCCGCAGCGCGTGACGCAACTTGTCGAAGGCCGCGGAGGGAAGGTGCTCAAGGTCGACCACTGGGGCCGCCGCCGGCTGGCCTATCCGATCAAGCACACGATCGACGCCGACTATGTGGTGACCCGGGTCGAACTCGACCCGGAGAGCGTGAACGGCCTGGAGGCTTCGCTCCGGATCGATGAGCGGGTGTACCGCCACCTGATCGTCCGGGCGGATGAGCTGCCGCCGCCAATGCCACCGCGCGAACCTCGCGAGCCGCGCCCCGCGCCGGCCGCCGAGGCAGCACCCGCCGCCCCGGTTGCCGAGGCCGCGGCGGAACCAGTGGCAGCCGAAGAGCCGGCGGCGCCTGTAGCCGCCGAGGCACCAGCAGAGCCCGCGACGGCCGAAGCCCCGGCGGAGGCAGAAGCCGCGCCCGCAGTGGAAGCCGAAGCCCCGGCAGCGGCCGAAGCCCCGGCGGAAGCCGAGGCGGCCGCGGAAGACGCCCCGGCCAGCGATAAAGCCGGCGAGTAGCCAGGAGGACGCAGATGGCGAGCCTGAACAAGGTCATGCTCATTGGGAACGCGGGGCGCGACGCGGAGTTGCGCTACCTTGCCACCGGCACGCCCCAGTGCCAGTTCAGCCTCGCCGTCAACAACCGCCGCAAGAACCAGCAATCGGGCGAATGGGAAGACCAGACGGAGTGGTTCAACATCGTCATCTGGGGCGACACGGCGGAACGCGTCTCGCAATACATCACGAAGGGCAAGCCCCTCTACATCGAAGGCCGGCTGCAAACGCGGTCGTGGGACGATGACCAGGGGCAGAAGCATTACCGGACAGAAGTGATCGCCCAGACGGTGCAGCTGCTCGGCAGCCGCGATGGCGGCGGTTCGGGTGGCGGCGCCGGGGGCGACGAGTGGAGCGGCGGTTCGAGCTACAACCGTCCCCGCGGCGGCGCACCCGCGGCCCGCGGCGGCGACACGGAGCCGGACGACCTGCCCTTCGAATAACCCGGCGGAAGATTCCGCCGCACGCCCGGTCCTTCCTGGAGGAAGGACAGACCCATCGGGAGAGGAAAGAACACCATGACTTCGGAAGAACGCAACCAGGGCGGTGACGGCGGCGACCGGCCTTCACGGCCCCAGCGCCCGCGCTATGGCAGCCGCCGCAAGGTCTGCCGCATGTGCGTCGACAAGGTGAAGGGCATCGACTACAAGGACGTTTCGCGGCTGCGCATGTACGTGAGCGACCGCGGGAAGATCGAACCGCGGCGCAAGACGGGCACCTGCCTGAAGCACCAGCGGCTGGTATGCACGGCGATCAAGCGGGCGCGGCACCTGGCGCTCCTGCCGTACACGCTGGCCCACGTGCGCCAGACCGGGATCTTCCCAACGCGGGGATAAGCTGAACGGGGACGCCGCAAGCGTCCCGGAAGGAAGACCATGGCTCGACGCGAACGCACCACCGGGCTCCCCCGCCCCCGGGCGCGCCAGGGTTCTCACCAGGAGCGCAAAGTAGCGGGCGTTGCCGTCAACGAACAGACGACCCGGATCGCGATCCTGGGCGGCGCCGCCGTCCTCCTCGTGCTGGTCCTGGCACTGCTCGGCTGGCGCTGGTACGACCAGAACTACCGTGTCCCCGAGCGGGTCATCCTCCAGGTCGGCGAGGAGCAGTTCAAGCTCAAGTACTACGCCGACCGGCTGTTCCCCTACGCCCAGTCGCAGGCGGGAGCAGGCGTGAGCCTCGGGCTCGCGGAGCAGGCGCTGGTCGGGGTCCTCGAAGAGGAAGCGCTCGTGGCCCTCATCGCGCGCGAAAAGGGCATCACCGTCACCGAGCAGGACATCACCAACGAGATCGCGGCCCAGCTCGGCGTGCCCGTCGGCGGCGCCGGCAGCTCGTTCGACACGCTCTACCGTCAGCGGCTGAAGTCGCTGACAATGAGCGACGGGAACTACCGTCGGCAGGTAGAGGCGCAGGTGTACCGCACCCGCCTCATCGATGCGTACAAGGCCGAGATGGGCGATACCGGCGAGATGGTGACGCTCCGCGCGATTTCGGTGCCGACGAAAGAAGAGGCCGACGCAGTCCTGGAACGGGTGAAGGGCGGCGAGGATATGGGCACGGTGGCCCAGACCACCTCCAACGACCTGACTTCGCGCCAGAAGGACGGCGTGCTCGACCCCGAGCCGCCGCGCCTCCTCCCCGAGAACGTCCGGACGGCCATCGAGGGCAAGGAGGCCGGCGCCGAGCTCTTCGGGCCGATCGAAGTCGCCGGCAACTTCTGGGTGTTCCGCATCGAGAAGCGCGACCCGGAAGCGACGCCTTCGGATACCCAGAAGAACCAGCTGGCAGACCTGATGCTGGATGACGACCTGACGGCGAAGCGCGCCACCGTCACCATCCAGCGGAAGCTGACCGCATCGGACATTACCTGGGCGGAGAAGAACGCTGACTGAGGCCGCCAGGCGCGATATTGGCGTCGGGCTGATCGGGCTCGGCGTGGTCGGAGGGGGCGTAGCCCGCGCCCTCCTGGAACGGCGTGACTATTTCGCGCGCCAGGTGGGCGCATCGATCACGGTGCGGCGGGCAGCGGTGCGGGACCCCGGCAAGCCGCGCACGGTGGACCTGCCCGCGGGGATGCTCACGACGAACGTCGAGGACGTGATCGGCGACCCGACCGTCGACATCGTGGTCGAAGTGATTGGCGGCGAGGAGCCAGCCGGGACGTACATCCGGCGGGCGCTCGCGGCCGGCAAGCACGTGGTGACGGCCAACAAAGAACTGATGGCAAAGGCCGGGCCGGAACTGCTGGCCGAGGCCCACGCGCGCGGGCTGGACATCATGTTCGAGGCGAGCGTGGGCGGCGGCATCCCGCTGATCGCGCCACTGCGCCGCGACCTCCTGGCGAACCGGATCACCTCGATCCGGGCGATCATCAACGGGACCACGAACTACATCCTGACGAGCATGGCGAACGCGGGCGCCGCCGCCGAAGCACTGCGCAAGCAGGGCATCGAGCCGATGGGCGGGGGTGGCTACAGCGATGCGCTGGCCGCCGCGCAGGAACTCGGCTATGCCGAGCCCGACCCGACCAACGACGTCGAGGGTTTCGACGCGGCCTACAAGCTCGCGATCATGGCAACGCTCGGCTTCCGGACGCGTGTCCGTCCCAACCAGATCCACACCGAGGGCATCACGAAGCTGACGGCGAGCGACTTCCAGTACGCGCAGGAACTGGGCTACGTCATCAAGCTCCTGGCGATCGCCGAGCGGACGGAAGCCGGGATCCTGGCGCGGGTCGCACCGGCGTTCCTGCCCCACACCGAGCCGCTTTCGAAGGTCGACGGCGTCTACAACGCGGTCCAGATTGTGGGCGACCTGACTGGGACGGTGCTGTTCCAGGGGCGCGGGGCCGGGGCCGAGCCGACGAGCTCGGCGGTGGTGGCGGACCTGCTGGACCTTTCGCACGCGATCGTGCTGGGGACGCGGGAGCGCAAGTACTGGGGCCCGGAGGCGGAAGTGCCGGTGCTCGGGCTGGAGCACCTGGAGACGCGCTACTATGTGCGGGTGACTGTGAGCGACCGGCCGGGAGTGCTGGCCCAGATCGCGCAGACACTGGGAGATCACTCGGTGAGCATCGCAGCCGTGAACCAGAAGGAAGCAGACTCAGGCGCCCAGACCGCCGAGCTGGTGATCATGACCCATCGCGCGCGCGAGGGAGCCATGCAGGCGGCCCTGCGAGACATCCAGGCGCTCCCGGTGGTGATGCAGGTTTCATCGTTCCTCCGCGTGGAGGGCTGAGATGGCGGGCGAGCCGCAGGCACAGGCGATCGGCGAGATCATCACCTGGCTCGAACAACAACTGCGGGCAAACCGCGAAGAGCAGTCCCGCCAGGTCGCCTATCTCGAACAGGTCCAACGGCAGGTGCACGAGCTGGCCGAGGAGATGGATGCGGCCCAGCGGGCGGTGCGCGAGATCGACCCCAAGCTCCTGCCTTTCAAGGGCCTGCCCGAGAAGATCCGGTCGCTCGATGAGAGTTCAGAGCACATCCGCCAGGCCATTTCGGCCAACAAGGGCGAAGTCGACAACGCGATCCGGCTGATGCGGGCGGAGGCGGATTACGACCGCCAGGAACGCGGCGAGGCGCTGCGGCGGATCGATACGGCAACCAGCCAGCTCGGCCTGGTGCTCGCCGATGTCGCCCAGGTCCAGCACCAGACCTCCCAGGTGAACCAGACGTTGCAGACGGTGCTCGAACGCCAGCGCGAGGTGGAGACGCACCTCGAGCAGTTCGGGTTGCGGCTCGATCGCTCGATCGAAGTGAACCGGGACCTGGAAGAGCGCATCAAGCAGGTGGTGCTTGGCGACCTGGATGACCGCTTCGAGGTGGTGTACGAGCGCCTGCAGGTCGTCGGCGAAATGGTAAAGCGGAACGAAGACCTGATCGCCGGGGTGGTGAACGAGCGGAACCTGAGGCAGGACCTGATCGACGAGCTTTCGGTCTGGCGCGAAGAGCATAATCGGATCGATGGGCGGCTGAACGGCCTCGAGGAGAACGTGGACAAGGTGCTGGTGCAGCTGGATAAGCTGCACGGCGAGGTGGCGCTGCTCGAAGGCCGCCACTCGGGCCTGGGCGAGCGTGTGGCCAACATCCGGCGCGACATCGCCGAAGTGGTCGACCATGTGCGCGAGGAATTCGCGAAGTACAACGCCATGATGGAAAAGCAGCGGCGGAAGCAGATCCAGGTGCTCGAACAGGAGCTCCGGGAGATGAAGTTCCATGCCTTCCGGCCGCCGGAGGAACCGTGAGCACACTACCGCTGGCGCCCCGAGGGGTGCTGTACCACTGGGCCGAGGTGCTGCCGCTGACCGAGCAGACCCCGCGGATCACGCTCGGCGAGGGCGACACGCCGCTGGTCCGCTCGGTGGCGCTCGAGCGGGAGTGCGGGCTCGATGAGCTCTGGTTCAAGCTCGAAAGCTGCAACCCGACCGGCTCGTTCAAGGACCGCGGGATGGTGGTGGCGGTCGCCAAGGCGGTCGAATCCGGGGCCCGGGCGATCATGTGCGCGAGCACGGGCAACACGAGCGCGAGCGCGGCGGCCTACGCGGCCCGCTGCGGGCTCGACTGCTACGTGCTGGTGCCCGGGGGTAAGGTCGCCGCCGGGAAGATGGCCCAGGCGATCGCCTACGGGAGCCGGATCATCGAGGTCGACGGGAACTTCGACGATGCGCTGAACGCCGCCCGGGAGCTGACCGCCAGGCACCCGGTTGCACTCGTGAATTCGGTGAACCCGTACCGCATCCAGGGCCAGAAGACGGCAGCCTACGAGATCTGCGAGACGCTGGGCGATGCGCCGGACGTGCTCGCCATCCCCGTGGGCAACGCCGGCAACATCACGGCCTACTGGAAGGGCTTCGGGGAATGCGCCGAAGTTGGCCGTGCGACGCTCCACCCGCGGATGCTGGGGTTCCAGGCGGCCGGAGCGGCGCCGCTGGTAAGCGGCGTCCCCGTGCCCGAACCGAACACGGTGGCTACCGCCATCCGCATCGGCAACCCGGCGAGCTGGGGCGGGGCCATCGGGGCGCGGGATGAAAGCGGCGGTTCCATCGAAGCGGTCACCGATGAGGAGATCCTCGAAGCCTACCGGCTGCTCGCCGCGCGCGAAGGGTTGTTCGTGGAGCCGGCGAGCGCTGCCTGCGTCGCGGGATTGTTGCAGCACGGGCGCGCGGGGCGGACCAGGGGTGGCCGGGCGGTAGCCATCCTCACCGGGAACGGCCTGAAAGACCCGGACACGGCGATCGCGGAGTACGTCCCCAACATCACGAAGTCATCGGCGACGGTCGCCGGCGTGGAACGCGCCCTGGGCTGGTAGCCGGCCGCCGCGAGCCGGGGACGGCCTTATTTGTTCCGGCCGCCGTTGCCGCCCGCCCTCGCTTCGAGCGTGAGGCCGGCGGGGGTACCCCCAGCGTGGCCGGGGCCCGCCTTCGCGCCGGGCTCAGCCTTCCCCTTCGAAGCGCCTCGATTGCCGGGCTCCGGAGTGGCGTCGCCCTCACCCGTGGTGGCGAGCCCGGGCGCGGTCCCCTCGGCGGGGTCACCAGGAGCTTCGCCGAGCGCCAGGGAACTCCCGGGACTCGACTTGCCCGCGCCGTTGCTCTCGGGGGCCTGGCCGGGCGGGCCTCCCTGGGGGTGTTCCCCGGAGTTGCCCAGGCCGTTGCCGCTGTTCCCGCTGCCCGCGCCGGGGGCGGGCGGGGGCGACCCTTGGCCGGTGCCTTGACCGGGATCCTGGGGGGGGCGGGCGGGCGGGTCCGCCGGTGGGTTGGCGGGAGGGTTGGCGGGAGGATCGCCCGGAGGCGGACCGGGATCCGGCGGGTCGACCGGAGGCGGATCGCCGGCCGGCGGCGGGACGCTCTCCGGCGGGCCGGGCGGCGTGCCGGGTGCCTGCGAAGCGGGGTCCTCGTCGCCAGTCGCGTCCACATCGCCGGTTGCGTCCACATCGCCGGTGGGGGCGGGCGCCGGGGGAGAGGCGGGAGGTCCGGCGGGGGTGTGCCCATCGCCGGGCGCCGGCGTGGCCGGGTGATTGCCGGGCTCATCACCAGGGTCCGTGAGCGGGGCCGGGCCGGGACCGGGGCTGCCGCCGCCGTTCGCGGGGCCGGTGCCGGAGCCGCCTCCTGGCAGGCCAGCGCCGGGGTCGTCCGGCGGCTGGGTCAGCAGCAGGAGCGGGCGGTCGCCGGGGCGAAGGAGGTAGGTGCTGCCCGCGTACTGGACGACCGTCTCGCCTTCGATCGAGACCAGGGACGTGTGCCACTCGCGGATGCTGACCTCGATGGCCCCGGGCCCGGTCATGCGGGCGACCCAGCGGCCACCACGCACCTCGAGCAGGGCTTCGTCCGAAACGATGTGGTGCGTGCCGGATTCGAGGAGGAGCGCGAGCCTGTCATCGGAAGAGGCGAAGCGGAACGCCGAGCCGGATTCGAGCCCGACGCGCACCCTGGGGCCGACAGCGACCCAGGATGGCCCGTCAGCTTCGATGCGCTGGCCGGGGTCGGCGGTGGCGGCGGCCACACCATCGATGGTCACCGAGCCTGCGGCAGTCGCGACCCAGGTCGTCTCTCCGGCCGGGCCTCGCTGGTCGTCGAGGTACTGTGTCGCGGCGATAACCGCGGCGGCGATGCTCGCGCCGACGGGGATGGCGATCCAGCGCTCGCCGGCGATGCTGGCTGGCGTGCGGCGGGGAGACTCCTGGACGCCGAGTTCGGAGAAGATGCGGATCCGGAGCGCCTCGCGGCGTTCGGGCGAAAGCGACCCGGGAGCGGCGCGGTAGAGCGCCTGCTCGATATCGCGGAACTCGAAGGTGTTATCGGGTTTACGGCGTAGCATCGCCCATCACCTTCCGCATCTGGCGCAATGCCCGCATGAGCTGGGCCCGTACGGCGCCTTCTCGCTTGCCAAGGATGGTCGCAATCTCCTCGTGCGACTTATTGCTGAAGTACCGGAGCACCACGACCTGGCGTTGCTCATCGGTGAGCGTGGAGAGTGCCTCCTGGACCAGGCGGCGAACCTCGACCGGGTCGGCCTCGACTTCGGAGTGGCGTTCATCGGAGATGTCGAACTCTACCATTGGCAATGTGCGCTGGGATGCGCGCCAATAGTCGCGGACCTCGTTTCGCGCGATGGTGAAGATCCAGCGGCGAAAAGTGTGAGAGCTCGGGCGGTAGCCCTTGGCCGAGCGCCATGCCTTCAGGAAGACGTTGGCAACAATATCCTCTGCCACGGTCTCGTTGCGGCACTGGCCACGGACGTAGCTGTACAGGTCATCGACGAGGAGGTTGTAGATTCTTTCGAAGGCGGCACGGTCGCCGCTTGCGGCACGCGCGGCCAGCTCATCGAGTTCGAGAGCTTGAAGCCGGTCCGCCTCGCGGAGATGCGGGAGGGAAACTGAATCCTGCAAGCGCTAGCGCTCCCCCATGCGAACGAGACACCCCATGTACCTTATGTACCCGGTCAAGGGCCACCTCGGCCAGCCCCTTTCGTCGGCGAGAGCCACGATCTTACCGTATTCTGACAGAGCAATGCCCGAACAGTACGCCGCGACCGATAAGCGCACCGGCCTCGAAGTGGCGGTGACAGGCGAGTTTCCGCCCCATCACGATGACCGGATCCGGATTGCGCGCACGACGACGCTCTTCACCCGCCTGATGTCCACCATCCTTGCGACCGAGAACGAGACGGAGCGGCGCGAACGGTTCATGGCGATCGAGACGCAGCTCGAGCTGGCCGAGGCGCTCATCCGCCAGGACATGGAAGAGGTCCAGCGGCTGATGCGGGAGACGCTGGAGCGGATGGGTATCACCGCTGAACAGATGGACGAGATGGCGAAGCGGCTTCTCGATCAGCTGCGCGAAGAAGGCGGGGGAGACTTCCAGTTCCCGCCGCCGGACGAGACCAACTAAGCGGGCTTTCGCCCGGCCTCGAACGCGGCGAGCATGTCCCGGCCCATGGCCTGCAGGTCCGGCGGTGGAGCGTCGTGGTTGATGCCCGCGGCGACCTGTTGCCAGAGTTCGACGACGGCGGTGAGCTGCTCGCGGTGGTGCAGCGCGTAGCCCAGCGCAATGGTGGTGAGCGCCCGGCCCAGTGCCGGTTCGGAGGCATCGCCATCGCGAGAAGCAGTCCAGGCGATCGAAGTCGCCATGTGGTCCCACGGCCAGGCAAGCACCGTGTTCGCGCGGTCGGCGAGCGAGGCCTTGAACCCATCGGCGGTGCGCCGGGCGACGAGGGCTCCTTCGCGGCTCGCCGGCGCGAGCCCGGCAGCATCGTGTCCAAACGCATCGGGGCGGGCGAAAGCAGCGCCGCAGAGGAGCAACCCGGCATTGCTGCAGACCCGTTCGAGGTGGGGGAAGGGCATGGCCGCGGTTGGCTGGCCGCCGGTGAACTGGCGGATGAGCCACTCGCCGAAGGTGGGGGCCGCGGGGATCGGTCCAGGAGGCGGTTGTTTGCGGCGGAAGAGGTTCACTGCGCCGATGATGGGGGGCCGGGCGGGCGGGGAAAATCGGGGAAAGGGAGGAATCGCCGGATTACCTTCCCCGGGGGGAATAGCCGCACGTCATGCGGCTGTGTAAAATAGCTCAACGGGCTCCCATGAATGGGGGCCCGGAGTTGTGTCTGCCATGCCTATTGTCGTCGTCGTTGGCGGGCAGTGGGGCGACGA
>JAHDWR010000106.1 GCA_023382755.1 Dehalococcoidia bacterium
CTCGCCTGCGGGGATACGGAGGCCGGTGCCGTCCTGGTGGTGTTCAACTCGGTCTTCCAGGTGGCCGCCTATGCGCTGCTCGGCTACTTCTACCTCGAAACGCTTCCCGGCTGGCTGGGCCTCCAACAGACTGCGATAGACTTCCAGCTCTGGGACATCGCCAAGTCAGTGCTCATCTTCCTTGGTGTGCCGCTCGTGCTCGGGGCTCTGACCAGCAGCATCGGCCGCCGCAAAAAGGGCGACCTCTGGTATGAGCAGACGTTTCTCCCCCGGATCGGGCCGTGGGCGCTCTACAGCCTGCTTTTCACCATCGTCGTCCTGTTCGCCATCCAGGGCGATGCGATCACATCGCAGCCGCTCGATGTCGTCCGCATCGCGCTCCCGTTCCTGGCCTACTTCGCCCTGATGTGGACGGTTTCATTCGCCTGGGGTCGCGCCCAGCGCCTCGATTATCCAAAGACCGCAACCCTTGCCTTTACCGCGGCCGGCAACAACTTCGAGCTGGCCATCGCCGTCGCCATCGGCACGTTTGGGGTCACGTCTGGCCAGGCCCTGGCCGGTGTGGTCGGGCCGCTCATCGAAGTGCCCGCGCTCGTCGGACTGGTGTACGTGTCGCTGTGGGCGCGAAGGCGCTTCTTCGCCCCGGCGGCCGCCGGGGCACTCACGCCGGGCCGCTAACCGGTCGTTAACACGGTGCACGCAGAATCGCGGCGGGATCGGGGCCGTCCACACGCCAGCACACGCGGCCTCGTCCAACCGGGGGGGACGATTGACCTCAGACGCACCGGCGGTCCTGTTCGTCTGCGTTCACAACGCTGGCCGCTCCCAAATGGCCGCCGCTTTCGCCGATGCACTCGGCGGAGGCAGGGTGGGCGTGTGGTCGGCCGGTTCCGCGCCGGCGGGGAGCATCAACCCGCGCGTGGTCGAGGCGATGGCCGAACTCGGAATCGACCTGTCGCGGGAGTCCCCGAAACCGCTGACGGATGGGGCAGTCCGCGCCGCGGATGTGGTTATCACCATGGGCTGCGGCGATGCCTGCCCCGTCTATCCCGGCAAACGCTATCTCGATTGGCAGGTGGATGACCCGGCCGGCCAGCCCATCGAGGTCGTTCGCCGCATCCGCGACGACATCCGGCAACGGATCGCCGCACTGCTCGATGACCTTCTCGGGCCGGGCTGAAGGCGGGCTCCACACGCCTTGCCTACCGCACCCAGCGGTCCTCCCACCCGCGTTCGGGTTGCCCCTCGGCGAAGGCCCAGCTAGCGCCGTATTTCTCGTCGAACACCACGGCCTTCACCGGCTTCCGGTTCAGCGGACCGTGTCTATCGGTCGGGTAGCCCAGCGGGAGGAGGCAGTAGAGCTGGTTGTTTTCCGGGATGCCCAGCATCTCGTAAAGCTGGTCGCGCATCGGAAGGTTGAAGATCGAACTCCCCAGGCCGAGGGCGCGGGCCGCAAGCTGAAAGTTCTGGACCGCCGGGAAGGTGCTCCCGCCGGGCGTGGAGTGGCGGCCTTTCATCCCGAGCACCGCCACGATCACCGGGACGCTGTCCAGGCTATGCGCGAGGTCCCGGACGCTGTTCAGCGAGAGCCGCTGGTTGCGCGGCAGTGCCGCGATTTCCTCTGCCGTGCCGTAGCGCGCCGAATACCGCGTCCAGCCTTCAAGCGCCCACTCCCGGAGCTGGCGCTTTATCGCGCCATCTCGAATGACGATCCAGCGCCAGTCCTGCGCGTTCTGGCCCGAGGACGCGCGGATGGCAGCATCGAACAGCTGGAAGAGCACCTCGTCGGGCACCGGGTCGGGTTTGAAACGGCGGAGGGCCCGGGTGGTGTAGATCGTCTCGAACAGGCCTGGATCGTTCATCATGCGGGGGATTGAATACCAGTTGAGGCGCCCTGTCCAAGGTTCCGCCTTCTCTTCCCGCGTGCTACTCCCGCGGGACGAACAGCCGGTGCACGGTGTCGATGAGCTGCGTCGGCGTGAATGGCTTGGAGATGAACGCCACCGATGGCCCCGATGTGGGGCCGGGGAACGGCAACTCGCTGGCGTAGCCCGACATGTAGAGCACCTTGAGCCCCGGCTTGCGTTCGAGCAGCTGGCGGGCGAGTTCGACGCCACTCAGCCTCGGCATGACGATGTCGGTTACGAGAAGGTCGATATCGTCGAGATTGGCGAGCGCCGACTGCAGGGCGAGTTGGCCATCAGCAGCCGTGGTCACGCGCATCCCCGCCATCTCCAGTACGCGTTGGGCGAGTGCGCGCAGCTGCGTCTCATCTTCCACAATCAGGACGCTGGCGGCCGGCAGGCTGTTCTCGCCTGCGAGCCTGCCCGCCTGGGGGCGGCCCTCGCCCTCGACCGCGGGAGCGATGAACGCAATCGACGTCCCTGAACCAGGTGCGCTTTCGACCCAGATCGCCCCGGAGGCCTGCTGGGCGATGCCGTAGCAGGTTGCGAGCCCCAGGCCCGTGCCCTTCCCCACTCCCTTGGTGGTGAAGAACGGCTCGAACGCGCGCCGAAGCGTTTCTTCATCCATCCCCGTCCCTGTGTCGGTAACCCGGATCCCGTTGTAACGTCCCGGCTCCACTCCGCGCGCCTGTGCCGCGGCCGGGTTGGAGAGGTCCAGGGATATGGTGCGCACCGTGACGGTGCCCCCCGGGGGTGTCGCGTCGCGCGCGTTAACGACCAGGTTCACCACCACCTGCTCGAACTGCCCGGGGTCCATGCGGATGTGCGCCGCCTCCTCGTCAAACAGCATCACGAATTCGACATCGCTCCCGAGCAGCCGTCGAAGCATGCGGTCCACCTCCAGGAGCGCGCGGTTCAAGTCGAACGTCTCCACCTGGACGACTTGCTTGCGTGCAAAGGAGAGCAACTGCTGGGTCAGTTGGGACGCGCGCTTGCTGGCTTTCAGGACCTCGTCGATATCCTCGCGAATGGGCGAACGCTCCGGCAGCGCATCGTGGGCGAGGGATGAATACGTGAGGATCACGGTGAGGAGGTTGTTGAAGTCGTGCGCGATCCCGCCGGCAAGCCTCCCGATCGCCTCCATCTTCTGCGCCTGGGCCAGCTGCTCCTGGAGGCGTTCCCGCTCGGTGATGTCCACGGCCACGCCCACCACGCCTTCGATGTCCCCGTCAGGGCCGAAGAGCGGCCCGTAAAACGCATCGAACACCAGGATCCCGTTCGTGATCTGCAGGTTGACCGACTCGCCGGCGAGGGCCCGCCTGATCGCGGCTGCGCGTTCCGGCAGGTCTTCATAGAGCTCGAACGCCGAACGTCCCACCACCTCTCCCGGCTGGAACCCGACGCGCGCCAGCGCCTTCCCATCCGAAAGCGTGAAGATCCCCTCCCGGTCGGTCGCGAGGATGATCACGGGGGCAGCCCCGACGACGGCTGAGAGCAGATCGCGCTGCTGCCGCAGCTGGTTCTGCATCGAGCGCGCCTCGGTCACGTCCTGGACTGTGCCTATCATGTGCAGCGGCCGACCCTCATCCGAAAAAACGACCTCCGCGATTTCGTGAACGGTCCGCACCTGGCCGTCATGCGCCCGGATCACGCGGTGGTCGATCGAATAGCGCTCTCCCCTGAGGGCACGCTCGACACCCTCCTCGACGATGCGCCGGTCATCCGGGTGGACGCGATCGAGGAAGGCGGGGTAGGTTGCCTCGAATTCCTGGGGTTCGAGCCCGAAGATGCGGAAAATCTGGTCCGACCACCAGAGGCCGTTCGTCTGGATGTCCCAGTCCCAGTTCCCGATCCCGGCGACTTCCTGGGCCCGGCTCAGGCTCGCCTGGCTGCGCCGGAGCTCGTCCTCGGCAAGAGTCCGGTCGGAGACGTCGATGCAGGAGAACATGGTGCCCTTCGGCTCGCCGCTCTCGTCGGTGATCTCCGTCGCGGAGACCTGAACGACGAAGGGTTCCCCGCCGCGGCGCCTGGCCCGGAGTTCCCCCGTCCACGATCGATCGATCCGCAGCGACCGGATGACCTGGCCCACGCGCCCGGGTTCGGCCCAGAAGTCCGTGAGCGGCCGGCCCAGGATGGGTTGTTCGCCCGGATACCCCCACATCCGCGCGAATGCGCGGTTCACGTAGGTCAGCCGGCCATCCGTATCTGTAAGCGCGATTGCACTGAGTGAGACCGCCAGGGCGGCCGCGGAACGTTCGAGGTCCCGCTGGGCGTTCTTCAGTTCGGTGACATCCTCGTGGGCGATGACCGCCAGCGGACCCTTCAGACCCTCGGCGCGGGCGGCCGTCACAACAAACCACATCAGGTCCTCGCCGGCGCAGCACGAAGACTCCCGCCGGAACTCCGCACGGCTACCCGAGAGCACCCCGGCCAGCGCCTCACGGGTCTGGGGATCACACCACTCCAGGTAGTTCGCCCCGATGTCACCGGGCGCCCCGGCCTCGCCAGCTTTCGCGGCGAAGTCCCGCCAGGCGCGATTGACCTGGATGATCGTGCCGCGCTCATCGACCACCGCCACATGGGCGGCAAGCCCGTCCATGGTTGCCTGCAGGAGCGCGAGTGACGCCTCGGTGGTCGCGCGCGCCGCGGCGGCAGCCGCCTCGGTCGCCTTGCGTTCCGTGATGTCTTCGGTCACGACTACGAAGTGCAGCGGCGTGCCGTCTTCCTGCCGCCGGAGCGAAATGGTGACGTGTACCCAGACCGTCTCGCCCGACTTGCGGATGTAGCGCTTCTCTGCCGAGAAAGTCTGGCGTTCGCCTGCGACAACTGCTTCCAGCGCGTCCAGGTCCGCGCCCAGGTCGTCGGGGTGGGTCAATTGCGCGAACTTCATGTCCAGCAGTTCGGCGCGGCTGTACCCGGTGATGTCGCAGAGCCGCTGGTTCACCATGAGCCACGAACCGTCCAGGCCGACATGAGCCATCCCCACGGCGGCCTGTTCGAACGTGGCCCGGAACATCGCCTCCCTTTCCAGGAGGTGCTCCTCGGCAGCAATCCGGTCCGAGACATCGTGGGAAACCAGGAGGACGGCATCGTCCTGGCCAGCGCCCCCGGGCACCACGGTCACGCGGATCTCAAACCAGCGGACCAGACCGTCGGCCGTGCTGAGCCGGAGGGTCTTGTGCGATTCCCTCGTCCCGGAGGTGTGCCCGAGGAACCACGCGACCGCCGCTTGCCGGTCATCCGGGTGGATGAGCGCCAGCGCCTCGGTGCCCTTCAGCGAGTCCGGCGGCACCCCGAGAACCTCGCCATGCGCGGCGTTTGCGTTCAGGTACCGGCCCGATCGGTCCACCAGCGCAATCAGGTCCGCCGACCCGTCGAGCACCGACCGGAACAGGGTCTCCTGGCGCCGGAGCGCGTCCTCGGCCTCCCGGATTGCCGTGAGGTCGCGGATGACCGCCGTCAGCACCGGCCCGCCGGGCGTCTCGATCCGGGCGATGGAGGCCTCTGCCGGGAACGTCGACCCGTCCTTGCGGAGGCCCGCAATCTCGGCCCTCGCAGCCATCCGCGCCGACTCCGCGCCCGAAGCCGCGAAGGCCGCGACGAGCGACCGGTGGCGCCCGCGGGACCGCTCGGGAATGAGTGCATCGAGCGGTCTGCCCACGAGCTCACCCGGCCCATAGTCGAACATCTCGCACAACGCACGATTCGTCTGGAGGATCGTCCCATCAAGGTCCACGGAGATGATCGCGTCCGATGCGAGGTCCAGAACGGTCGCGAGAAACGCGGGCGACGAGGCGGGCAGTGCCGCGGATCCCGGTTCGCGGGCGCCCACCCTGGTCATCGTCCGGCCGTCTGCCGCGGGGAAGTCCGGCGCACCCGGGGCCCCCGGGAGCGCCGGCACTCGCGGGTCCCGCCGATGTGTTCGGCGGCGAGGCCGGTCAGTGGCAAACACATGTTCAACAAGCGAGCGACTTTCAGCTGTAAGTATCCACCAGAAGGGGGAGTTTCGCATGCCGGATAACTCCAAAGGATCGGGAAAAACCCCGACGCACGAGGTGAGACCCCGGGGATCCCGCCATTTCGCGGCACACCGGCCGGTATGGGCGCCGCTCAGTTCAGCGCGCCGCTCGCCAGGAGCTCAGCGACCTCGTCGTCCGGCAGGCCCAGGAGTTCGGTCATCACGGCGAAGGTATCGGCGCCGGTCTGGTGAACGCCTGCGTAGTCCGCTGGCCGCTGCCCGTTGAACAGGGCCGGGAAACGGTCGATCCCGTATTCGCCCCTGCCCTCGGCGACGGTCGTCCCGAAAAACGCTCGCGCGGCGAGCTGGGCATCGCGCCCCGTGAGGTCGGCCGCGTCTTGAACCGGGCCAGCGCAGATCCCAAGCGACTGGCAGAGACGCGCCACCTCGTAGCGGTCCCGCGATCGTGTCCACTGTTCCACGGTCCGGTCGAGATCGTCAGCGTTGGCGATGCGCGCGGCGTGCGTGGCGAATCGCGGGTCGCCGGCCAGGGCCGGGCCACCGATGACCTCTGCCAGCGCTGCCCACTCCCGGTCGTCCCCGACTGCGATTGCGACCCAGCGATCATCGCCCGAACACCGGTAGATCCCATGCGGGGCCCACGCGTCAAACGGGTGGCGGTTGCCCACCGGCTCGGGGTTCGTCCCGTTCGCGAGGAAGTCCAGGAGCGCCGGCGCCATGATGCCAAGCCCCAACTCGTACTGGGAGAGGTCGATTGCCAGCCCCGCGCCGGTGCGGTCGCGGTGCTCCAGCGCCTGGAGCGCTGCAAACGCGCCCAGCAGGCCGCTCAGGTGGTCCGTGAGCGAGAACCCGTAGCCGAGCGTGTGTTCGCCGGGCGGGTTTGTCAGGTACGTCAGTCCGGTCAGGGCGTGGATCGTCGGTGCGTAGGTGACGAAGTCCCGCCACGGGCCATCCTGGCCCATGCCGCCCATGGAGATCACGCTGATGCCCGGGGTTGTCCCGGCAAGCGACTCCCTGTCGAGCCCCCAGCGCCTGAGCACACCCGCGCTGAAGTTCTCGATGATGACATCCGATTTGGCAGCAAGGCGGCGCGCAACAGCCCGGCCTTGCTCCGTGGCCATGTTGATCGTCACGCTGCGCTTGTTGCGGTTCCAGCACACGTAGTAGGGATGGTCCGGCGTATTGGCGCCTCCGCCACGGGCGGCGGTACCGACCTTCACGACATCGGCCCCCAGGTCCCCGAGCACGCGCGTGCCGAAGGGACCGGCGAGCACATGCGTGAAGTCCATGATGCGGATGCCTTCAAGAGGCCGTGAGGCGTGCACGGACCGCCCTGCTCCCGGACGTTCCCGGCGCGGCCAGTCGACGCTGGTGACCGGAGAGGCCGGGGACGGGTGGGGGCCATCGGCGGATGTCCTCAAGAACCGTCCAGGGAACGGGATCGTGCCAAAGCCCGCTATGTCCCTGTCCTGGAGGTAGCCGCGGGCCGCGATCTGCGGACTCTTCGTCAGCGCCTCTTCGATGTTCCACACAACGCTGAACGGCTGGTGGCGGCGCTGGCCCTCAAAGAACAGGTCCTCGCCATTCCGGCTTTCGACCCACTCGCGCAACACCTTCATGACGTACGGCAGGTTCCGGACCATCGAAACGACCGACGGGAACTTCTCGCTGTCGCCAAGTTCCTGGGCAGCGCCGTCTTCGATCAGCCACGGCACGAGGACCTCCGCCAACTTCAGGGACGCGGTCACCATCACCCCATGGCCGTCGGCGGCCGTGTAGACCTCGTAGGCGCCGCTCCAGTGCAGGCTCCCCTGGCGGGGGGCGATGCTGGTCTTCCAGACGCCCTCCGGAAAGAACCACTCCATCAGCACCTGTTCGGTGCAACTCACGAGCGCCTCGTGGGCGGAGAGGTCCACATGCTGGAACGCTCCACTCGCGCGGGCCGAGCGGTGAGCAACGAGCGCGCACACCGCCGCGTAGAGGCCGACGGTGTGGTGGCTCTGGTTGCCGTAGCCGGAGATTGGCGCCGTGGATGCGTTGCCGGTGACGGATGCCGAGCCACAGAGCGCGTTGGCAACCAGGTCGTTGGCGCGCCAACCGGCAAGTGGGCCATCCAGGCCCATGGGCGTGACCGATACCCGCGCGAGCGCCGGGTTCGCCTCCGCCAGTGCCTCGCCGGTGACTGGCGCGCCGCCCGGGTCCCAGTCTTCGATGAGGATGTCGGCTCCGGCCACGAGACGCAGGAACGCGGCCCTCCCGCCCGGAGAGGCCAGGTCGAGCGGATGCACGCGCTTGCCGGCGTTGTACCACGTTTCCTGGATCGAAGGGCCCCGGGCGCCGAAGAACGGTGGCTCCAGCGAAAGAGGATCGCCTGTCGGCGGCACAACACGGACCACGTCGGCGCCCGCGTCGGCGAGAAGCCGCCCCGCCAGAACGCCATTCCAGCCTGCACACTCAATGACGCGAAGCCCTTGGAGGGGGGTGGGGACGGTCATGGCGGCGGATCATACGGCTCCAGACTGTTGTGTGGACAAGCGCTGGACGAGGGGGACCTGTCGGGAGCGAGAATCACCGCCGATCATAAAGAAGGTCGCACTGTGAACTGCTCCATGGACAACGATTGGGTAAACCCGGGTTGTGCCAGCCGAAAACGTCAGTTAGGGTGCTCCAAGCCCTCAGGAAAACTGAAGCAGGTGTTTTGATGCCGTTGTCCCCGCACCGGCCGGCCCTGGCAGCCATCCTGGTCGCCTTTGTCGCCGTCATCGCCGCGGTCGGTTTCGCCCAGCGGACCACCGCCACTACCCCATCCAGCGCCATCGCGGAGCGTGCCATCCAGGACCTCGGGTCCTGGCAGGGCGAGTGCTGGCAGTGGATGAAGAAGGTCGTCGCCGAAGCGACCGGCCAAACCGTAGGTTTCGACTACCGGGCGGGCTACTTCGAGGCTGGAGCCATCGAGGTCAGCGCCGCTGAAGCCGGCCCCGGCGACATCGTCCAGATCGCCAGTGACTCGTGGACGAGCCCCGATGCCGACTACGCCGGCCTCCACACCGCGATCATCCTCGAGGCCAACGGCGACGGCACGTTCGACGTCATCGACTCGAACCAGCAGTGGGACGGCATCGTGCGGCTGCGGCCCGGCTACAACCCGGCGGCGCTGGCGTCCGCGCGGGGGCTCAACTTCCACATCTACCGCATCGCCGCGGGAGCCGCGCCTTCCGCCACCGCCCGCTCAGCCCAGCCCGCGCCAACTCCGGCGGCAAGCTTTCAGGCAGGCGACCGCGCCCGGGTGCACACCCCCGGCGAATGCCTGAACCTGCGTTCCGAGCCGGTTGGCAACGTGATCACCTGCGTGCCGCACGGCACAAGCACCACGGTTATCGGCTCGCCCGTCACGTCAGCCGGGATGACCTGGATCCAGGTGCAAACCCCGAGCGGCGCCGGCTGGATGGCCGCCCCCTATCTGCAAAGAGAACCTTCCGCCACGGCCAGCCCGAGCGGCGCCGGCGGCGTTAGCCCCGTGTACCAGTACCGGGCCTTCATCCCGCTCGCTTCCAGCGACTGACGCGTAACCTCCATCACGACTTGTCGCGAGCCCTGGTGGTGACACCGGGGCCTGCGCACGCCTAGGCTGAAATCACTTCCCTGCGGACAACTGTGATCAACCTGTGAGCGTCACCAACGCTGCCCGCCTCCGGCTTCGCCCCGGCCAATCCGAGGCTCTGAAACGTTTCTCCGAGGCCCTCCGCTCAGGGTCGGACTCGGAGCTCGTGGTCGTGCCAGTTGGTTATGGCAAGACCGTGATCGGCGTCGGTTCCTTCGAAGTCGCCGCGGGCATCGCCGGAGCCGATACCTGCCTCTACCTCACGCCCACGGATGTCCTCCGCACCCAGGTGTACAACGGCGTCGAGAAGGCGCTGACCGTGATCGGGAGCACCCGCAGCATCCGCAAGATCCTCGCCGAAAACGCATCCCTCGACCGTATTGGCGCTACCGCGGCCAACTTCATCGTGGCGAGCTACCAGCAGGTCGCCGCTGCCCCGCAACGCTACGCCCGCCTGTGCCGCGGGCGGCGCGTCCACCTGGTCTGCGACGAGGCGCACCACCTGGGCGAACGCGGCCAGTGGGCCCAGGCGCTCGCCCAGCTCCCCGTCCGGAGCACCCTGTTGCTCTCCGCAACGCCGATCCGGCTCGACCGCGATCCGCTGGCCGGCGCCCGTTATGTTTACGACGATGAGCTCGATGGGAAGGTGATCGACCCGCTGCTCCACGTGACCATGCGGCAGGCGTGGAAGGAAGGCGGCATCCTGAAGCGGCTCAACATGCAGATGAAGGACTACGCCGTCGAACTCCGCAACGCCGAGGGCGAAGTCTACGAGTTCACCGCCTCGGAGATGGCCGAACTGCCGGACTTCGACCAGCGGTGCGTCCGCCAGCAACTCCGCTGGAACGAGGACTACGTGCAGCCACTCGTCCGAGAGTTCGCCGTCACGCTCCAGCGGAAGAACGAAATCACACCGCGCAAACACCAGGGCCTCGTCTTCGCGGCTACTACCGAACACGCCAACCACCTCTTTCGCGTCTTCGGGCGGTGGCACCCTTCGTTGCGTTGCGCCGTGGTGCACAGCGGCGAGGACCTGAGCGACGCCGAAAACGACCGCCGGCTGAGGGACTTCCACGCCGGCAAGTACGACGTGCTCATCCAGGTGAAGAAGGCCAGCGAAGGCTTCGATGCGCCGACGGTCAGCGTGCTCCTCAAACTCGATGCGGTGTTCAGCCGCGAGCCGGTCATCCAGCAGCTCGGCCGGGGGCTGCGCTACAACCACGCCCTGCCCGCGGCCCAGAATGTCCTCAACGTCTTCATCGGGCGCGATCCCCGGCTGGCCTCAATCATCGAACACCTGGAGCGAGAGTCGCCGCCGGTCGCGCTCCGGCACGAGGACGCCGGCGGGGACGAGGTCTCGGCCGAACTCCTGGAGGACGAAGAACCGCCCGCCGCCACCGAAGAAGAGCGGACCGCCGCCGAGATCCTGGACGTCGAGGAGGCGGGCGACGCCTACCTCGACGAGACCGGGCGCTTCATCGAAGGGCAGCAACTCACGATGTTCGGCGTGGCCGCGCCGCCCCCGCGGGCACAGGCACCGGTATTCGAAGCTCCACGAGTCGAGGTGGTCGACATCGCCGGGGAGTTGCAGGACGCCATCGAATACTGCCGAACGTGGACCAACCGGGCCGCCCGGGAACGAGCCAAACGGCACCGGGCAGGCGAAAACCATCACGCGGCCCTGAACCTCGCCTATGCCCGCGAAACCGGGCGCAAGGGCACGCTCTCTACTCCCGCGGAGTATCGCCACAAGGGCGACTGGATGAAGCTCCGGTACACGCAGCTCCTGGGTTAGGGGGACAAGAGATCGAGGACCGCCTGGGCGACCTCGCCCGGCTGTTCGAGCATCGGCAGGTGGCCGCACCGCGGGATGAGCCGCAGCCTGGCGCCCGGGATGGCCCCGGCGAGCTGGCGGCTGTTCTCCGGCGGCAC
>JAHDWR010000107.1 GCA_023382755.1 Dehalococcoidia bacterium
TAGTCGAAGCCCACGCCTTCGAGCAGCAGCTCGCGCAGCCGGTTGAAGTGGGCCTCCACCGGTTCGCCGTCGCTGAGCAGGATTGCGAGTTCGCTCAGGATGCGGTTTCGCAGCGCCTCCGCCTCCCGGGCATGCGTCTTCTGGTGGTTCGCCGCCGCCTGCCCGAGCAGCGCCGCCACCAGCTCGATGAAGGTCATGTCGCGGTCCGTGTAGGGCAGGTCGTCACGCCGTGCGATCGTCAGCAGCCCTTCCGGCCCCTCGGGGCTGGGAATGAGCGCCGTGACCCCGCGCTGGAACCCTGCCCGCGCAAGCGCCGCCGGGACTGCCCGCCCCTCCACGTGGTCCGTGCGGTACTGCGTGATCCCGCCCCGCGCGCTCCGCACCACGTCGATCCCGCCTGGCTCGAACAGCACCGGCTCGCCGTCCAGCAGCAGGTCCTCCGAGCGCGACGCCGTGAATCCGCCCGTCGCCGGGTCCGGCAGCGTGACCGAAATGAAGTCGAACCCCACCGCCTGGAGCAGCAGCTCCGAGAGCCGGTCGAAGTGGTCCTGCACGCTGTTGCCGCCCTGCAACAGCACCGCCAGCTCCGAAAGCACCTGGCTCCGGATCGCCTCCGCGCGCGATTCCTCCACCTTCCGGTGGTTGGCAATCGCCTGGGCCAGCAGCGTGCCAAGCAACTGCAAGTACGCGCACTCCTCCCCCGTGAACGGTTCGTCTTCCTTCCGCCCCATCAGGAGGTAGCCCAGCGCCGACCCATCATGGTGGAGGGCCACCGTCGCCCCCCGGCGCATCCCGGCTTCGCGCGAACGGACCGCGACCGGCCCATCCAGGTCGCTCATCGTACCTTCGACGACGTCCGACTCCAGCAGGCGCGCGAGCATCACCTCGCCCAGGTCATCCACGCTGAGGACGCTCCCCGCCGCGAACACCTTGCGGACGCTCTGGATCACCCGGAGGCGGCGCCGCCCCTCGGCCACCAGCAACACCATCCCGTCGAACGGGAACACCTCCTTGAACTGGTCGGCCAGCCGCTGGAAGAACGCCTCGGGCGGCCCTCCATGGTTCAACAACACCGCGATCTCACTCAACAGCCGCGACCGGGCCGCCGCCCGCAACGACTCCTCCAGCCGCCGCCTGTTCGTGATCGCCTGGGCGAGCATCCGTGCCAGCGTCACCAGGAATCGCCGCTCGTCGGCCGTGAAGCCGATGTCCCTCCGCCGGGCCACCGTGAAAAACCCCTCCACCCGGTCCTCGATTTCGATGATCGCCGAAGCGCCGCGCACGAAGCCCGCCTCGTGCAGGACACGTGCCGTTTGGACCCCCGGGTTCGTCCGGTCGAACCGGTAGCTCATGATCCCCTCGCCGCCGGCGCGCAGCTGCGGGATCCCCAGCGACTCCTCCGTCTGGAGGTCGTCGGCCCCCACGCCCTCTGGTTCGCGCGCAACCCGGCGGAAGTACCCGGGTGCCTCCGCGGGTTCGAACAGGCTGACGTACTCGAACTCCACGCTTTCGTGCAGCAGCGGCAACAGCTGGTCGAAAATGGCGCGGACAGGCTGCCCCGTGTTCAGCAGGAGCGACGCGTCGTTCAACAACCGCGCCCGCGCGGCAGCCACCTGCGCGCGCGCCAGCCGCTGCTGGTTTACCGTCGCCTGCCCCAGCATGGCCGAAAGCGTCTCCAGGAACGCCACTTCGTCCGCGTCGTAGCGCTCCTCCCGGCGCCGGGCCAGCGAGAGGAACCCCAGCAGTCTCCCATTCCGCCGGATCGGGATCGACACCACCCGCCGCATCCCGTGCCGGTGCATCACCTGGTTGAACGGCGAACGGTCCACCTGCCGGTCTACCCGGTACTGGACCACCGCGCTCGGGGCGTCGTCCAGGAGGTCCATGCGCAGCTCTTCCAGCGTCGCGATCGTGCCCGCGGGGCGCACCAGCTCTGGCCGCGAACCGACCATCCGCATGGTCCCCGGCACCTCCCCGGGCTCCAGGAACCCCACGTAGTCGATCTCCAGCGCCACGTCGATGAGGTCCAGCAGACGCTGGAAGATCGCCTCGATGCGCTCCCCCTGGTGCAACAGGAGCGCCACTTCGTTCAGCACATGCGAGCGGGCTGCGGCCGCCTCCGTGCGGCTGAACCGGCGCTGGTTCGCCAGCGCCTGCCCGAAAATGTTCGCGACCAGCGAGATGAACTCCCGCTCCATCGCGCAGAACGCGAAGTTGCTCCGCCGCCCGAAAGAAATGATCCCGAGCGGCTCTCCCGCGTGCATCAACGCCGCGTCAACGATCCGGATGATCCCGGCCGCATGCAGGCGCTCCGCCATTGGCCCCACCCGGTCCGTGCGCGTTTCCGTCAGGCCCCCGTTGTCCACCACCTGCTGGACGACATCGCCGTGCTCGGCCATATCGAACTGCGCGTGCAGGGCCTCGGGCATCTCCCCGGCGAACACGTTGCGCCCGCCCTGCTTCAGGATGAGCGAGGCATAGTCGAACTCGATCCCCTCCCCCAGGATCTCCGTAAGCCTCCCGAAAACCTCCGCCGCGGCATCGCCCGTGTTGAGCGCGAGCGAGAGCGCGTTCGCCGCCCGCGCCCGTTCCGCCGCGAGCCGCGCGTCCCGCAGGTCACGCTCCTGCCGCACCGCCGTCGCCAGCAGCCGCGCTACCGCCCGCAGAAACTCCAGCTGCCCCGGACCGAAGGGTTCGTCTCTCCGCCGCGCGGTCAGGAAGATCCCGTGCGTCTCTCCGCTGTCCCGCAACGCGGTCACCCAGGCCCGCTCCAACCCCGCCTCGTGGAGGTTCCGCGCGCTTTCGAGCGCCGGCATCTCCGCTGTCGGGAAGTCCAGGCCGTCCCGTACCTCGGCGATCAGCCCCAGGCCCACCGTCTCCTCGTGGAATCGCGCGCCCGCCACCGCGCGGCCCACCTCGAACGGAAACGACGCAACCGCCCGCACATACCGCGGGTCCGTATCGACAACGAACAGCGAGGTGAGGTCGAAGTCCGCCGCCTCCAGCAGCCGCCCGGCGAGCGACGCGAAGATCTCCTCCACCGAACCCCGCTCGTTCACGAGCAGGGCGAGTTCCAGGAGGAGGTCGCGGTGGTTCAGCGGGGCGGTGTCAGCTTCGGACATGCGCGGGCAGCCCTGTCCCCATTTCGAGGAGTTTCGTCATTCCCGGGATCCTCGCCTATGAGGGAGTTCCCGGATAGAAGGCGTCCGCCCCCGGCTGCGCCACTCGCCCCTCTGAGCTCGCGTCCAGATCTGTAACCCTCCCGACTATGGTAGACATTACACTCGGCCCGGCCATCGCGGGCGCCGGCGCCTTTACCGGCCTCCCCCTGAGTGGCGCGATCACCTCCCGCTTCGCCGCCCGCGATATCCCCGAGCACGCCGGCGGCCACACCGGCGTCGATATCGGCGCACCCACGGGCACGCCGGTCCGGGCGCCGGCCCCGGGGCTCGTCCGCGCCGCAGCCGAAAGCCCCGTGTTTGGCAAATACGTCGCGCTCGCCCATGCCGGCGGCTGGGAAACGCTCTACGCCCACCTCTCGCGCATCGATGTCCTGCCCGGCCAGTACCTCCAGCGCGGAGACGGCCTCGGGCTGGTCGGTTCAACGGGCCTGAGCACCGGCCCCCATCTGCACTGGGGGCTGGCCCACGGCGGCAGCCCCCTCGCCGCCGGGCCCCACCTGCGCGACCCCCTCGCCTATCTCTCGGCCGTTCCCGGGCTCATCGATGTCGAACGGGCCCTCGCCGCCACCGCCCACGCCATCTACGGTGCGCTCCAGGCTGCCGGCGCGGCGCTCGGCACCCGCACCGAGGCCGATTTCGTCCTCTTCCCGCAGGGGTCGCCCGAGCGCGCCATCCTCGATATCCAGCGCGCCGCCAACCCGCTCATCGCCCGCTACGTCCTGGCCGGCCGATAGTCCGCCCGGCCACTCCGCACTTCGCACTCCGCCCTTCGCACTTCTCCCTGTACCCTAACCGCCATGGAACCCGTGTCGCGCTACTACAGCTCGCAGCGCCTCGACATGCACTACCTCGTCTGGGGCGATGAGGCGCTGCCGCCGATCATCCTCATCCACGGCACACGCGACCACGCCCGCTCGTGGCAGCGCACCGCCGAGGCCCTGGCCAGCCGTTACTGCGTCTACGCGCCCGACCTGCGAGGCCACGGCGATTCCGCCTGGGCCATCGGCGGCAACTACTCGATCATCGATTACGCCCTCGATATCCATGCCCTCGGCGAGGCCATCGGTCGCGCGCCCTACACCATTCTCGGGCACTCGCTCGGCGGGGGCGTCTCGCTCCAGTACGCCGGCACCTTCCCGGAAAAGGTCTCCAAACTCATCACCATCGAAGGTCTCGGCGGGCTTGGCTGGCAGCGCGAACGCCGCCCCGCACACGAACGCATGCGCGCCTGGATCGAAAGCATGCACCGCCTCGAAGGCCGCACCCTGCACACCTACCCCACCATCGACAACGCCACCCGCCGCATGCGTGAGGCCAACCGCCATCTCTCCCCCGAGCTTGCCCGCTTCCTCACCGAACACGGCGTCCGCCAGACCGAGGGCGGCTTTACCTGGAAATTCGACAACTACACGCATGCTGGGTCTCCCTATGAGTTCAACATGGAAGACGCCCGCGACCTCTGGAACCAGATCACCTGCCCCATGCTCATCCTCTGGGGCAAGGAAAGCTGGGGCTCGCGCTCCGGCCGCATGGACCTCAGCGCCTTCCACAACTACCGCTCCATCGAAGTCGAGGATGCCGGCCACTGGGTCCACCACGACCAGTTCGAAACCTTCATGGGACATGTGAATGCCTTTCTCGATGCGTAACACCGCCCGCCGGGCCGGTCTCGGCGCCCTGGTCCTCCTGGCCGCCGGCTTCCTTGCCGCGTGCGGCGGCGACGACGACCAGTCCGCGCCCACCGCCACCAGCGCCGCGACAAGCACCACCACCGCATCCGCCGATGGCCCCCGCTCCGAGCACGGCCAGCTCATTGCCCGCGCCACCATCCCCCTCGACCTCGCCGATGGCACCGCTATCGGCCGCGCCGACGCCCCCGTTGTGGTCGAAGCCTTTGAAGATTTCGGCTGCTCCCACTGCCTCCACTTCACCGCCACCATCGAACCGAACCTCTTCGAGGACTATGTCGCTCGCGGCAAAGTCCGCTTCGTCTATCGCTACTTCCCGCTGCAGCAGGTCACCGGGCTCGCCGCCATCGCCGCCCAGTGTGCCGCCGAACAGGACAAGTTCTGGGAGTACCACAAACTCCTCTTCATCGCCCAGGCCGAAGCCAACAACAAGTCCGGCCCTGGCCTCGGTGTCGCCTTCGGCCCCGAAAACCTGCGCACCATCGCCGCCGATGCCGGCCTGGATTCGGCCGCCTTCGAAACCTGCGCCGCCGGCGACGCGGCGTTCAACGTCGTCCAGGCCGACCTCCGCGAGGCCAACTCCCTGGGCCTCCGCGGGACTCCCTCCTTCCGCATCAATGGCGAAGTCCTCGGCGCCAATCCCGAGACCTTCGACGACTGGAAGAAGCTGCTCGACCCGCTGCTGAAGTAGCGCCGCCGGCCCGGACCGCATCGGCGCCAGTAATCCTCACTCGCGGCGCTTTGCCGTACCATCCACCCATGCGGATCTGGTCGTACATCGATGAGCGCTGGCGCGAAACGGAAACCGGGACCGACGCACCACGCTGGTACGACCTCGACCGGGGCGACGCGGACTTCCTGAAAGCCCTCGGCCAGCGCTTCGGCCTCCACCCGCTCTCCATCGAAGACTGCCTTTCTCCCTACGTCCACACACCCAAGCTCGATGACTTCGGCGACCACGTCTTCATCGTCGTCGCCGCCATGGTGCCCGAATCGGCGCAGCCCGAACCGGAAGAACTCGACCTCTTCCTCGGCGCCGGCTTCCTCATTTCCTACCACGACGGCCCCGAGGCGCCGCCTTCCATCTCGGAGGTCGCCAGCGCGATCTCAGAGGGCGTCAACATCCGCCCCGGCGTCGATGGCTTGATGTACGAAATCATCGACCGCAGCGTCGACGCCATCATTCCCCGCATCAGCGCCATGAGCGAAGAGCTCGACGCCATCGAAGACCGCATCGTCGTCGAAGGCGTGAGCGGCGTGGACCACCACCGCGTCCTCGAACTCCGCTCGCTCGCCGGCCGCGTGCGCCGCCTCATCGTCCCCGAACACAACCTGATGCTGCGCTTTGGCCGCGGCGAAATCCACCTCGTCCAGCCCTCGAACCAGGTCTACTTCCGCGATATCTACGACCACCTCGTCCGCGTCGACATGGCCCTGGAGGAACTCCGCGAGGACGCCGAAGTCGCCCTCGGCACCTACATGAGCGCGCTCAACAACCGGATGAACGAGGTGATGAAAGTACTTGCTGTGGTCGGTGCCCTTGCCCTCCCCGCCACCGTCATCACCGGCATCTTCGGCACCAACTTCGATGACATCCCCGGGCTTCACAGCAACTGGGGCTTCGCCGCAATGATGGCCGCGATGGCGGCGATGGCCGGCTCCATGGCCTATATCTTCCACCGCCGCGGCTGGTTCTGATGGCCCGCCCCCACACCGCCGCGCCCCCGGCGCGGGTCTGCCCGTGAACCTCGGCGGCATCTCGTTCGACCAGGAAGGGTGGCGTCTCGCCGTCGCGCTCAGCATCGGCCTCCTCATGGGCGTCGAACGCGAACGGCACAAGGGCTCCGGGCCCGGCCGCGCTCCCGCCGGCATCCGCACCTTCGCCCTCGTCGCGCTCCTCGGTGGCATCTGCATGGTCATCGGCAGCATGGCCGTCCTCGCGGTCGCACTCGCCTTCGTCGCCGCCGCCGTCCTCATCGCCTACGCGCTCAGCGACCGTACCGACCCGGGCCTCACCTCCGAAGTCGCCTTGCTCACCGCCTTCCTCCTGGGCGCCCTTGCCCAGCGCGAACCCCAGATCGCAGCGGGGCTCGCCGTGACGGTGACCATCCTCCTCGCGGTCCGCTCCCAGCTCCACCGCCTCGTCGAGCAGGTGCTCACCGAACAGGAGATCCACGACGGCCTGCTCTTCGCCGCCGCCGCGCTGGTGGTCCTGCCCCTGCTCCCGCACGAGCCTATCGGGCCGTACGGCGTCTTCAATCCGTTCGTCCTCTGGCGGCTCGTTGTCATCGTGATGGCCATCGGCGCCGCCGGCTACATCTCCCACCGGGTGCTCGGCTCGCGCGTCGGCCTCCCCTTGGCCGGGTTCGCCTCGGGCTTCGTCTCCAGCTCCGCCACCATTGGCGCCATGGGCGCCCGCGCCCGCCGCGAGCCCGCGCTCCTCTGGCCCGCCGTCGCCGCCGCCGTCCTCTCGAGCGTCGCCACCATCGTCCAGATGGTCATCGTTGTCGGTGCCACGAGCCCGCCGGTACTTCGCGAAATCGCCCCGGCGATGGTCGCCGCGGGCCTCGCCGCGGGTGCCTACGGAGCGGTCTTCGCGCTCCGGGCCCTCCGCGATGGCTCCGAGGTCGAGGCCGCCGCCGGCCGCGCCTTCGAACCGAAAACCGCGATCGTGTTCGCGGCAACCGTCACGGCCATCCTCCTGGTCTCGGCCGCCCTCCACGATTGGCTCGGGGACGCCGGCCTTACCCTCTCCACCGCCGTCGCCGGATTCGCCGATACCCATTCCGCCGCCATCTCCGTCGCCTCGCTGGTGGCCTCCGGCAAGGTCCCCGCGGAGGATGCCGTCATCCCCATCCTCGCCGGCCTCACAACCAACTCCATCACGAAAGCCGTGCTGGCCTTCGCGACCGGCGGACCCCGGTTCGCCCGCGCGGTCTGGCCGGGCATCGTCGTCGTGCTGCTCGCCGCCTGGGCCGGCGTCATCCTCGGCCTTGGCTGGTGACTCCGGGGACGCCAAACGAGGCACGGAGCGGGGGATCTCCGTGCCTCGCAGTGAAAGAGGCAGAGCCGGGGCGCTGAGGGGAACTACGCCGCCAGCCGGTGCTCCTCGTTCGTGATGAAATCGGTGTCCTCGAGCCAGTTCTTGAAGGCCTTCGTGGCACCGCACCGTTTGCACCGCCCGTTCGAGACGGGGCCGCTCGCCTCTTCGATCACCCAGTGGTGGGCGTGAGCCTCCACCTGGGCGCTGGTGGTGATGTCGATGATCGTCGCTTCCATTTCATGTGCCTCCCTGCAGCGGGGCTGGTTCCCCGCGCTCGCTGTTCCTTGTTGAGCAGATAGTAGGCACGCCCCCCGCTCCTTCCACCCAACTGCCGGATGAATCCGCGCTCACCCGAAAGGCGGAGCCCAATTCAGCCCGTGTGAACCCCATCACAGTTGGGAGTAACGAGTTGCGAGTTGCGAGTAGTCAGACGGGCCAGCGCATCGCACGGGGCCGGGGCTCGGGTGGGGAATCATGAATCGTGAATCGAAAATGACGCCGGAACCGGGGGCGGGGGCCCGGGCGGTGCGTGTACCCTTCTTTCGTGCTCCAGCCCGACCTCGCCCGCAAGCTCATCGATGTCTACGGCGACACCGGACGCGAATGGATATCCGCATTCCCCGCGACCCTCGAACGCGTCCGCCGCCGCTGGGACCTCACGCTGGGCGACACCTTCCCCTACGTCGGCTACGCCTACGTCGTCCGCGCCGAACTGCCCGGCGGCACCCCGGTCGTCCTCAAGCTCGCACCACCCGATAAGGAGTTCGTCTCCGAGGCCGCCGCACTCCGCCACTACGACGGCCGCGGCGTCTGCCGCCTCCTCGATGCCGACGACACCGTCGTCGCCCTCCTCCTCGAACGCCTCGAACCCGGCGAAACCCTCGCGACCCTCGAAGACGATGCCGCCGCCACCGAAATCGCGGCCGGCGTCATGAAGCGGCTCTTCCGCCCCCTGCCCCCGGACCACTCCTTCCCCACCATCGAACGCTGGGGCCGGGCCTTCGGACGTGTCCGCGAGCGCTACGGCGACGGCGGCGGCTCGTTCCCGGCCGAACTCTTCGAGCCCGCCTCACGCCTTTACTTCGACCTCTGTGCCAGCCAGAGCGAGCCTGTACTCCTCCACGGCGACCTCCACCACTACAACATCCTTTCGGCCACCCGCGAGCCATGGCTCGCCATCGACCCGAAAGGACTCGCCGGCGAACCCGCGTATGAGATTGGCCCCTACCTCTATAACCGCCTGGACGCCGGCCCCGATATCCGCGCCCTCACCCTGCGGCGCATCGACCAGTTCGCTGGCATCCTCGGCCTCGACCGCCAGCGCCTCATCGCCTGGGGCTTCTGCCAGTCAGTCCTGAGCGCCCTCTGGACCTTCGAAGACCACGGCAGCATCGGCGAACCGCAGCTCGCCCTCCCTCGCGCCCTCGCCGGGCTGATCTGATCACCGTCCTCCGAGCGGGAACGTTGCCAGGATCTCGGCGCTGGTGGGCGTCTCCCGGGCGATGGAAAGCGACGTGATCGCCAGTTCCCACGCCAGTGGCTGCCCCGCAAGCCAGGCGAGAACCGCCCCGGGGTCAGCGCCCGCGAGGTTCTGCTGGGCGAGCGTGATGTGGGGGATCCAGCGCTCGGGCGTGTAGTACGTGTCGGTCGACGGGTAGCCCGCCGCCATCAGCTCAGCGTCGAGGCGGGCGGCGAGGCTGGCCGCCGCGGGCGCGCGCGCCACGTTCGCGAACAGGATCGGCGATGGCCCGCCGAACACCCCCGCGCCCGAGCTGTACAACGCGAACGGCGCCGTCTCCGCCGCGACGCGTCCGACCACAGCCGTGGCCCCCGGCTCAACGTCGTAGGTACTCAGGTGAAAGGTCACGTGCGGCACACCCCCGGGGAAGCCTTTGGCCACCCCGAAGCGGCGCTCCATCTCGTCCCACAGCGACTCGACGCGGGCAGTGGACGTAGAGTCGAGCAGGGCGATGACGCCGGGCATGGGCAAACTCGCAAACGTTGAGGTGCGCAGGATGATACGCGCCGCCGGTCGACGGGAACCGGCGAGTTGACGCCGTCGTTTATTGTGTTGGCGAAGACGCGGAGGCAGAGCGATGGCGCGTGCGGCGACAGTACTGGTGGTGCTTCTCGGGGCGGCACTCTACGCAACGACCACAGGGACCAGGCAGGCGGCCGCCTGCTCGGGCCCGCCCGGCCATGAAGTGATGCTCTCGGCGAAGGTCATCCTCGAAGGGCGCGTCGCGCTGGTCGGCCCCGCCGAGTCGTCCGACAGCGTCTACACCACCCACGCGATGACCTTCGACGTCGTCCGGGGCTACCGCGGCGTCGAGGACGGCGCCCGGGTGACCGCCACCGCCCGCATCCCTATACCGGGCATCCCGGTCATGTGCCCCCAGTTCCCCCAGGACATCGAGGGCAAGTACGTCATCATCGGCCTCTTCGAAGACGAGGATGGCGAAGCCGATCTCCGCGCCGATGCCTGGGTCATGATGTTCTCGGCCGACGCGCCTCCGGAGACTGCCGACCGAACCTACACCGAGGCCGTGCGCCTGGCCGAACTCGTCGCCGACGCCAACCCGGAGGCCCCGCTGCTCACCATCGACCCGGCGGTGGTCACCTGCGGTGAGCGCGTGACGTTCCGCGGGACACGGTTCCCAGCAGGCGAATACGCCATCCGGGAGCGTTGGGGTTCGCTGCTCGCGGTCGTCCAGGTCGGCCCCGGTGGCGAGTTTGAGGCTTCCGCTACGGGACCAATCACGGGCTGCGGTTCGCCGCCCGGTACCCTCTGGACCGTGGCGTACTCCATCTTCACCGTGGAGCGGCCGGCCGTTTCCGCGAGTCTCGGCGCGCTGGTTGAGGTTGCGGGCGCGGAGCTGGCCCCGGACATCCGCACGCCGATCCCAGCGCCCGCGATTTCGGCTTCGCACACCCCGGCCTACTGCGGCCAGACAGTAGAGCTCAGCGGGTCCGGGTTCGCGCCGGGGGAGCGGGTCACGGTGCAATTCAACGGCGAAACCTCCGGGGTCACCCTGTCCGCCGACGGCGCGGGCACATTCACGGTGACGCGGCGCATCCCGTTGGAGAGCTGCGGCGGGCCGCTCTTCGAAGTCAGTGCCTTGCAGGCCGAATTCGCTGAATTTGGCTTCTTCGCGACGCTCGCGACCCGCTACATCGAGCGGATCGAGACTCCTCCGGGGCCTCCGGATGTGGGCGACAGCCCGGGCGCCGCGCGGCCCGCGGATCGGACATGGGCGGTCCTGCTGGGCGGGTTCGTGATGGCCCTGTCGGGCAGCCTCGTGGTGCTCGCCCGGCGCCGGTAACCGCGACTCGTCAGGCGGAGAGCAGGCTCCTCCCACCCTCCTCAGATCAGCCCCGCCTTGCGCGCGTCGTCCAGGAACCGGTCGATGCCGATGTCCGTCAGCGGGTGCT
>JAHDWR010000108.1:0-5494 GCA_023382755.1 Dehalococcoidia bacterium
AGGCGGAAGCGGTTGAGGGCGCCACTGAGGGCCGCGGTGATGGTCGGGATGTTCCAGGGGGGCGCGCCGGCATCGAGGGAGGACATCACGACTTCGCGCTCGAAGCGAGGGTACTCCTCGGCGAGGCCGCCGGCGCGGACCGCCTCGGCTTCGCGGCGGTCGCGGGTGATGACCTCGTCGAGCTCGTTCCCGGCGAAGCGAGCGACGAGGTCAAACGGCTCGCCGACGTGGAGCTCGTCGAAAGCGACCGGGGGGCGATGGCCGCCGGGCGAAGGGAGGAACACGAGCGAGCCATCGCGGGTACCGTCGAAGCGGAACGGGCCGGAGCCGACGACGCGACCGGGGTCGATGCCGGAAGGGTCGGCTTCGAGTGCCGCGACAACTTCGGGGGACTGGACGAGGGCAAACTCGCCAGCGAGAGTCTCGAGGGCGAATGGGTCGGGCGACGAGAACGCGATGCTGACAAGGCCGGAAGATGGGGAGTGGACGCGGTCGAAAGTCGTGTAGTCCTGGTAGCGCTGGGCAAGGGGTGCGGTGCCGTTCCTGGCGATTTCGAGGGCACGGAGCAGGTGCAAGACCACGTCGTCCGAGGTAACGGAGCGCCCGGGGAACCCGGGTGCCGGGCTCCAGCGGGCGGCGGGATCGAGATGGAGGATGAGCGTCTGCGCGTCGGGCTGCTCCCAGCGGGCGACGAGATCGGGGCCGAGAGTGGGGGCGTGGAGGTCGACCCACTGGAGGAGCCGGGAGTGGGTGCGGCCGAGTACCTCGACGACCGACGGTTCGCCGGTGCGCTGTGCATCGAAGGTATCGAAGTTGAACCGGGCCGGCGCCGCGAGCCGGATGACGCCGCCCCGGGGAACGGGAGTCGGCGTTGGGGCTGGCGCGGGTGTTGGCGAAGCCGGGCGGGGAGTGCGTGTGTGCGAAGGCGTGGCCTGTTCCGTTGATCCCGAGCCCGCGCGGCTGGCAAGGACGATAGCTCCGGCACCCACGGCCCCGGCGGCGGCGATGCCGCCGGCAAGAAGCGCGCGGCGGCTGAGGCGGCGGGCCGGAACGCTGGAAGTCAACTCGGGGTGGACCCGTGGGAGTGGACAGCGAGCTCGATGCGGCCGGCGTCGGGGCTCATGCAGCACTCCATCGCTTCGTGGAGGGCGGGCGTCTCGGGCTGGAGCGTGACGTGGCCAATGCCGAACCGGTCGCGGAAGAGGGCCGCCAGGTCGGTGAGGACGTGCTCGGTGCAGCCGGCGTCGGTCACCTCGACGTGGGCGCTGAGGGCGGGGAAGGAAGGAGCGATGGACCAAACGTGGACGTCGTGGAGGGCCAGGACGCCGCGGACTTCGGTTGCGGCGGCGGCAATGGCATCGGGCTCGAGGCCGCGGGGGGCGCTCTCCATGAGGATGGAACCTGCGTGGCGGAGAAGGCTGAAGGCGCGAGGCAGGATGAGGGCTGCGATGGCCAGGGCCACCAGGGCATCGAGTCCGCGCCACGCTCCGAGAGCGATGGCCAGGGCGGAGACGATGACGGCAACCGAGCCCAGGGCATCGGCCATGGCTTCGAGGGTGGCGCCGCGCACGTTCAGGTTGTCGTGGGCGTGGCCGTGGAGGATGCGGAGGACGAGGAGATTGACCGCGAGGCCGGCGACGCCGACGGCGATGACCGGGGCGGTATCGAGATCGGGAGAGCTGCTACCGAGGCGGCGGACCGCCTCGAAGACAATGTACCCGGCGATGAGGCAGAGGAGGGTGACGTGGACGGGGACCGCGAGGACTTCGGCGCGGGCGTAGCCGAAGGTGCGGCGGGAGTTGGCTGGGCGGCGTGCGATGGTGGCGGCGGCGAGAGCGAGGAAGAGGCCGGCGGAATCGGCGAGCATGTGCCCGGCATCGGAGACGAGGGCGAGGGAGCCCGCAAGGTAGCCGGTGACCGCCTCGATGGCGACGAAGAGCAGCGTGAGGAGGAGGCCTGCGAGGAGGGCTTTTCGGGCGCCATCGTGCGGCGTATGCACGGGACCATGGTAGCAGGTGGGGGCCGGCAGCCGGGCAGAGTGCTAGAGTGAGGGATGGTGGCATCTGCCACCTGGTGAGGGCCGCGCCCTGGCTGGTGAGCTCGTCGGCCTGACGGCCGCGATAGCCGACGTGATCCAGCCCCTGATCCGCACAGGGGCCGCTTCCGCGCGCCTCGGAGTACCGGAGACGGCGAAAGCACCCGTGGCTGCGGCTATCGCTGCGCGGCATGTGCGACCAGTGCTCTTGCTGGCTCCGACACCCGCGCGGGCGCACGCGTTGCACGAGGAGCTGGCGTTCTTTTTGGAGGACGTGCCGCTGGCGCGGCTGCCGGAGCGGGAGGCGCTGCCGTACGAGTTCGCGCGCGACGACCCATCGGTCGCGGTGGAGCGGGCGCACGCGCTGGGGCTGCTGCGGCGGGAGGAGAGGGCGCTGGTGGTGGCGTCGTGGTCGGCGGTATCGGAGCACTGCGCGCCGCCGGGGATCGAGGCCGAGGGCGTGACGATCACGGTGGGCATGGGCATCCGGCCGGGCGACCTGATGGCGCGGCTGGAGGGAGCGGGATACGCAATCGAACACATGGCCGACCAGCCGGGGACGGCGTCGCGGCGGGGGGGGATCATCGACATCTTCCCGGCCGGAACGGAGCGCCCGTACCGGGTGGAGTTCTTCGGCGACCAGGTCGAGAGCATCCGGACGCTGGACCTGGGGACCCAGCGGAGCACGGGGCGGGTGGACGAGGCGTCCATCACGCCGGCGGCGACGAGCAGCCACGCGGCCCGGGACGCCGCGCGGGAACTCGCGGCCGGGATCGACAGCGCATCGGACGACGCGGACCTGGTGCTGGAACAGCTGCAGATCATCGTGACCGGGGGGCGGAGCGACTACCAGGGGTTCTTCGAGCCGTTGCTGTACGAATCGACGGCAATCGAGCACCTGGCGCCCGGGAGCCTGGTGGTCTTCGACGACGCGGAAGACGGCGAGAACGCGCTGGCAACACTGCTGGAGCACGAAGGACGGACGCGGCGCGAGCTGGAGTCGCGCAGGGCGATACCGGAGGGACTGCCCGGGCTCAGGGAGGACGCGGACGTGATGCGGGCGGGCCTTGGAGGGTTCGACACGATCCACCTGCAGCGGTTCGGGAGCGAGGAACTGGGGGCGAAGCGGTTGCCGCTCGCAGCGACGCCGAGCTTTGCGGGAAAGCTGAAGCCACTGGCCCAGCAGGCGGCGGCCTGGGCAAAACAGGGGCGGGCGGTGGCGATCGTCTCGCAGCAGGCGCTGCGGCTGGCGGACCTGCTGGACGAAGAGGGCGTGAAGGCGGACCTGCTCAGGCGTCTGCCGGGACGGCCGGAAGGCGGACGGATCACGCTCACACCGATCGCGTTGGGCGGGGGGTTTGCGCTCAGCGACCTGCTGACGGTGATCACGGACGCCGAGGTGTTCGGGCTGCGGAAGCGGCGGCGGCCCACGCGGACGCGGCACGGTATCCGAAACGACCTGGTCTCGACGCTGGAAGTGGGCGACCACCTGGTGCACGCGGACCACGGGATCGCGCGGTATGGCGGGCTCATCCGGCGGACGGTGGAGGATGTGGAGCGGGAATACCTGGAGCTGCAGTACGCGGACAACGACCGGCTGTATGTGCCGGCGGACCAGCTGGAGTCGGTTTCGCGGTATGTGGGGCCGACCGACCATCCGCCCTCGCTGACGCGGCTGGGGTCGCAGGAGTGGACACGGGCGAAGCGGCGGGTGAAGCAGGCGGTGGTGGAGCTCGCGCAGGACCTGATTGAGCTGTACGCGAAGCGGGAAGTCGCTCGGGGGCATGCCTTCCCTGCGGACACGGCGTGGCAGATGGAGATGGAGGCGGCATTCCCGTTCGTGGAGACGGGCGACCAGCTGACGGCGATCGCCGAGGTGAAGGGAGATATGGAGCGGACGCGACCGATGGACCGGCTGATCTGCGGGGACGTGGGTTATGGGAAGACGGAAGTGGCGATCCGGGCAGCGTTCAAGGCGGTGACGGACGGGAAGCAGGTGGCCGTGCTGGTGCCGACGACGGTGCTGGCGGAGCAACACGGCAGCACGTTCCGGGAGCGGACGGCGGGGTTCCCCGTGCGGGTGGAGGTGCTTTCGCGGTTCCGGAGCGAGCAGGAGCAGCGGGAGATCGTTGCGGGGATTGCCTCGGGGGAAGTCGACATCGCGATCGGGACGCACCGGCTGCTGCAGAAGGACGTGCAGTTCAAGGACCTCGGGCTGGTCGTGATCGACGAGGAGCAGCGGTTCGGGGTGAGTCACAAGGAGCGGTTGAAGCAGATGCGGGCGGAGGTGGACACGCTGACGCTTTCGGCGACGCCGATCCCGCGGACGCTGCAGATGTCGCTGGTGGGGATCCGGGACATGAGCACGGTGATGACGCCGCCGGAGGAGCGGCAGCCGATCCGGACGTATGTGTTGCAGTGGGACGACGAACTGATCCGGGAGGCGATCGACCGGGAGCTGCAGCGGGGCGGGCAGGTGTACTTCGTGCACAACCGGGTGCACAACATCGAGCGGATCGTGACGCGGCTGCGGAACATCATCCCGGATGCGCGGATCGCGGTGGGGCACGGCCAGATGCCTGAAGAACAGCTGGAACGCGTGATGACGGAGTTTGGGGCGGGCGAACACGATGTGCTGGTGTGCACGACGATCATCGAGAGCGGGCTGGACATCCCGAACGCGAACACGATCATCATCAACGACGCGAACACGCTGGGGCTGGCGCAGCTCTACCAGCTACGGGGGCGGGTGGGGCGGTCGGCGAACCGGGCGTACGCATACCTGCTTTACGACAAGGACCGGGCGATGAGCGAGACGGCCCAGAAGCGGCTGGAGGCGATCTTCGAGGCAACGGAGCTGGGGGCGGGGTTCCAGATCGCGTTGCGGGACCTGGAGATCCGGGGGGCCGGGAACGTGCTTGGGACGGAACAGAGCGGGCACATCGCGGCAGTGGGGTTCGACATGTATTCGAAGCTGGTCGCGGAGGCGGTGGCAGCGCTGAAGCTGACGGTCGCACTCGACATCCCGGAGGGGCCACCGCCGCTGCCGCCGGCGCCGGTTATCGACCTGCCGCTGAGCGCGCACATCCCGGAGACGTACATCGAGGACGTGCATGCGCGGCTGGCGGTGTATCAGCGGGTGGCGGAGATCGAGTCGGTGGAAGGCGTGGCCGCGATGCAGGAGGAGCTGCGGGACCGGTTTGGGAGCATCCCGAGGTCGGTGGAGAACCTGCTGTATGTGTCGCTGGTGCGGTCGCTGGGGCGGCGGGCGAAGGTGGAGAGCATCAAGACCGACGAGCACATGTTCCACCTGCGGGTTCGGGGCGGGGTGACCGCGGTCATTCGGGATGGCGTGGAGGCGCTGGGGTTGAGGCAGGTGCTTGTGGGGCCGAATCAGGTGCGGATCGACCGGCTGGGAGCCGGGACGAACTGGATGCCATTGCTGGTGCGCGTGCTGAG
>JAHDWR010000108.1:5504-11207 GCA_023382755.1 Dehalococcoidia bacterium
AAAGAGGAAAGAGGAAAGAGGAAAGAGGGGAGGCTCAGTCGGCAGGCGTGGCGTCGGTGGCGAGGTCGTCGGAACCGGGTTGGCCAGTCGTGGAAGTCTCGGCGGCGGGGCGGGTGAGGCGGCGGTCGAGGAGAGGGAAGGGGAGCGAGCCTGCGGTCATGGCGGCGCCCGCCACAGCGACGACGATGAAGTTGCGAAGCGGGACCTGGAAGACGGGGCCGGCAATATCGCGGATGTCTGATTCGAAGGGGTCGGTGCCACCGAGCCGGCCAACGAGCCAGTAGAGCGCGCCGAAGATGAGGACGCCCGGGAGGGCGCCGACGACCGTGGCGAGGCCAAGGCCGCGGAGACGGCCCCAGCCCTCGGCGGTGGCGGCGAGGAGCGCGCCGAAGCCGGCCGTGGTCAACGCGAAGAGGACGGAGGCGAAGGTCGCGCGGTCGTGGGTGGAGCGGGAGACCTGGGAGACGCCCAGTTCGATGAGGCCCTGGGACGAGAAGCGGTTGAAGGACTGTTCGCCGGTACGGTCGAAGGCGCCAAGGCCGTCGGCATAGACGAGGGCGGCGGAGCGCTGGAGGAGGAGGGCGGTGAGCTGCTGGTCGTTGAGGTCGAGGAGTTCGGCGCGGGAGAGTGCGATATCGAGGGGGTACCCGGGGAGTGCGAAGGCCTGTTCATCGGAGTTGCGGGCGAGTTCGCGGGCGCGGGGCGCATCATCAGCGACGAGCTGGTTGACATCGGTGACGACGGCGATGCCGCTCTGGAGGGCGCCGAGGACGTTGGCGGGCGCGGTGACCTGCCGGACGCTCAGGCTGATGACCAGGAGGAAGACCGAGACGGCGAAGAGACTGCCGAGGAGGGAGCGCCGGCCTTCGGAAGTTGCGGTGGCCTGTCCGTAGACGCGGTCACGCAGGGAGGCTCGGTCGTGTTCGTCGGTGGGGTGCACGGGGGAGGAGCTACAGCAGCCGGACCACGATGGTCCCGGCGATGCGGTCGTGGAGCGTGCGGCGGTGGCGGTCGAAAGCGGCCCAGATGAAGCCGAATGCGACGAGGACGAAGGCGCCGGCGAGGACGGCACCGGCGATGGCGGTGGATTCGCGGAGGGCGTAGGCGGCAAGGATGCCGGCGCCGGCGATGAGGACATAGACGAGGAGGCCAATGACGCGGGCCATGGCGCCGAGGACGCCGAGCGGTTTGCCATCGGAGCGGATGACCATGAGCTGCATGACGGAGGCGCCGATGGTCTGGCCTTTCCAGGCGAAACCGATGAAGAAGTAGAGGAGGAGGGCGGGGGGGATACAGCCGACGCAAATCCAGAAGATGTTGAGGGCGGTGCTGGATGGTTCGACTTTTTCGAAATCGGAGGAGATGAGGACGACGAGGGCGCCGGCGGTGACGAGGAGGGCTGCGATGATGAACATCACGAGCACGTCGAGGACGCCGGCGGCAACGCGCGATTCGAAGGACGCGTAGTGGAGCCGGTATGCGGGGCGGGACCCACGGTCGGCATCGGACATGTTGGCAGCCGCACTCACGGTCATGGACTCTCCGCAGTCTAGCGCGGTGGAGGTAAGAAGATAGCAGGTGCGGTTCAGGGTGGTTGACCCGATCGTGGCGTGGTACCGGGTAGAGTGATGGGGATGGCAGGAATCTGGCCGGTGGCAGCGGCGGCGGCGGTGGAGTACCGGCCGTGGCGGCCGCCATGGTGGGGCATCGTGGTGACGGGTGCGGGAGTCGCCGGGATCGTGCTGGGGCTGCTCGTCAGCGCGTTCTATCCGCGGGGGGCGCTCTCTGGCTATGAGTACCACCTGTGGAAGTGGCAGGCTGATACGCTCCTGGGGACGGCGTTTTCGCTGGTGGGGATTGGGCCCGACCCGGGCGAGACGGCGGGCGACGAAGCGTTGCGGGCCTACTTCAGGCTGACCAGCCAGATCCGGGCGGCGAGTGAGGCGGCGACGCCGGACCTGGGGCTCATCGAGACGCTGGAGAACGAACGGGCGACGTACGAGAACGATGTCGAGCGGACGATCGAGGGACGGATCGACGAAGCGGTGGTGGCGGCGGGCCTGCAGCGGGCGCTGCCGCTCTTCGCGGATGTCCGGATCACATGGCCGCCGGTCAACTTCGAACTGACAAGCCCGCCGCGGCTGCTGGTCCGGTCACCGAGGGACCGGATCGAGCGCAGCGGCGACACATTGCTGAAGAACGACCTTTCGCTGCGGGATATCCAGCGGATCGAGGAGCAGACCGACAGCGAGCGGGTGGTGTCGCTGGTGATCTCGCTGGGCGGACTGGCGGCATACCCGGCGATCGTCCGGGATGACCGGACGTTCAGCTCGATCTTGGAGACCGCGGCGCACGAGTGGGTGCACCACTACCTGGCGTTCTTCCCCCTCGGGAGAGAGTGGGGGAAGGGGGGCGACGCCGAGACGCTGAACGAAACGACGGCGGACCTGGCCGGGCGGGAGATTGCGAACCTCGTGAAGGCGAGGTATCCGGTGGAGTTCGGCGACGGGGAGGACGGGCGCGCGCCCGCACGCCCTCAGAGCGAGATCGATTTCAACGCGGAAATGCGCGAACTGCGACAGCAGGTGGACGGGCTCCTCGCGGAGGGGAAGGTCGAGGAGGCGGAGGCGGCGATGGAGGCGAAGCGGCTGTACCTGAACGAGAACGGGATGACTATTCGCAAGATCAACCAGGCGTACTTTGCGTTCTACGGGACGTATGCGGACAGCCCGCAATCGTCGAGCCCGATCGGGCCGAAGGTGAACCGGGTGTGGGAGCTGACCCGGGACGTCGGAAGTTTCCTGGCGGTGATGCGGGACGTGACGACCGTGGCGGAGCTGGACCGGGCGCTGGCGGTACTGGAGCGCGGACAGGGTGGGGACTGAGGGGGAAGCGGCTCGGCGAGCGGGTTGGCGTTCCCGTATGATTCGCGGGCACTACACAGGTATCGAGGCAGAACCATGGGTCAAATAACAGGCGCACAGATCGTCGCGCGGGCGCTGAAGCAGCAGGGCGTGGAGTACATGTTCGGGATCGTGGGTATCCCGGTGATCCCGATTGCGGCGTTCGCGCAGCGGGAGGGGATCAAGTTCTACGGGTTCCGGAACGAACAATCGGCGAGCTACGCGGCGGCGGCGGTGGGGTACCTCACGGGGCGGCCGGGCGTGTGCCTCGGCGTTTCGGGGCCGGGGATGATCCATGGCGTCGCCGGGATGGCGAACGCGTGGTCGAACTGCTGGCCGATGATCCTGATCGGCGGCGCGAACGATTCGTACCAGAACGGCCAGGGAGCATTCCAGGAGGCTCCGCAGATCGAGGCGGCGCGGCCGTTCGCGAAGTACTGCGCGCGGCCGGATAGCCTGGCGCGGCTACCGTTCTACGTGGAGCAAGCCGTGCGGACGTCGATCTACGGTCGGCCGGGAGCGGTGTACCTGGACCTGCCAGGGGACATCATCACGGGGACGATGGAAGAAGAAGAGGTGCAGTTCCCGCCGAAGTGCGCGGACGCGCCGCGGATGATGGCGCCGCAGGAGAGCATCGATTCGGCGATGGCGGCCCTGAAGAGCGCCGAGCGGCCTCTGGTGATCGTCGGGAAGGGAGCGGCGTATTCGCGGGCTGAGAAGGAGGTGCGAGAGTTCCTGGAGGCGACGCAGCTGCCGTACCTCGCATCGCCGATGGGCAAGGGCGTGATGCCGGACGACCACCCGCTTTCGATTGCGCCGGCGCGTTCGGCGGCGCTGCTGGGCGCCGACGTGATCCTGTTGATGGGTGCCCGCCTGAACTGGATGATGCACTTCGGCCAGGCGCCGCGGTTCGACCCGAAGGTGCGGGTCATCCAGATGGACATTTCGGCGGAGGAGATCGGCACGAACGTGCCGACGGAGGTTGCGCTGGTGGGTGACGCGAAAGCGATCACGGCGCAGCTCAACGCCTCGCTCAAGCAGCAGCCATGGCAGTACCCGTCGGAGACCACCTGGTGGACCGGGCTTCGGAAGAAGATCGACGAAAACGGTGCGACGGTGGCGGAGATGATGGCGGACGAATCGGTACCGATGAGCTACTACCGGGTGTACCGGGAGATCCGGGAACTCATCCCGAACGACGCGATCATCCAGAACGAAGGCGCGAGCACGATGGACATCGGGCGGACGCTGATGCCGAACTTCCTGCCGCGGCACCGGCTCGACGCGGGGAGCTTTGGGACGATGGGCGTGGGACTCGGGCAGGCGATCGCGGCGGCGGCGGTGCACCCGGACAAGCACGTGTTCTGCATCGAGGGGGACTCGGCGTTTGGGTTCAGCGGGATGGAAGTGGAGACGGCGGCGCGCTACGGGATGAAAAACATCACGTTCATCATCATCAACAACAATGGCATCGGGGGTGGGCCGGATACGCTGGACCCGACGCGGGTGCCGCCGAGCGCCTACACGCCGAACGCACACTACGAGAAGATGGCGGAGATCTACGGCGGGAAGGGCTACTTCGTGACCGAGCCGGGCCAGCTGCGGCCGGCGCTGGAGGAGGCGATCAAGGCGGACAAGCCGGCGATCGTCAACATCATGATCAGCGCGAAGAGCCAGCGGAAGCCGCAGCAGTTCGCGTGGCTGACGCGGTAGGGGCGGAGCGGGTCAACATCAACAACGGGCGGAGGGGCGCTGGGAGGCGCCCCTCTTCTGTGCCGCGAGGCCGTTCAACGTGTTGGACGGTCAGCGTCCCCGCAGAAGCCGATCGTACTCGGCGTGGGTGCCAATCCAGTACCAGACGATCAGGTCGTCACGTCTGACGCCCAGTACGCGATAAGACATTCCAACCCGTGCGGAGTAGACATCGTCGTATCCCGCGGCGCGTTTAAGATGGAGGCTTTCGTGGAACGGGTCTCTGGCGAAGAGCCGGTAGGCGGCCTGGGCCTGGTCGCGAGCGTCAACAGGAAGCTTGTCGAGGAGCCTGCGGAAGGCCTTAGTCCGCCTCGATCTCAAAATCTGCTTCCGTCAGCGGCAGGGTCCTCCCCGCACGCTCTTCTTCGAGGGCTTCATCAGCCATGGCGCGGAGCACATCCGGGCGACTGGCGATGAGACGGTCGAACTCGTCCTCATCTTCAATTTGGATGAGGAAGTTCTCCGCAAGCCGTTCCCGTTCCTCTTCAGGGAGTTCGTTGAGTCGATCGAGAAGCCGGGCAACCCCATTACTCATGCCCCGATTCTACCACCAGCGCCGGGCCTCCATGTCCGCTACACTCCCCCAACTCACCACCACAGGAGTGCCCCCATGCCGACGATCATCCGCGATGTCCAGGCGAACGACATGACCTTCCGGTGCCGGTTCGCCGGCGAGACCGGCGAGACCGGCGAGCCGGTGATGTTGTTGCACGGGTTCCCGGAGACGTCCCACATGTGGGTGGACCTGCTGCCGAAGCTGGAGGCGGCGGGGTACCGGTGCATGGCCCCAAATCAGCGGGGCTACAGCCCCGGGGCTCGGCCGGAAGGCAAGGAGCACTACACGTACCGGGACCTGGCAGGCGATGTCTTCGCGCTGGCCGATGCGTGGGGAGTCGAGCGGTTCCACCTGGTGGGGCACGACTGGGGTGCTGGAGCGGGCTGGGCGGCAGTCGCGCTGCAGCCGGAACGGATCGTCAGCTGGTCGGCGCTTTCGGTGCCCCACGTGGCGGCGTTCGGGACGGCCATCCGGGAGGACGCCGACCAGGCG
>JAHDWR010000109.1 GCA_023382755.1 Dehalococcoidia bacterium
CCGCCGATGACGCGGCCGGCCTCGCAATCAGCGAGAAGATGCGCGCCCAGATCCGCGGCAATAAGCAGGCCCTCCGGAACGCTCAGGATGGCATCTCGATGCTGCAGACCGCTGAGGGCGCCATGGACGAAGTCCACGCCATCCTCCAGCGCATGCGCGAGCTGGCGGTCCAGGCCGCCAACGGTACCTACTCCGACAACGGCCCCGAGCGCACCAGCATCGGCGAAGAGATCGTCCAGCTCCGCACCGAGATCGACCGGATCGCCTTCAGCACCGAGTTCAACGGCCAGAAGGTCCTCACCGGCGCGCTGTCCAGCGTCTCTGCCGGCGTCTCGGGAACGAACTTCGTCCAGGGCGAAACGATCGCCTACGCCAACGCCGGCGTGACCGCCACGCACCTCGTCACCGGCGACTCGCTTCCTTCGGGCGGCACCCGCACCGCGACCTTCGCTACTGCCCCGGCTGGCAGCTACACCTTCGTGAACAACGGCGGCATCCTCGAAATGCGCCTCGGCAGCGCCTCCGGCACGCTCGTGGCCACGGCCGCCGGGTTCGCATCCGGCTCGACCATCGCAGGCGCCTCGGCCGGTTCGGTCGTGTTCACCAACGGCTTCACACTCGGCATCACCACCGACGCCGCCGCCTACAACTGGAGCAGTTTCCTCGCCGACATGGCCGTCGGCGGCAACCAGAACCTCGCCATCGATGGCCTCACCCCTACCACCATCACCGCCACCACCGCCCGGCCCCAGACGTACACCTTCACGTCGCCCGCGGCGGGTCAGCTCACCCTCACCGGTGCCGACGGCACCAGCCAGACCCTCTCCATCGCGGACCTGGTCGCCAACGAGACGCGCACGCTCGACTTCAACCAGCTGGGCATCTCCATCACCCTCCAGACCGGCCCCGCAGGCCGCACCGCCGCCAATGTCATCAGCGACCTGACCGGCGCCACCAACAACACCATCATCATCCAGGGCACGGGAAACACCTCCACCCTCCAGGTGGGCGCCAACGTCCCCGATACCCTCTCGCTCGAGTTCGTGAGCATGCTCAGCGAGAACCTGGGTTCGGCGGCCTATAAGCTTGGCGGTTCCTCCGGCCTCATCTCCACAATGGGCGACCAGGTCGTCCGCACCATCACCGATTCGCACAACCTGATGAGTGCGCTCGACGGGGCCATCCAGATCCTCAACAGCCGCCGCGGCACGCTCGGCGCCGCCCAGAACCGCCTCGAGCACACGATCAACAGCCTCGGCGTCGCCGTCGAGAACCTCACCGCAAGCGAAAGCCGTATCCGCGACTCCGACATCGCTGAGCTCTCGAGCGACCTCGTCGCCGCGAACATCCTCCAGTCCGCGGGCGTCTCGGTCCTCGCCCAGGCGAACCAGACGCCGCAGGCGGTCCTCCAGCTTCTCCAGGGATAATCCCGCCGGCTGATCGACGCCGCTCTCCTTGAAACGGGGAGGTCCGAAGGGACCTCCCCGTTTCCTCGTTCGCGTACCAGTTCCCGTTCCGACCCCGCTTAACCACCGGCCCGCAACCATCGCACCCTGTTTTGTCACCGGGCGACCCCCGGCATACCCCTTCCTGCACCCCTAATGGGCCACCGATCCCGCGATAACCAAGACGTCACACCTGCCTAATCCCAGAGGGGCAGGACGGCCGTCATCGGCGGCCAACTCGTGGAAGGGGACCACAACAGATGTCTTCGATCGTTACCAACGTTGCTGCCCTCAACGGACAGCGCAACCTCAGCCTCACCGGCATGAAGATGGGGAAGGTGCTGGAGAAGCTCTCCAGCGGCTACCGCATCAACCGCGCCGCGGACGACGCGGCAGGCCTTGGCATTTCGGAAAAGATGCGCGCCCAGATCCGGGGCAACAGCCAGGCCATCCGGAACGCCCAGGACGGCATCTCGATGATCCAGACCGCTGAAGGCGCCATGGACGAGATCCACAGCATCCTCCAGCGTATGCGCGAACTGGGCGTCCAGGCCGCGAACGACACCTACGACAGCGCCGCCCGCACCTCCATCGGCACCGAGCTTGTCCAGCTCCGCTCCGAAATCGACCGGATTGCCAATGCGACCCAGTTCAACGGCCAGAGCCTCCTGACCGGCGCCCTGACCGGTACGCTCGGCGGCGCGACCGGCACCGACCTTGTCGTCAACGACGCGGTTGGCGCGGCCATCGCCACCGCCATCGAGGTCTCCAGCGCCAAGCCGGCGACTTACACCTTCAGCTCGGCCGGTGCCGGCCTCATCACCCTCACGTCGTCCACCGGTGCCGCCCAGCAGATAAGCATCGGCGCGATCGCTGCGAACGGCACGCAGACGCTGGACTTCAACCAGCTGGGCGTGAAGATCACGCTGAACTCGACCGCGGGTGAGACGGCCGCCAACCTGGTCACGGCCCTGACCGCCGCCGCGAACGACACGATCGTCGTCACCGGCTCGGGCTCCGCCGCCCTCCAGGTCGGCGCCAACACCACCGCCTACGACTCGATGAACGTCTCCTTCAACGATGTCCGCGCGACCCAGGCCGGTGGCCTCAACCTGCTGACCGGTGGCGGTGTCGACTGGACCTCGTCCGCGACGATCGTGGCCTCGAACACGGCGTCGCAGGCGTTCATCAACCAGATCGATACGGCCATCACCACGCTGAACACCCGCCGGAGCGACCTCGGCGCGGCCCAGAACCGCCTCGAGCACACCGTGAACAGCCTCGGCGTGTCGGTCGAGAACCTCACCGCCAGCGAGAGCCGCATCCGCGACGCCGACGTTGCCGCCCTCTCGACCCAGATGGTCAGCAACCAGATCCTGCAGCAGGCCGGCACCGCCGTCCTCTCGCAGGCCAACCAGAGCTCCCAGGCAGTCCTGAGCCTCCTCCGGTAATACCGCGAGGCTCCCAGTCCCCGAGGAAGCCCCCTCCAGCGGAGGGGGCTTCCTGGCGTTCACCCGAAACCTCGCCTGCTCCCGCGTGTCCTCGTCCCGGTCACCCGTTGTCCACCTGGCGTTTCCTTGCCCGCCACCCGGTTCACCAATCAGTCCCCGCTTGTCCCCCGATCCCGCACCCTTTTCCCCTCGTCCACCGCGCGATAACCACCCTGTCACCACTTCCACCAGGCGTGGAACCGGCCCCCGGGACTGCGGGCCGAGACAGGTACAAGGGGACCAGGAACAATGTCGTCGATCGTCACCAACGTCGCCGCCCTCAACGGCAACCGCAACCTCAACAACACCAATATGAAGATGGGGAAGGTGCTGGAGAAGCTCTCCAGCGGCTACCGCATCAACCGCGCCGCGGACGACGCGGCAGGCCTTGGCATTTCGGAAAAGATGCGCGCCCAGATCCGGGGCAACAGCCAGGCCATCCGGAACGCCCAGGACGGCATCTCGATGATCCAGACCGCTGAAGGCGCCATGGACGAGATCCACAGCATCCTCCAGCGTATGCGCGAACTGGGCGTCCAGGCCGCGAACGACACCTACGACAGCGCCGCCCGCACCTCCATCGGCACCGAGCTCATCCAGCTCCGCTCCGAAATCGACCGCATCTCCAACGCCACGAACTTCAACGGCCAGAGCCTCCTGACCGGCGCCCTGACCGGCACGCTCGGCGGCGCGACCGGCACCGACCTCGTCGTCAACGACGCGGTTGGCGCGGCCATCGCCACCGCCATCGAGGTGGCTGGCGCCAAGCCTGCAACCTACACCTTCAGCTCGGCCGGTGCCGGCCTCATCACCCTCACGTCGTCCACAGGGGCGGCCCAGCAGATCAGCATCGGCGCGATCGCTGCGAACGGCACGCAGACGCTGGACTTCAACCAGCTGGGCGTGAAGATCACGCTGAACTCGACCGCGGGTGAGACGGCCGCCAACCTGGTCACGGCCCTGACCGCCGCCGCGAACGACACGATCGTCGTCACCGGCTCGGGCTCCGCCGCCCTCCAGGTCGGCGCCAACACCACCGCCTACGACTCGATGAACGTCTCCTTCAACGATGTCCGCGCGACCCAGGCCGGTGGCCTCAACCTGCTGACCGGTGGCGGTGTCGACTGGACCTCGTCCGCGACGATCGTGGCCTCGAACACGGCGTCGCAGGCGTTCATCAACCAGATCGATACGGCCATCACCACGCTGAACACCCGCCGGAGCGACCTCGGCGCGGCCCAGAACCGCCTCGAGCACACCGTGAACAGCCTCGGTGTTGCGGTTGAGAACCTCACCGCCAGCGAGAGCCGCATCCGCGATGCCGATGTCGCAGCACTCTCCAGCCAGATGGCCAGCAACCAGATCCTGCAGCAGGCCGGCACCGCCGTCCTCGCCCAGGCGAACCAGGCGAGCCAGAGCGTCCTTACCCTCCTCCGCGGTTAGCCCTCCGGCCCCGCGTCACCATGACGGCCCCCTCCACACGGAGGGGGCCGTTTCCGTTTCGCAACCTCGCGCGCACCTCAAGATCCGGCCTCCCCGCCCGATGATTAGGTAGTCTCCTGAAGGGAACAGCCACCATGGCCGACCTTAGACTGGCCGCTATCGACCCCATCCACACCTCCACCGAGGCCGTGGCATGGGGCCAGCCCGGCCGCCGCAACCGCGACCAGCAACAGCCGCGGCACCAGAAATCCGCGCGGGAACGCCTCGTTGCCAGGCTGGCCCCGTCCCGCGCTCCGGAGACTTGCGAAGTGGACTACGTCGTGGATGCCGCCGGGATCATGGTCGCCGTCCTCGTCCGCGATATCGCGACCGGGGGAGTCATCGCCCGGATCAACGCTGCCGACCTCTGGCGCCTCGCCGGAGACGAAGCCGCCAGCGGCCTGCTCGTCGAGCGAAGGGGCTAGCCCATGTCCGACCCCATCCGCATCGGCGGCTTCTTCTCGACCTTCGATACCGAGTCCGTAATCGCCCAGTTGACGGCCGTCCGCATGCGTGCCGTCAACCAGCTCGAGATCAAGAGCATCCAGGCGTCCACCAAAAAAAGCGCCCTTGCGTCCATCCAGTCCACCGTCGGCAACCTCCTCTCCAAACTGAACGCACTCTCAGGCCTGAACTCGGTAAGTGGACGCGTCGCCACCGTCTCCGGAAGTGCCGTCTCCGCCGCCACAACACCAAGCTCCACCCTCGGTTCGTTCACCGTCGATGTCACCAGGCTGGCAAGCGCAACGAGCCTGGCCGGGACGCCCATCTCCGGCGGTATCGATGCCGCCACCTCCATGCGCGAGTCAAACTTCGGGACCGTGCCGTCGAATGGCACCTTCACCATCGCCACCGCCACGGGCGGGGCCCAGACCTTCTCGATCGGCGGGGCGGCAGTCCAGAACGGCGCGCTCCTGAACGCGGCGAACTTCGATATGGCCGTCACCAGCGGCACGTTCACCGTCGCCACTGCCACGGGGGGCTCCGCCACCCTCAACGTCGACGTCGCCACCCAGTCGCTCGACGATGTGATAACCGCCATCAACAACGCGGGTGTCGGCATCACCGCCTCGGTCACCGCCGATGCCAACGGGCGCATGAGTCAGCTCACCCTCACCTCCACGCAGGGCGACATCACGCTGGGCAGCGGGACCGATTCCTCGAACTTCCTCTCAGCCACGAACCTCCTGGCCGCCGGCGGCACCACAACGAAGACCAGCACCGCCGCCTTCACGAAGCAGATGTCCCTCAACGACGTCATTGCCGATATCAATGCGAGCGCCATCGGTGTGACCGCCAGCATTACGAACGACCCCTACGGGCGCCCGGGCATCCTCACGGTCACGTCCACGCAGGGCAATATCAGCTTCGGAAATGGCGCCGACACCTCGAATTTCCTGAACGCGACCGGACTTCTTACGTCGGCCTCCGGCGCAACCCGCTCGTCTCCGGCCTCCATCGCTCGCCTCAGCCTGTCCGAAAAGCTCGATCAGACATCGCTGGATGGTGGCACGCCCGTCGCTGGAGACCACTTCATCAAGATCAACGGGGTCGAGGTCGCCTACAACGCCGCCAACGACTCTCTCACCGACCTCATCAACCGCATCAACGCTAGCGCGGCCAGTGTCACGGCCAGGTACGACTCGCTCACCGACACCATAAAGCTGCAAAACAAGACGACCGGGGCCCTCTCCCTCACCGTCGAAGACGACGGCGCTGGCGGTGACCTGGCCGCGAAACTCGGCCTCATCGGCGCGACCACCACCACCGGCGAAAACGCCGAGTACTCTATCGACGGCGGCCCCGCCCAGGGGTCGCCGACCAATTCCATCGGTTACAACGGCGTCAGCCTCACCCTCGGCGCCCTCACCTCCGGCTCACCCGTCACCGTCTCGGTGACCCAGGACACCACCGCGGCCGCCAACTCGGTCAAAGACTTCGTCGCCGAGTTCAACAACGTGATGAAGGCCATCGATGCCGCGACCAAGGCGGATGGGTCGAAGACGAACAACAGCTCCGGCCCATTGAGTGGCGACGCCAGCCTCAGGCAGCTGAAATCTGACCTCCGGAGCATCGTCACGGGCACGGGCCTCAACCTGCCCGGGCAGTACACCAACCTCTCGCAGATTGGCATCTCGTTCGGGGCCGTTGGCTCCGCCATCGGCACGACTAACACCCTTCAGTTCGACGAGGCGAAGTTCAAAACCGCACTTGCAGCCGACCCCGGAGCAGTCCAGAGCGCGCTCAGCGCGCTCACACTGACCGGCTCGCTCGAAGGGGGAGGCACCGGCTCGATTACCGGCCTTACCGGGACGTACTCGGGCACCGTCGCCGGGAAGTATGTCATCAGCGACGATGGCGCCGGAAACCTCACCGCCGACTTCACCCCCGCGAATGGCGGACCCACGACCACCACCACGGCCATGGTACTCGCCGGCGGGACCAACACGAGCCTCATCCCGGGCATGACCCTCAGTATCGGCGGAGTCCTCCAGGCCGGGACGCACACCGTCACCGTGGCGGCGACCAGCCAGAGCGTGATCCAGCGGCTCAGGCAATACGCGGAGAACCAGGCAGGCACAGGCGGTGTCCTCCAGAAGCGACAGGAGTCCTACAACTCCGTGACGAGGGACATCGCCGACCGCATCGCCGTGATGGAGGAGCGAATCGAGAGGGAGATGGAGGTGTACCGAAAGAAGTTCGCCGCCATGGAGCAGGCCCAGGCCAGGGCACAGGGCATCCTCTCGTCGCTTCAGCAGATGTCCGCCCAGATGAACGCCAACAGCAGCCAGAAGTAGCCCGAGGGATCTCCCCACTACGCCAACCACGGCCCCGGGCCGATCCATTCAGCGAGCAACCCAGAGGAGCCAAGCGAGCCCATGTCGAGCAACCCCTACGCCGCCTACCGCACCGTCGAAGCAACCACCGCGGACCCGGTAACGCTTACCACTATGCTGTATGACGGCGCGGTCAAGGCGCTCAAGAAGGCACGCCTCCACCACGAGAACGGCAATCCGCGCGGCTTCAACGATGAAACCAACCGGGCCTACCTCATCATCGGAGAACTCCGCTCCACACTCGATATGAGCCAGGGCGAACTCAGTGAGAGCCTGGCGGCCATCTACAGCTACTGCCTGCGCCTGATCGTCGAATCATCCGTTGGGGACATGCAGAAGCTCATCGAAGTCGAACGGCACATCGCCACCATCGGAGAGGCCTGGCGCGTCGCCACCGCCGAACTCCGCGCGGCGCGCGCCAGCACGCGCGCGAGCGCCGGGGCCGCCGCCTAGATGGGCAGCGAGAGCGTAGAACTCGCCCTCCTCTCCGCGCGGCAGGTGCTTGCCGCTCTGACCGCGGGCGACACGGCCGCCTTCGAGCGGCTGTGGCCCGGATACGAGGCCGCCTGCAACGCCCTCACCGGCCCTGCCACGAGCACCTCCCCTTCCCTGCACCTTGCCCTCGACGAGCTCATTGCCGTCCATCTCCACGTCGCCCGCGCCATCGAAGAAGTGCTCGGCGAAACGGCCGAACGCATGGCCACGCTCCGCCGCGGCGGACAGACGAACGCCGCCTACGCCGCTTCCAGCCGCTTCGCGTAAACGCACCGTTTCCCAACGCAAACGTCTGCGTAAACTCCTTCACACCCGCTCGAATTGTCACCATTTGGCCATCGCTCGGCGCCTGATCAGGCACCCCCGGGCGGTCAAGATCACCCGGTCGATGCCGACACTCACGGCAGGCAGGCCGCCACCGTCGGCCGCGGCCGGAAAGGGAACCCATGGCCCGGAACACCCCGTTCAGGCTCTCACGGTCATCGTTCGTGGCCGGGCTGTGCGTGGTCGCGGCGGGCGCCTTTGCCTGGTTCGGCACGGCTTCCCCGCCCGGCAGCCGGGACTCTGCTGAGACGGTTACTCTGGCAGGCTCGCCCCCTTCCGCTTCAACCGCGGACCAGGCCGCCTTCCCCACCATCTCGCGCGGTGGCCTCCCTACCCGGGTCGTCGTCCCCGCGGCGGGCATCGATGCGCCCATTGCCGAAGTCGGCGTTGTCATCACCAACGGCGTCGCCTCCTGGGAGACTGCGTGGCAGGCCGCCGGCCACCACATCGATTCAGCGCTCCCCGGCCAGCCGGGAAACATGGTCATCACCGGCCATGTGTCTGTCGCTGACCGGCGCAACCTTGCCGCCTTTTCCACACTCGAGACGGCTGCCCCCGGCGACACCATCGAGGTCTATTCAGGGGCCGCGCGCTACGTCTACAGGGTGGACCGCGTTATGGTCGTGCCTCCCGATGCAGTCCACCTCCTGCGGTCGGAGAGCGTCGCCGCTGTCACCCTCATCACCTGCACGCGCGACCTGAAAGATCGGCTTGTCGTCGTGGGCACGTTGACCACCATTGAAAACACGAACGGCGATGCCTAGCATGAGGCTGCACGTCCTGGAGGAAGAGAATCCATGGCTGGTGTGAGGAAGACATCTGGCGCCGGCGCCGCCCGGGGGGTCGTCTACGACCTCGCAGGGGCGCGTCAGCGCCTCGCGCCCACCGCACCCATCGAGCGGGCCGACAGCGCGGGCATCACGGCAGAGGCACGCACGCTTGCCCGCGCCGTTGCGGCGGTCGATGAAGCGAGCGATGTCCGCGCCGCGCGTGTGCGGGCGCTCCGTGCTCAGATCCAGAACGGGACCTACAACCCCGACCCGGCGGAAATAGCCAGGAAGCTTGTGGAGCGCGGCTTCTAACGGTCTCTGGCCCCCTGCTCGCGGCCTTCCACCGCCGCCAACGCGGGAATGCCCTGATTACGGCGGCACGGCGCGCATCCCTACCCTGTTCCTGGCGGTTGGTTGTGGGGAAGGGGATCCCGGGGCCCCACAGGCACCCGATCAGCAGGCGTCTCCTGGAGTCCCCAATGCCCAAGGTCCTGGCAATTTCCCCCGGAACACCACACGCCCTCGCCGGCCGTGGAATCCTCGGCGATCGTCTCACACTCGAAATTGCGAACGACCCGGCGGTCCCCCTTGCCGTGGCCGCCACGCGCGTGTTCGACCTCCTCGTCCTTTGCGACATGTCGGCCGATGAACAGCAGGACATCGTGACCGCCTTCCACACCCATCGGCGCTGGAGGCTCGTCCCGGTGCTCTACGCGCTCGATCCGGCTGCGCCGGGCCTGGCGATCCCCGGCACGTTTCGCCCCGAGATGGATGGCATCGTGCGCGGCACCCTGGAGTCCCCCGGTGTCCAGCGGCGCATCCTCTCCATGGCCCGCGATGGTGTCGCCGAGGCCGAACTGGTGGTCGCCGGACCTTTCGAACTCGATCCGGTCCGCTCCGTCTTCCGCCTGCCCGACCTCGAAGTCGGCCTGACCGAGCGCGAAGCCGAGATCCTCGCCATTCTGCTCGCCCAGCCGAACCGGACCATCTCGGCTGCCGAGATCATCGAACGCGGCTGGGGCACCGAGGCCAACGCCCGCTACCTCCAGATCCTGCGCCGCCACGTCTCGAACATCCGGCGCAAGCTCGAACGTACTCCGGCCGCCCGCTCGGTGCGCACGGTGCGCGGCTCGGGATACCGCTTCGACGTGAAACTCGCCGGCTAACCTAGCGCCGGCCGCGGAACGTTGCGTCCGACCGGTCGATCCAGCAATCCGCCAGCCGCTCCTGGTACCCGTCTGTCGTGTCCAGCGGGAAGCCCTTTACGTACGGCCAGCTCAACGTGACCACGCGCTCGCTCACCAGGTTCACCCCGGCGTTCAACGCAAGCAGCTTCCGCTGGATGTCGTAACCGATCTGCTGCCGTTTCGCGGCATCGAACTCGATGCGCTGCGCATCGATGAGCGCGTCCAGGTCCTTATCCACGAGCGGGAAACTGTTCTTCGTCCCCGCGCTGTGGAAGTACGGGTACACCCAGTCGTCCAGGTCAATCCAGCCCGTGTCGGGCCCGGCCGCGAATGGCGCCTCCGCCGAGAGCAGCATCCCCGAGAGCGTTGCCAGGTCCACCGGGAACACGTTCACCTTTAGCCCCAGCCCCAGCGCCAGCTGCTCAGAGATAACCGTCCCCATCCCGGTTGCCGTCTCCGCCGTATCGAGCACCAGCAGCGGCAACCCGTCTTCCGGCAGCTTCTTCTCCGCAAGGAACGCATCGAGCAGGGCTTTCGCCTCGCGCAGGTCCTCCGCCCGACCGCCCGCCCCCGGACGATATCCCGCGACCGAGGTCAGTTCGCTTTCGGGCAGCGTCCAGCGCGAGACGGGCCAGCTGATCCACGGGTTCACGCCTCCCGCTCCGCCGAAGAACCGGTCGATCATCCCCCTTCGGTCCAGCGCCATCGTGAGGGCCGATCGGAAGCGGAGGTCGTCGTACGGTGCGTTCACGAGCGAGTACCGAACACCGAAAAACAGGGAGTGTCCGACCGTGTTCTCCACCAGGTCGGGCAAGGAGCGCTTGAGGCGGTCGGCGAGGGAAAGGTTCACAAACGCGACATCGATGTCCTTCGTCCGCAGCCCCGCCTCCACTTCCACCGTGGTTGCTGGCTGGATGAGCGACATCCCGTCGAGGTACGGCCGGCGGTCGCCCCCGAACCACGCGGGGTTCCGGCGGACGCTGGCGAACTTCTCGTCACTCCACTCCACCCACTGGAACGGGCCGCTCCCAACCTGGCGGTCCAGGCCAATCTGGCCGCTCCCCTCGCTCAGTTCGGGAGCGACGATGAACGAATTCACATCGGCAAACCGGTGCTGCATGGTCGC
>JAHDWR010000110.1 GCA_023382755.1 Dehalococcoidia bacterium
CCATCGCCCGCGCCATCGAACAGGAAGACCGCGCGGTCCTGACGAAGCTCCCCGGCATCGGCACGCGCGGCGCCGACAAGATCATCGCGACGCTGCGTGGAAAGGTCGTCGCCGAAGCCGCCCTCCACGATGGCGGCGTTGCCCAGCCCGTCGACGCGGCGAAGTTCGAACAGAAGCGGGTTGTCGCCGACGCGGTCGAGGCCGTCTCGGCCCTCGGCTACGCCCGGGCCGACGCCAAACGCTGGGTCGAGGAAGCCATGGCCGCCGACGCCGGCCTCGCCACCCTCGAGGCCATCATGATGGCCGTCCTCCGGGCCCTGGATAGCCGGTAAACACGGGCCGCCTGGCCATTCGCCTGAACAACGCGAACCCGGCACCATGGATGGGTGACTGATACTCCCGACTCGAACCCGGCGGAGGCTCCCGCGCCGGCCCTTCCCGAATCCCTGCCCCCCGGCCCGGTCTACCTGAAGAAGCAACCCATCTGGAGCTACTTCCTCACCCCTATTGCCGTGGTCATCGGCGCCGGGATCATCGCCGGGGCCATCTGGTGGACCGGCGACGATGGCGATAACACCGCGGCCCGCCCCGACGGTGACGCGGCGCCAGTTGTCGGTGCGGTCAGCACGGTCGAGCCCACCAAACCGGCAGCAGCTCAGGGCCTCCTCGATACGTTCAACGGCTACGCCCGCCAGGTCGGCCTCGACCAGGCGAAGTTCTCCCAGTGCCTCGGCCAGCAGGAAAACATCTCGCTCATCAACACGCAGCTGCAGCGCGGTTCGAGCCTCGGCGTCACCGGCACACCGACTTTCTTCATCAACAACAAGAAGCTCGTCGGCGCACAGCCCACGGCCATCCTGAACGAGATCATCGATGCCGAGCTCAACGGCAGCCCCACCACCCTCGATGGCTACAGCGCCGCCATCCAGCAACTTGCCGCATCCAGCCCGCCCGGCTTCCAGATCATGGATTCCCGCCCCGATGTCAGCGACGCGGAGATCGAGGGTAACCCCGATGCGAAGGTCATGATCGCCGAGTTCAGCGACTTCCAGTGCCCCTTCTGCAAACGCTGGACCGAATCGTCGATCGGCGACGTCCGCTCGCGCATCGGCGACGACGTAGCCATCGCCTTCCTGCACTTCCCCATCACCCAGATCCATGCCAACGCCGGGAATGCCAGTCTCGTCGCGATTTGCGCCGGGGAGCAGGACAAGTTCTGGGAGATGCACGACCTGCTCTTCGCCCGCCAGACCGAGTGGGCCGACCTCCGCTGACGGCCTAACCCGCGGCCGAGCCCTCGGCTTCCGCCGTGTCGAGCCGCGCCAGGATGAAGTCCACCACCCGTCCCGTCCGGTCCATGCCCGCGCTGCAATGCACCAGCACCGGCTTCGGCAGCCTCATGAACGCCTCCCACGCCAGCTCGTACTGCTCCGGCGTGAACGGGTGCGTCTGCTGGTCCACCGTCGGCAGGTGGAACACGTCGAACCCCGACGAGCGGTAGCGGTCGAGCAGGCCCTCGGGCGCCGCCTTCCGGTACAGCCACAACTGGTCGTCCCCGATCAGGCACATCACCGACCGGATGCCGAACCGCCGCGCGTCCTCGATCCACGAGTCCACCACGTGGTCGTGCACCGTCAGCTCTGGCCCCGGCGCAAAGCCCGGGCGGGGGCTCGTCGCAATCACTCCTTCGACAACCCAGTTCGGCATCGCTCTTGGTAGTCTACCGCGAACAATGTGTCCGGGCGCCGCATCGGGGCCCCGAACTGGAGACCGGCATGGCCGCAACCTATCAGCATCTCCTCATCGACATCGCCGAAGGCATCGCCACCGTCACGATCAACCGGCCCGAAGTGTTCAACGCCACCAACAACGTCCTCCACGGGGAACTAACCCGCGTCTGGCGCGACCTCGACGCCGACCCGGATGTGCGCGTCATCGTCGTCACCGGTGCCGGCGACCGGGCGTTCTCCGCCGGCGGCGACCTGAACGACCTCGAAGCGCGCGCCGCGCTCTCGGCCGGCGAACGGTTCGAGGCGACCATGCAGGTCATGAAGGAAGCCGAGGCCATCGTCTACGAGATGGTGAACTGTGAGAAGGTCATCATCTCGGCGATCAACGGCGTCGCCGTGGGCGCCGGGCTCGCGGTCGCCCTGATGGCCGATATCTCCGTCATCGCCGAGGAAGCCCGCCTCACGGACGGCCACGCCCGCCTCGGTGTCGCCGCCGGCGACCATGCCGCCATGATCTGGCCGCTCCTCTGCGGCATGGCGAAGGCCAAGTACTACCTGCTCACCTGTGACTTCATCGACGGGCGCGAAGCCGAGCGTATCGGCCTCGTGAGCAAGGCCGTCCCCCGGGCCGAACTGATGCCCACGGCGATGGACATCGCCCGCCGCCTGGCCGATGGCCCGCAGCACGCGCTCCGCTTCACGAAGAAGTCGCTCAACCAGTGGCTCAGGCTCGGCGGCATCACCGCCTTCGACTACTCTCTGGCGCTCGAGATGCTCGGCTTCTTCAGCGACGCCCCGGCCGAGGGAGCCCGCGCCATCCAGGAGAAGCGCCCGCCGCGGTTCAACTGATTCACCCCTCGCCCGATTGCGTCCCCACCGCCTGCCCATCCCCGCCACGGGCAACCCGTATCGCCACTCCGAGGCACGCCAGGCATGGCGTGCTCCGCATCCCCGCCAGCGCAGCGGCGCGGGCCGTGGAACCACGCTCAGACCAGGCCCTGCGCATCCAACCGATCGCTACTTCGCGGCAACCGCTACAGGACGCGCGCCCAGCAAGGGCCTGACGACGCTCCGCATCACTTCATTGAACCGCTCGGCCTCATCGACGAACATCTCGTGTCCCGACCCCTCGAACCACACGAGTGTCTTGGAAGGTGCCTGCAAGGCTTCGAAGTACGGTACGGTCGTCTCAGGCGGCACCCAGTGGTCGTTCCGTCCCAGGAAGAAGAAGACTGGCATGTCCAGCTTCGGGACGAGCTTGTTCAGGTCGAGAGCCGACGTCTCAGCCCACATCGAGTCGAGGGAGAAACGGAATCCCCGATAGAACGCAGGCGCGTCAAGCAGCGACGATTCGCCACTGAAGAGCACGCGGAGCATGCCCAACACGGCTCGGACTGAGAGCTCGCCATCGAGTTGCTGCATGGTGGTGCGCTCGGTCATCACGGCCTTCCCGTCGTAGGGCGGCGGGCCGATACGGCGAAGCTTCTTCAGCGCCCTTCGGTCGCCCCGCACCTTAGCCGCGGCCACTGCCAGCGCGTACGCTGCCGCCTCGGCGGCGGCAGCATCAGCGATCTGGGCGCCTCCGACGTAGAGCGAAACCTTCTTCGGGAATCTTGCCGCGTAGAGCGCACCGAGGAGCGAGCCCCACGAATGGCCGAAGATCGCCACCTTCTCCTGCCCGAGGCGCGCGCGCACCCTCTCGACCAACTCGTCCAGATCGGCGACGAACTGCTCGACCGTCATTGAAGACTTCGGGATCTTGCTGCTATAGGACTTCGCCGTCCCCCGCTGATCCCAGTAGACGACCGTGAAATCGTCTTCGATCGGCGCGTTGAACCGCCTGAGGAATCGCATTTCGGACATTCCCGGGCCGCCGTGGAGTACCACAAGGGCAGGATTGGCGGTGGTTCTGCCCCGGATCATGACCCACTGGTCGATGCCGCCGATGGGCAGGTAATTCACTTCGGCGATGCTTCCCGGAAGCACCTCTCCGTCCGCTCCTCGAAATGGCGGGGTCTTTCCTACGCGTCTCACTCAAGTATCCTCCCGGTTGCATCACGACAGGCGCAGATCGTCTCCGCGCCCAATCGGTGGCCGACCAGATTCGCAGCTGTTGCTACCCGGCAATCGGTACGATGTCGATCGTAGTGTTCGGGCTCGAATCGGGGGTGGACCAACCGGTCCACGGCCGCGGTCCAACAGACCAGAGCTTATTGGCGCCTCGCCGAAACGTAAGGGATCCTCCGCCCCCAACTTCCATCCGAGGCACGCCAGGGATGGCGTCCTCCGCATCCGCGCCAGCGCAGCGGCGCGGGCCTCGGAACCACACGCGCCGGGTTGCCATCCCCACCCCGGATTGCATCCCTACCGCTCCATCCTCTACGATTGTTGACAGAGTTACTCTACTTTATCTCGCGTAGCTCCACGGAAGGCTTCGGAACTCCCATGCGCGTCTCCACTCGTAGCGACTACGGTCTCCGCGCCCTTATCGAACTCGCCGGCCACTACGGCCGCGGGCCCCTCCAGTCCTCCGAGATCGCCCTCCGCCGCCACATCCCCGAACAGTACCTGGACCAGCTCCTCACCGCCCTCCGCAAAGCCGGCTTTATCCGCTCCGTCCGCGGCCCCGCCGGGGGCCACGAACTCGTCCGCGACCCCGCCGAGGTCAACGTCCGCGAGGTCATCGAAGCCCTCGAAGGCAGCCTCTCGCCCGTCGCCTGGCTCGATGAGCCGCCCGATATGACCGACCACCCACACCAGTGCGGTCAACGCGAAATCTGGGAGCGTATCCGCGATGCCACCTCCGCCATCCTCGAGTCCTATACCGTCGCCGACCTCCTCGAACGCGAACCGACAGCCGTCAGCGGGCGGTGGGTGATATGACCGCCCCCGCCACCCGTCCCCTCATCGCCGACTCCGTGCTCGACCTCGTCGGCGCAACCCCGCTCGTCAAGCTTCGCCGGGTCATCCCGCAGGAGGCCGCGACCGTCCTGGGCAAGATGGAGAGCCTGAACCCGGGCGGCAGCGTGAAGGACCGCATCGCCCTCGCCATGATCGAAGACGCCGAACGCGGCGGCCGGCTCCAGCCCGGCTCCACCATCGTCGAGCCAACCTCTGGAAATACCGGCATCGGCCTCGCGCTGGTGGCCGCCGTCAAGGGCTACCGCATCATCCTCACCATGCCCGAAGACATGTCGGTCGAACGCCGCCGCCTGCTCGAACGCTACGGCGCCGAGCTCGTCCTCACGCCCGCGATCGAGGGCATGACCGGCGCCGTCTTCGCCGCCCAGGAGCTCTGCCGCGAGCACCCGGACTACTTCATGCCCCAGCAGTTCGAAAACCGGGCCAACCCGGAGGTCCATCACCGCACCACCGGCCGTGAGATCCTCGACGCCACCGGCGGCCGCATCGATGCGTTCGTCGCCGGGGTCGGCACGGGCGGCACCATCACCGGGGTTGGCCACCTGCTGCGCGAAGAGCTGGGCGACCGCGTCCTCCTCGTTGCCGTCGAGCCCTCGCGCTCGCCCGTCCTCAGCGGCGGCCGCGCGGGCATGCACGGCATCCAGGGCATCGGCGCCAGCTTCGTCCCCGGCGTGCTCGACCGCCAGGTCTACAACGAAATCATCCGCGTCGAAGACAAAGACGCCGTCCTCTGGAGCAAGCGTCTTGCCCGCGAAGAGGGCATCCTCGCCGGCATCTCCGCCGGCGCCAACGTCTTCGCCGCGCGCAAGATCGCCGAGCGGCTCGGTGCCGGCAAGACCGTCGTCACCGTCATCTGTGATACCGGGGAGCGCTACCTCAGTGTCAACATGTAACTGACCCGCGAACCACCAGCGCACCGCACACGCGCACAGTGCGTTTCGTTGTGCAACGATGTCCCGGCTGACCGCCGCCGAAGGAGGGCCCCACATGTCAGTAAACGTCTACATCCCCACCCCGTTCCGCCATCTCGTTGGCAACCGCGCCAGCGTCAGGGCCCAGGGGAGCACCGTCTCCGATATCCTGAACGACCTCGATTCCCAGTTCCCGGGATTCAAGGCGCAGGTGGTCGATGCCAGCGGCGAACGCGCCCGCCACATCAACATCTACGTCAACCAGGTCGAAATCGAAAACCTCGAAGGCGAATCCACCGCCCTGAAGGACGGCGATGAAGTCGCCGTCATCCCGGCGCTGGCCGGTGGCGCTCCGACCACCCTCACCCCGGAGATGGTGGAACGCTACAGCCGCCACCTGATCATGCCCCAGGTCGGCAGCTCCGGGCAGCGCAAGATCATCGAGTCCAGCGTCCTCATCATCGGCGCCGGCGGCCTCGGCTCGCCCGTGGCCCTCTACCTGGCCCTCGCCGGGATCGGCAAGATCGGCCTCGTCGACTTCGATGTGGTCGACCGCTCCAACCTGCAGCGCCAGATCCTCCACCAGACCGCCGACATCGGGAAGGCAAAGGTCCTCTCCGCCCAGGAGACCCTCCTCGCCCACAACGAGAACATCGATGTCGTCCTCCACGAGACGCCCATCACGAGCGACAACGCCTTCGAGATCATCTCCCAGTACGACATCGTCGTGAACGGCGCCGATAACTTCGCCACCCGCTACCTGGTGAACGATGCGGCCTACCTCCTGAAGAAGCCGCTCGTCGATGGTTCTATCCTCATGTTCGATGGCCAGGCCACCACGTACCTCCCCGGCAAAGGCTGCTACCGCTGCCTCTACCCGGCGCCTCCGCCTCCCGGCATGGTGCCCAGCTGCGCCGAGGCCGGCGTCCTTGGCGCCATGTGCGCCACCATCGGCAGCATCCAGGCCACCGAGGTCCTCAAGCTCGTCCTCGACGTCGGCGAGCCGCTGGTGAACCGCCTCCTCCTGTACGATGCCCTCACGCTCGAGTTCCGCATCGTCAAGGTCCGCCGCGACCCCGAGTGCCCGCTCTGCGGCGATAACCCGACCATCCACGAACTGATCGACTACGAGCAGTTCTGCGGTGCGCCCATCCCCCACGCGGCGACGGCGTAACCCGCTCCCAGATTCACAGGGCGTGCGAGGACCCTTCGGGGCCCTCCGCGCCCCACGCACGAGTGCAACGACACGAAAGAGAGAACGATGACCACGATGGCAGGTTCCACAATCCAGGTGCGGGTCACCGCCGTGCTCCAGAAAGTCACCGGCGGCCAGAAGACCGTCGAGGCCAGCGGCACGACGGTCGCCGAGGTGTTCGACGACATCGAGACCCGCTACCCGGGCTTCAAGGCCCAGGTCTACGGCCCCGATGGCAAGCCCCATCGCTTCGTCAACATCTACCTCAACGATGAAGACATCCGCTACACCGGGGGCGTCGGCACGGCCATCAAGGCTGGCGATGTCCTCGATGTCCTGCCCGCCCTCGCTGGCGGCTGTTAGGAAGCGGCAGAGGGTGGCGGACGCCGTGTCACGGTGGCGGGGGGAACCTGATGGCGCTCTATAGCTCGGTCCTGGACCTCATTGGCAACACGCCCATGGTGGAGTTGCAGACGCTCTCGCCGCGCCCGGGCGTCCACATCTACGCCAAGCTCGAGGGGCAAAACCCCACCGGCTCGGTGAAGGACCGCATCGCCAAATACATGATCGACGCCGGCGAGAAGAGCGGCGAGCTCAAGCCCGGCGCGACCATCCTCGAACCCACCTCCGGCAACACCGGCATCGGTCTCGCCATGATCGGCCGCGTCAAGGGCTACCACGTTGTCTGCGTGATGCCCGAAAGCGTCAGCGAAGAGCGCACCTACCTCCTCAAGGCGTATGGCGCCGAGATCATCTACACCCCCGGCGAGCTCGGCTCGAACGGCTCCATCGCCCGCGCCAAGGAGATCGTCGCCGAGAATCCCGGCAAGTACTTCTTCCCCTACCAGTACGGCAACGAAGCGAACCCCCGCGCCCACTACGAGACCACCGGCCCCGAGATCCTCCGCGACCTGCCCCAGACCACTGTCTTCGTCGCCGGCCTGGGCACGGGCGGCACCCTCACCGGCACCGGCCGCTACCTGAAGGACTACAAGCCCGGCGTGAAGATCATCGCCGCCGCGCCACACCCCGGCGACCTCGTCCAGGGCCTCCGCGCCCTCGAGGACGGCTTCATCCCACCGATCTTCGATGAGACCGTGCTCGACGGGAAGATCGTGGTCGATAGCAAGAGCAGCTTCGCCATGTCGAAGGACCTCACCCAGCGCGAGGGCCTCTTCGTCGGCATCAGCTGCGGGGCCGTCGTGCGCGCAGCCATCAAGGCGGCCGAACGCCTCGAAGGCGAGCAGCACATCGTCTGCCTGCTCGCCGATGGCGGCTGGAAGTACCTCTCCTCGAACCTCTGGACCACTGATTGGGAAGACCAGCCCGAGGATGTGGAGAGCAAGATCTGGTGGTAGCAGGCCAGGCCGCGGCGCGCCCATGACACCCGCCGACGCCCCCCGAGTCTCCATCGCACGCCGCCTGCTTGCGATTGCCCGCATGCGCTGCCCGCGCTGTTGCCGCGGCGCGGTCTACGCGGGCCCGCTCCGCATGCGCCGCACCTGCCCCGCCTGCAACCTCCAGTTCGAACGCGAACCGGGCTACTTCACCGGCGCCATGTACGCCAGCTACTTCCTCGGCATCTTCACCACGCTCCCAGTCTGGCTCGGCATGCTGCTCGCCGGGGCGCGCCTCGGCCCCATCCTCGTGGTCGCCATCGGGCTGGTGGTGGTGCTCATGCCCGTCTACTTCCACTATTCGCGCGTGATGTGGATGCACATCGATGCCTACCTCAACCCGGCAACATTCGTCAGCGATTCGGGCAGCAGCCCCGGCCCGTGAGGCGTGTCTCACCCTATACTCGCCACGTGCCCGCCTTCGCCTTCCGCATCGCCACCACCGATGACGCCGCCGCCGCCGCCGCCCTCTACGCGCGGTCGGGCCTCGCCAGCGCTCCCGCCTCGCCGGCCGCGTTCGAGCTGATGACCCAGACGGGCCACGCATTCCTCGTCGCCGAATCCGGGACGGGCATCGCCGGCCTTGTCCGCTTCCACGACGACGAGGGCATCACCTGGTTCGACCTTCTCGCCTCGACCGTCCCAGGCGCCGGGCGCGCGCTCATCCACGCGGTCATCCGCGGCGCCCAGTACAGAGGCATCCGCCTCGCCCGCAGCCGCGTCCCCGACCGTTTCCCCCTGCCCGAGTACTTCTCCCGCGCCGGTTTCCTCCCCATCGGGCGCGAGGCCGGCCCGGACTCCGGCGAGCCGCTCCTCGTCGTCGAACGCCGCCTCCCCCTGCTCACCGTCCGCGAACAGCGCCGCGCCGATGCCGCCGCCATTGGCAAACTGACCGGCGAAGACCCGTGGGTGTTCGAACAGGGCGCCCGCCCCGGCTGGTTCGTCGCCGCCGACGGCGACCGCGTGGTCGGCGCCGTAAGTTGCCGCGATGGGGACGCCGGTCTCGCGCTCATCAGTGAGCCGGTGCTGCGCGACGACTACCGGGGCCGCACGCTCGAAGTCTGGATGATTGAACGCGCCGCTCTCTACGCCGAGACCAACGGCTACCACACGGCCGAACTCCCCGCCGCGCCGTCGCTCGACCGCCTCCGCAAGGAACTGGAAGACCGCCTCTGGTACCTCGATGGCACGCGCTACGTCCGCGCCTTCCGCACGCCCCCATCGCAGTTCGAGGATGAGGACTGGGATTAGGTGGGGGGCTGGCGGAGGTGTCGGATTTCCACCTGATCCGTACAGGATGCCTATCGCCGGTCAAAGACAACGGCCGGCACTCTCGTTGCAGCCCGCGTCGGCCCCGCCGTGTGGGGGGCGGGGCGCTCAGAGCCCGAACCTAGGCCAGCACCCAGCTTTACTTCGCATCGCTTTGCTCGTGTTTGCCGGGAAAGTACCGATCGAACGCCGCACCCAACGACTTCCTCAACTCGTCGTCGGGGAGCTCTGCCAAGAAAGGTCGAAGAGTCGTGAGTTCACTTGCTATTGTTCGCGCCTCCTGCTCCCGCTTCCGATGGTGCCCTGACTGTGCGCTTACCCAGAATGCAAAGGAGAGGGCGACACCGGCCACGGCCAACCTCGCAGCCGAGATGGCCACCAGCCGTGAGCCTGAGACATCGCTGACCGAGGACGTCACTTCATGTGCCGACCACACAGCAATGACTATCGCACCGATCCAGATGAAGAAGCTCAACCACCGCCATCGGTTGGCCTCCTTCTGCTGCTGCGAGGACTCTTCCAGGTAGGTTCCCGCCGTCTGCGAGGCAGCGATCTTGCCAAGTATGCGCTGGGCTACGGTTTCTTGGTCTCGGAAAAATTCGAGATGGCGGCCGACACCATCGGCGAGTTCTTTGAATGTTGCCTCCCACGTGGAGCGCTGATTCTCAGCTTCTTCGGTGAACTCCTTCGAATGCTCCTCGCGTTGCGTGAGTGCCTCGCCCGAGATTCTGGACTGAAGTTCTGTCAGTTGCGTCTGACCATTCTGTATGAACGTATCGACGCGAGTCTTCTGAGCGGTCAGCCCCTGTTCGAAGGCCACCTGCGCGTTCGCTAATTCCTCACGTACCGTGGCCGCATCGCTCGTAACCTCGGAGACCCTTGCCTCAGCCGTCGAGAGAAGAGAGTCTAACTGACTCCGTGCATCGGCTGCTGCTGTTTGGATCTCCGCGGAGATCCGGGTTGCCGCCGCTTCGAGGGACTCCCTGGCGGACTGTATCCGTGCCTCCAGAGATGCCACGGTCGACAGAAAGGCGGATGACGCATCAGCCTCGGTGCCCGATCGTCGTGTGACCGGTATCAGCCTGAGATCGTTCAACAACGCCTCGCTTGCGTTGTCAGCAGCTCCGAGGTTGGAGGGGTCGAGGCTCGATTGAAATGCGGCCAGAGCGACTCGAACCTGTTCAAGGCCGGTTTCCAAGGTCTTCAGCGCGGACGTGGGTACGAGACGCGGATCTGCACCGTATACCCGGGTTCGTACATGTCGGGCCACTGCCGCCTGACGGTTGGCCAAGTCGCAGGACTCCTCGGAAAGGCCGCTCTCCGTCAGCTGATCCACCAGTGCTTCGATGGCCTCACTTGTTGCTTTCAGCTGACTCGTTCGAATTCGCTCGACCCACTGATTCACTGGTATACCTCTCGCTGCGTCACTCCAACGCTCCCGATCATGTCATCAATCACATTGTAGACAGCTCGGATCAGTTTCAATTCGAAAAGTCCGCCTCGCGAATCAGCTTGCCGCACGACTGGGCAGCGAAGGAGCCTAAAGGACGTGACGTCCTGCCTGCGCCTCAGTGGCTCGCCTTCAGCCCCCGGTGGAGCCAGCCGGCCGCCGCTACCTCCTGCGCTGAGCGCGTCCGCGCCAGCTCCGCCCGCAGCCAGTCGCGCTCGGCCCGCAGGTCCTTGAT
>JAHDWR010000111.1:0-3694 GCA_023382755.1 Dehalococcoidia bacterium
CCCGCATCCTCATCGATGCCGGCCGGGGCCACCAGCTGGTCGTCAACGTCGACCGAGCATCAGCCGAGAACTTCGTCGGCGGGAGCGGGACTCCGCTCGGTAGCCGGGTCCGCATCATTCGTGACGACTCGCTCCCGCGTGGCGTGTTCCGCTTCGAGACGATCGCAGGCCCGCCCCCGGCGAGCGGCGGCCCGCCTCCCACCGGGGGTGGCCCCGGGATGGACGGCCACGGCGAGCACCCGTCGCTCGTCCGCATCGAAGGCGTCATCACCGCCCGCGAAAGCGACCGGGTGACCGTCGAGACCGACCGCGGGCCTGTCACGGTCCTCTGGCGGCCCCACACGCGCATCCTCGTCGGCCAGAGCGGCCTCACGCTGGAGAAGCTCCGCGCCGGCGAGACCGCCGTGGGCCACCACGTGACCGTCCGCGGCGGCTTCGACCAGCGCCAGGATGCCGTCATCGCCGACCTCATCGTGCTCGGCCCCCTCGCCAGCCAGTAGGCCCCCGGCTTGAGTCCTGCGCCAACCCGGGCGACCCTGTGCGGGAAGTAACCGCACGCAGGCTCAACGACCACATGACTCAAGCAGACGCTCCCCGCTGGCTCGTTACCGGCGGCACCGGGTTCCTCGGCTCGCACATCGCCCGCCGCCTCCTCGAAGAAGGCGTCCACCCGGTCCTCTTCGACGTCGCCCCACTCCCCCCCGACGACGACGATATCCGCGACCGCGTGACGGTCGTCGATGGCGACGTCCGCAGCCGGGAGCAGATCCGCGCGGCCCTGGAAGGCGTGGAGGTGGTGATTCACACCGCGGCCGCCCTGCCCATCCAGGTTTCGAAGAAGAAGATTTACGAGGTCAACGTGCGCGGCACGCGTTACGTCCTCCACGAAGCGCTCAAGGCCGGCATCAAGCGGGTCGTCTTCATCTCCAGCACCGCTGTGTACGGTGTCCCGAAGGTCCACCCCATCGACGAGGACTCCCCGCTCATCCCCCTCGGCCACTACGGCTCCTCGAAGGTGGTCGGCGAGGACATCTGCCACCAGTACCAGCAGCGCGGCCTCCAGGTGAACATCATCCGCCCCAAGACGTTCCTCGGTACCGGTCGCCTGGGCGTCTTCGAAATCCTCTTCGAATGGATCGCCGAGGGCCGCAAGATTCCCCTCCTCGGCAACGGCAAGAACCACTACCAGCTCCTCGAAGTCACCGACCTGGTCGACGCCATCTACCGTGCCGCGATCAATCCCGACGTCGTCAACGAGACCATGAACGTTGGCGCCGACCGCTACGACACCCTTAACGAAGACATGCAGGCGCTGTTCGACCGGGCCGGCTCCGGCTCGCGGCTCTGGCACCTGCCCGCCCGCCCCGGCGAGTGGGCGTTGCGCGTGCTCGAACTCCTGCGCCTTTCGCCCCTGGCGGCCTGGCACTACGGCACCATGTGGCGCGATTCCTACGTCGAAGTCGACAAGGCGAAGCGCCTGCTCGGCTGGCAGCCGAAGTACTCGAACGCCGAAGCCCTCATCCGCGCCTGGGACTGGTACCTGGAGAACAAGGGCCGCTACGACACCGGCGTCACCCACCGCGTCGCCTGGCAAAAAGGCGCCCTCGCCATCATGCGCCGCATCAGCTAAACGTCGGCGTCCCACGCGCGCGCCGGAGCAAGCGCGGGGATCTCACTCCCGCGAACCCCGAGCTCGCAACTCGCAACTCGCCACTCGCAACGAAAAAGGGGCGCCGATCAGGGCGCCCCTTCGTTCTGTTGACCTCCCTGCCTACCCCCGCCCGGGCACCTGCAGGTCATCCGCCGGCGGCGCCGGGTTCACCACCCCGGCCATCAGCTGCTGGGGCACGAGCATGCGCAGCTCATCGAGCGTCCACTTGCCGTGCTTGTAGATGTTCTTGAATGGCGGGTACATGTCCTGCAACAACCCGACGTGTCCGCCGGCCACCTGGAAGATGCGCCCGTTGATGTTCCATGCTTCGTCCAGCAACAGGTACACCGTCATGGGCGCCACCATGTCCGGACCCCGCATCGCCGCCGCTTCCTGCGCCGCCTGGTTGGTCGCGGGCGCCGGGGCAGCCCCTCCCGCGCCCGCGATGCCCCGGGCCGCCCGCAGCTCTCGCGAGGCCTGCGGCACCGTTGCTGTCAGCCGGGTCGAGGCTCCGGGGGCGATGCAGTTCACCGTCACGCCATAGCGCCCGAGGTCCCGCGCGGCTACACGGGTCAGGCCCGCAACGCCGGCCTTCGCCGCGCCGTAGTTCGCCTGCCCCGAGTTGCCCTGCAGCCCCGAGACCGAGCTGTAGTTCACGATGCGCCCGTAGCGCTGCTGCCGCATCAATACCGAGGCCGGCTTGATCGTCGTGAAGTGGCCCTTCAGGTCCACCCGGATCACGTCGTCCCACTCGTCCTCGTTCAGGTTGAAGATCATCCGGTCACGCAGGATCGCGGCCAGGTTGATGAGCCCGTCGAGCTTGCCGTAGGTGTCGAGCGCCGACCGGATGACGCTTTCGCCGCCCTCCATGGTGGAGACATCGGCGAAGTTGGCGACGGCCTCGCCGCCGGCCTTCTTGATCTCCTCGACCACCTGGGCGGCCGGTCCGTTGTCCGTGCCCGATCCGTCGGGGTTCACGCCCGGGTCGTTGACCACTACCCGCGCGCCTTCCGATGCCGCCAGCAACGCGCACTCGCGCCCGATGCCGCGGCCCGCGCCCGTCATCGCGATGACTTTGCCTTCGAGCAGATTGCCCACGGTCTCTCCTAACTGTCGATGCGGACGGTCGCCGTCCCCGGCGTCGTCTTCTTTCCCTGCGGGTTTTCCGTCCACACTTCGAGGTCGACCAGCTTCTCGCCGCCCTCTTCGTATTTCCGCGTCACCACGCCCTTGCAGATGATGTCCTCGTTCGGGTAGTCCATGCCGCGGTAGCTGCACCCGTACTTCTTGATCCGCCCGTTGTTGCCGACCCAGTCGTGCACGAGCTGGCCCAGGAACGCGTTCTTCAGCGCCCCATGGACGATGAGCCCGGGCAGGCCGGTGCCCACCGCGAAGTCCTTGTCATAATGAATCTGATAGAAGTCGCCAGACCCGGCCGCCCACAGCACCAGTTGCTGAGTGCTGCAGTTCTTCTTCAGCTCCGGGATCTGCATCCCCTCCGAGACCTCACTCCACTTCACTGCCATCGTTCTGCCTCCTAGTAGCGGATGCCGGTACCGGTCGAGATCGCTACGACCTTGCCGTCCTGGTTCTTGTAGACCGTCTTGCTCGTCGTGATGAGCATTTCGCCAAGGCTGCCCTTGGTCTCCTCGTAGTTCGCCACATGCGTGGCCGCCGTCAGGACATCGCCGGCGCAGATGTCGTCGAAGTACTCGATTTCCGTGCCGCCGTTGAGGATGCGGCGGAGCGGCCGGCTCGGTTCAGGCCCGCCGAACATGCCACCGCCGCCACGCCGCGATGGCGCGCTCGGGTTGAATACCGGCGTGCCCAGGTAGCCCGGAGGCGCCACCAGGCCGCGGTAGCCGGCAGCCTTCGCGGCCGCCTCGTCGTAGTAGATTGGGTCGGTGTGGCCCACTGACCGGGCGAACATCCGAATGGCTGTCCTGTCGACTTCGCAAGTGGTTGGCGCGGATTCCTTGCCGATCTGCGCGCGCATCTCATCGGTAATCAGGGGCGGGAGTTCATCTGCCACATGTCTCTCCA
>JAHDWR010000111.1:3794-11080 GCA_023382755.1 Dehalococcoidia bacterium
GCGCGCATCTCATCGGTAATCAGGGGCGGGAGTTCATCTGCCACATGTCTCTCCAAATAGGCGGATTTGTGCGTCCGAAACGATACGCCAACCCCATCAGGCCGTAAACAAACCCCCCGCCGAGGCCCGCCTTCCGCCCGCATGCAAAGATCAGGGTTTTGTCGCCTCCCTACCCGGAACCTCCACACCGAGATCGGGGACTCCCCAATGCGTCCCCAAAACGCGGCTCGCTAGAGTCCTGAGCACCGGGCCCGATTGCCCGCGTTTCCGCTGGAGGCATACATGGGACAGGGGACCCCGCTGGCACCGCTCATCGAACGATGGAACGAGCTCCCGCGCACGCGCCAGGTCATGCTCGGTGCCATCGGCGCGGCGACGCTCCTGGTCTTCTACTTCGTCTTCCTTGCCTCGTCCCAGCCCAACATGGTCGTCGCCTACAGCGGCCTGGCACCCGAAGACAGCGCCGCCATCGCCGACCAGCTCGAGAGCGACGGCGTCCAATACGAGCTCGGCGGCGGGGGCTCCACCGTCTCCGTCCCGGCCAACAAAGTTGCCGAAGTCCGCATCCGGCTCGCCCAGGCCGGGCTCCCCAAGGGCGGCTCAGTCGGCCTCGAAATCTTCGACCAGACCAACTTCGGCGCCACCGACTTCGTGCAGCAGGTCAACTTCCGGCGCGGACTCGAAGGCGAACTCGCGCGCTCCATCAACACCCTCAGCGGCGTCCGCGCCAGCCGCGTCCACATCTCCATGCCCAAAGAGGCCATCTTCAAGGAAGACCAGGCCGAGGCCACCGCCAGCGTCCTCCTCCAGCTCCAGTCGGGCGCCCGCCTCAACGACGAACAGGTCCGCGGCATCACCAACCTCGTCACCAACTCCGTCGAAGGGCTCGACCAGAGCGGCGTCACCATCATCGATGACTCCGGCCGCGTCCTTTTCGATGGCGCAACCTTCTCGCAGGCGTTCTCCACGGGTGCCACCTCCAGCCAGATGGAACTCCAGCGCCAGTACGAACTCGCGCTCCAGCGCGACGTCACGGAGACCCTCGCGAAGGTCGTTGGCCCCGGCCGCAGCGCTGTCACCGTCCGTGCCGCCCTCAACTTCGATAAGGTCACCTCGGTCGCCGATGAGTTTGGCGCGGCGGACCAGGCAGTGCCCCGCAGCACCACCTCGGTTACCGAAACCTTCACCGGCAGCGGCATCAACGCTGGCAACGTCCCCGGTACCGGGACCAACGGTGGCACCGGCGGCGCCGCCACCACCGCCAACGGCAACAGCGACTACTCCCGCACGGAGACCACCACCAACAACGAGATCAACCGCGTCACCTCAACCACCGAGCAGGCCCCGGGTTCCGTCGAGCGACTCAGCGTCTCCGTCGTGCTCGATGAGAGCGTTTCGGCCGCCCAGGAAGCGAGCCTGACCAGCGCCGTCGCGGCCGCGGTCGGCCTCGACCAGACCCGCGGCGATACGCTCAGCGTCACCCGCCTGCCGTTCGATGCCAGCGTCCGCGAAGACCTGGTCGTGGCCGCTGGCGACGGGCTCGCCACCTACCTCCAGTACCTCAAGCTGCTCCTGCCCATGCTTGCCGTGATCCTGGCCTTCATCCTGGTCATGCTGCTGCTCCGGTCGCTCGGCAAGCGCCAGCTGGCCCTCCCCGGCGTGCCCCAACCGCAGATGCTCCCCGCCGGGGCCGGCGCGCCGGCTCTCGCCTCCGGGGCCATGGCCGCGCTGCCGCGCGCCCCTCACCTTCCCGCCATCGAAACCGCACCCGACCCCCACGAGGAGCGCGTGATCAAGCTCGCCGAGGCCAATCCCCGCGCCGTCGCCGATGTCGTCCAGACGTGGATGAGGGAGGAAGGGTAACCCGTGGTCGTCGGTCGAGAGGACAAGCTCAAGGGACGCAAGAAGGCGGCCGCGCTGCTCATCACCCTTGGTAAGGAGCGGTCGGCCGAGATCCTGCGCCACCTGAGCGATGAGGACATCGAGCGCCTCACCTGGGAAATCTCCGCCATGGGCGAACTCCAACCCGAACAGCGCAAGGAGGTCGTCGAGGAGTTCGAGAGCTCGGCTGTCGCCCGCAATGTGATATCCCTCGGCGGCCTCGAATACGCCGAAGACCTCCTCCGGCTCGCGCTTGGCGAAGAGAAGGCGACCGAGCTCATCGACCGCCTCTCCGCCACCTCCCCTACCGTCCCGTTCGGCTTCCTCCGCCACCTCAACGTCCAACAGCTCGTCAACTTCCTGAGCAACGAGCACCCGCAGACCATCGCCCTGCTCACATCGTTCCTCCAGTCCGAAAAGGCCGCGCAGGTGCTCGCCGGCCTCGAACCCGAGATGGCCGCCGATGTCGCCCAGCGCATCGCCCTCATGGACCGCGCCAACCCGGAAATCGTCAACGAGGTTGAAGCCGTCCTCCGGCGCAAGCTCAGCGCCGTCCTCCAGCCCACGCGCCAGACCCAGACCGTCGGCGGCATCGAGGTCCTCGTCCAGCTTCTCAAACAGTCCAGCCGCATGACCGAAAAGACCATCATCGAGGCGCTCGAAGACAACGAACCCGAACTGGCCGACCAGATCAAGAAGCGCATGTTCGTCTTCGAGAACATCGCCACCCTCGACGACCGCTCCATCCAGCGCATCCTCCGGGAAGTCGAGGTCCGCGACCTCTCGCTCGCCCTGAAAGCCACGCCCGACGCCGTGAAGGAGTGCATCCTCCGCAACATGTCCACCCGCGCCGCGCAGATGATGAAGGAGGACATGGACGCATCCGGCCCCGTCCGCCTGCGCCAGGTCGAGGAGGCCCAGCAGCGCGTCGTCGAAGTCATCCGCCGCCTCGATGAGGCCGAGGAAATCGTGATCTCCCGCGGAGGCGACGATGAGCTCGTTGGCTAGGCCCGCCCGCGTCATACGTTCCGCGCCGCCCGAGGACGAAGTGTATGTCCTTGGCGAGTCCTGGCCCCGCACCCTCCCGGTCACCGGCCCCACGGCGACGGCCGCGGAGATCATCGCCGGCGCCCAGCGCGAGGCCGCCGGCGTCATCGCCGAGGCCCACCGCCAGGCCGCCGCAATCGCCGCCCAGGCCGCCGCCACCCGCGAAGCCGCCCGCGCCACCGGCCACGCCGAAGGCCGCGAAGAAGCGCTCGGTGAAGCCGCGCAACTCATCGGCCTCCTCCGCGCATCCGCCTCCCAGGGCGCCGCCATCCGCGACCAGCTCGCCGCGGAAGCCTCGGGCGTCATCACGCGGGCCGTGCTCCTGGCCATCCGCCGCCTGACCGGCGAGTACTACGCGGGCGACCCTTCGCGGACCGCTGCCGCCGTCGCCGATGCCGTCCGGGCCGCCTCCGGGCAGGAGATCCTCTCCATCCGCGTTCATCCCGATGCCGAGGCCCCCGTCACCGCCGCCCTGGTGGACCTCGCGGGCTACGTCCGGCCCGATGAGTCGGTCGATGTCGGTGGCTGCATCATCGACCTGCGTAACGGCACCATCGATGCCACCCTGGATACGCGCCTCTCGTTGATGGACGTGGCCATCCGTGCCGCCGGTGGAGCTGCGTCGCCATGAGCGCCTTGCTCCTCGACGCACTGGTCGAAGCGGCCGCGACGGCCAACGTGCACCGGCGTTCCGGCACGGTGCTCCACGCCTCGGGCGAAATGGCCACGGCCACGGGCATCAACCTCGAACCCCACGAAATGGTCTTCGTCGAAGACCCCGCCGGCCGCCCGCTCGCGGCAGAATGCGCCGGCGCCAGTGGGCCACACAGCTACCTGGCCGTCCTCGATAGGGGCGCCATCGTGGCCGGGGCGAGGGTCCACGCCTCCGGGCGGCCCCCGTCGGCACCGGTTGGGCGCGCGCTCCTCGGCCGGGTCCTCGACGGCCTCGGCCGTCCCATGGATGGCGGCCCCGAACCGGCAGGTGTCCGCTGGGTCTCCGGCTACGCCGAGCCGCCGCACCCGCTCGAACGTGAGCCCATCACCGCCGCCCTCCCCTGCGGCGTCCGCGCCATCGATGGCCTCCTCACGCTTGGCCGAGGCCAGCGCGTCGGCGTCTTCGCCGGCTCCGGCGTCGGCAAGAGCACCCTCCTCGGCATGCTCGCCCGCGGCACCGCCGCCGATATCACCGTGATCGCCCTGATCGGCGAGCGCGGCCGCGAAGTCCGCGACTTCATCGAACACGACCTCGGCGCCGAAGCGCTCCAGCGCTGCGTTGTCGTTGCCTCCACCGGCGACAACCCCGCCGCCATGCGGCTCTGTGCCGCCCGCACCGCCACGGCCATCGCCGAGGCCTTCCGCGCCGAGGGCCTCAACGTCCTCCTCCTCTTCGACAGTCTCACGCGCGTCGCCATGGCCCAGCGCGAAGTCGGCCTCGCCGCGGGCGAACCCCCGACCACCAAGGGCTACCCGCCATCTGTCTTCAGCCTCCTGCCGCACCTCATGGAGCGCGCGGGCCCCGCCGATTCCGGCAGCATCACGGCGATCTATACCGTCCTGGTGGACGGTGAGGACATGGACGAGCCTATCGCCGACCTCGCCCGCGCCACCCTCGATGGCCACATCGTGCTCCGCCGCACCCTCGCCAGTGCCGGACACTACCCGCCGATCGATGTCCTCGGCAGCGTCTCCCGGCTCATGGACCGGGTCGCGACCCCGGCCCACAAGGACGCCGCCCGGCGCTTGCGCCAGCTGCTCGCCGCCCACGCCGACGCCCGCGACCTCATCTCCATTGGCGCTTACGTCCGCGGCAGCGACCCGCTGGTCGACCGCGCCATCGACCTCATCCCCGAGGTCAACCTCTTCCTCCGCCAGCTGGCTTCGGAGGTGACGCCGTTCGAGGAGGCCGTTGCCACGCTCCGCGCCATCGACCCGGTCCAGACTCTCTTCGCCGAGGACGCCGATGACCCTGACCCCACAACGCCTGAGACGCCTGGTGAGACACCGTGAGCGCCTCGAACGCCTCCAGGAACAGGAGTTGGCCGAAGCCCTGCGGCACTATCGCCGCCGGGAAGATGCCCTCCACGAGTCGCTCGGCAACCGCGAGGCGCTGCTCGATCTCGCGCGCTCTCCAGGGCCCGTGGACGTCGCCAGCGTCCACGCCGAACTCGCCTACCTTCGCCGCGTCGACCGCGAGATCCTTGCCCGCCGCGCCGCGCTCCAGCACTCCGCGAACGACGTCGAGGAGGAGCGCGCCGAACTGCTCGGCCGCCGGCGCGACCGCAAAGCCATCGAGACCTTGCTCGACCGCCGCCTGGAAGAAGAACGCATCGAACGCAACCGGGCCGAACTCCGGTTCATCGATGAGCTGGCGACCACGCGCTGGCGCCGCCCGGACATTCCCTAACGGAGGGAACGTATGAACCCCATCGGTGACCGTGGCATCGAGACCCTGACGGGCTGGCTGCGCGGCCTCTCTCGCCGCCAGGGAGCCATCTCCAACAACATCGCCAACATCGATACACCCGGCTACGCCCGCCAGGATGTCAACTTCGAGACCGAGCTCCAGCGCCAGTTTGGCACCGGCGCCACCGGCATGGCTGCCACCGACCCGCGCCACTTCACCGCTGGCGGGAACCTCCGCGGCCAGCTCGGCATCGACCCGCAGCAGCTGCTCACGTCGTCCCGCCTCGATGGCAACACGGTCGATATCGACCAGGAAATGGTGCTCCTGGCCGAGACCCAGATGCGCTACCAGGCGGCCTCGCGCGCGCTCAGCACCAAGCTCAACAACATCCGCACCGTCATCCAGGGCTAAAGGAGTTCCGCCATGGGACTGATCCGGGCACTCGCATCTTCCGCGTCTGGCCTCGCCGCGCAACGCGTCCGCATGGATGTCGTCAGCTCCAACGTCGCCAACATCGAAACCACGAGCACGCCGGAAGGCGGACCGTACCAGCGCAAGGTTGTCCGCTTCGCCTCCGGCGACCCCGCGCTGCCGTTTTCGAACATCATTCGCCGCTTCACCGGCGCCCCCGACACCGGGGTCGTGCTGACGCAGGTCGGCGTCGATGAGGAGTCGCAGGGCCGCTCGGTCTATGACCCGGCCCACCCGGATGCCGACGACGAGGGCTTCGTCGCCATGCCCAACGTCGACATGGTCCAGGAGATGACCGACCTCACGTCGGCCAACCGCTCCTACCAGGCCAACGTCACGGTACTCAACGCCGTCAAACAGATGGCGCTCCGGGCACTGGACATCTCCAGCAGATAGACGTTTAGGGGTTTCGCTCGCCGCGCCCTACAGGCGCTGAGGAGGTAGTCATGGAGATCGGACGGATTCAGGGACCTGGCCTCGCTGGCCAGACTGGTGCCACGGCGGCACGGTCCGTCGGAGGCGGCTTCGCCGACCTCCTGGGCAAGGCCATCGGCCAACTCCAGGCCGTCAGCGACACCGCCGACCAGAAGGTCAACGCCCTCGCCACCGGCCAGGACGTTGAACTCCACGACGTGATGCTCGCGCTCGAAACCGAGAGCATCGCCATCAGCCTGGCCACCCAGGTACGCAATAAGGCCGTCGAGGCCTACCAGGAAGTCTTCAGGATGCAGATGTAATGGGACTCGCCGTTCAGGCGCCTGCCGACCCGCTCCTGGCCATCTTCGCCGAACCCGCCGCGGGAGAAGGGGCTGCCGCAGTGGCCCCCCCGCTGGCCGAAGGGATGTTCGCCACACTCCTGGCTGGCATCCTCGATGGCCAGCTCCCCACCGGCGCGGAAGACACCGCACCGGGCCCCGCCCTCCCGGCGCCCGGCGAAGAACCCGGAGACCAGCACCCGGACGACCCGGCGCTGGCGCTGCTGGCAAGCATCGCCATACCCCAGGCCGTCCCCCAGCCCGCTCCGTCCATCGCGGCCACGCCGTCCCACACGAGCCAGCCGCTTCCCGCCGCGACCATGGCGGCGGATGCTTCCCCCGCTGCCCCGGTTGGCGCGACTCCCGAGCCAGTCCATCCCGCGGTGGAGGCCCCTCCAGCCGCGCCCGCCCCACCCACGGAGGCCACCTCCGGCCGGGTCACGGACGCTCCTCCCGCGGACCAGTTGCCGACCCCGCCATCCGCGCCCACGACCACGGTCGAGGCCCCGGCGGCAGACGCCGTCAGCGGACTCTCCGCGACCGTTATCCAGGCGCCGGAACCACCGGCCGAATCGCCCGGCCCCGGCCAGGCAGAAGCACCTGAGGCCGCGGCTGCTGAAGCCGCTCCATCAACAGAAGGCGTGGTCCGCTCCGTCGGGAACGCCAGCGAATCCGCACCGGGCAGGAGCCGCGACCAGCCCGGCCGCAAACCGGAAGACGCACGCCCG
>JAHDWR010000112.1 GCA_023382755.1 Dehalococcoidia bacterium
GCCCATTGGTCGTCTCCCGTGAACTCGTAGTGAAGACCCCTGATGCGAGCGTGAGCGGATCGGCGACATCGATCCCGGTGGCGACATCACGTCCCGAGGATAGGAAGGCCAGGCCGAGCTGTGCCTCCATAACGAGGGAGAGAATCGGTGCCAGGCCGGTGACAAGGTCGGTGTGGGTGATGACGGCGCCGGCGCACGAGGCCATGTCGAATGCGGCGAGCTGGGCGGCGAGGGTGGCGCCGTTCCAGTGGGCGGGCATCGCGAGGTAGGCGAAGTGGTCGACGGCCGGGATTGGCGGAGGGGCCCACCGTCCGGGGGGGACATCCACGAAGATGCAGGCGCCCTTCGGTGCGCGGGTGACCGTGTGGATGAGCTCCTGGGGCGAGAAGGCATCGAAGCAGGGGATGCCGATGGCCTCAGCGTAAGCCTGAACCTGGGCCGGGCCGCCTGTGTGGGACGTGTCGGCGGCGACCAAAATGGCTGCGCGGCCGGCATCGGCGCAGTCGAGGGCCATGCGCATGAGGGCGGTGGTGCGCCCGGCGCCGGCAGGACCCTGGATGGAGATGATCGCCGTCCGGCCATCGACCGGGTAGGCGGCCTCGCGGGCGGCGATCGCCGATTCGAGGGCGCGCGCGGGGTCGGACTCGCCGGGTGCGGCGGACGCGACCCGGTGAGCGGCTTCGGCGGAGAAGCCGGCGGCGACGAGGAGCCCGGCAACCCCGGGCTCGACCGGGGCGAAGCGTTCGGCAAGGGGGAACGGCGCGCCCGGGGCCCCGCCGGTGGCGGGGCGTTCGCGGGTGACGATGCGGGGGCGGGAGCCCCACTCGACCGGCGGCGGCGCCGGGGCGGAGGACGGGGGCTCGAACCTCTCGATGGAGTCCTCGGCGGGGAGGTGCGCGAACGGGTGCGATTGTGGCGCCGCCACGAAGCCCTGGAGCCAATCGGGAGCGGGCTCGGCGGCGGAGAGAGCGGGTCCAGGTGGTGCGGGAGCGGCCTGGCCGGGCGCGCCCTCGCGAGTAGCCAGGTCCTCCAGGTCGCCGACGGTGAGCGGCCGGCCCTCGTACTCCACGCGGTCGAGCGCGCCTTCGATGAGGGAACGCTGCAGGGCGAGCGAAAGCCCGGGCTCGGCGGTGGCCGGCGCGGCAAGGACTTCGATCAGGGGTTCCGCGCCTTCGCGGAGGAGCGAACGGGTGCGGACGATGACGGCATCGGGGCCGAGTTCGGCGCGGACGCGCGCGAAGATGCGGGTGGTGTCGTTACCGATGTAGCGCTTCGTTTCCAACGTTCACCTCGATGTTTCCGACGGCCTCGACGGCGGTTTGGGGCGTGACTTCCGCGAAGGAGAGGACGACGACGTTGGGGAGCCGCCGTTCGAGCAGGCGCCTGAAGGCAAGCCTGATGCGGGATGAGCAGAGGACGATGGGATCGCGTCCGGCGCCGGCGACGCGTTCGACCTCGGTAGAGACGACGCCGATGAGGCGCTGGACCTGCCATGGGGCCATGGCGACCTGGTTGCCGTGGTCGCCCTGCTGGATGGCCTGGGCGATCTCGTCTTCGGTTCGGGGGCCAACCGTGATGACGTGGAGCGTGCCGGAATCATCGGCGTATTGGCGGCTGATCTGGCGCGCGAGGGCGGCGCGGGCGTACTCGGTGAGGAGGTCGATATCGCGGGTGACGCGGCCCTGGGTGGCCAGGGTCTCGCAGATGGTCACGAGGTCGCGGATGGAGACACGCTCGGAGAGGAGGTTCTGGAGGACCTCCTGGACCTCGCCGACGGTGAGGGTGGTGGGCACGAGGTCTTCGACGAGGGCGGGGTATTCGCCGCGCAGGTTTTCGAGCAGGTTTTGGGTGTCCTGGCGGCTGAGGAGGTCGGGGGCGAAGCGCTTGACGAGCTCGGTGAGGTGGGTAGCGAGGACGGATTCGGCATCGACGACGGTGTAGCCGAGGAGCTCGGCGCGCTCGCGGTAGGCGGGGGTGATCCAGCGGGCCGGGAGGCCGAAGGCCGGTTCCTGGGTCTCGATGCCGGGGATGTCGCCTTCAGCGGTACCGGGGTCCATGGCGAGGAACTGGCCGGGCTGGAGGGTGCCGCGGGCGATCTCGACACCGCGGAGCTTGACCACGTAGGCGTTCGGCGCGTGCTGAAGGTTATCGCGCACACGGACGGTGGGAAGGACGACGCCGAGTTCGAGGGCGAGCTGGCGGCGGATCATGGTGATGCGGCGGAGGAGACCGCCCCCGGCCTGCTCATCGACGATGGGGATGAGACCGTAGCCGACTTCGACCTCGAGGGGGTCGATGTTCATCATCTGGATAACCTGCTGGGGGCCGAGCTGTTCGGGTTCGGGTTCGGCGATGGGGATGGCGGCGAGGGCGGCAAGCTGTTCGGACTTCTGGGAGCGGGTGATGAGGTAGCCGCCCCCGGCCGAGATCCCGGCGACCATGAAGAAGGGCAGCTTCGGGAGGCCGGGCATCATGCCGAAGATGGTGAGCATGGCGCCGGCGACGTAGAGCGGGCGGGCCTGGACGGTCATCTGGCTGAACATCTGGCTGCCGAGGTTGGTCTCGCCGGCGGCGCGGGTGACGATGATGCCGGTGGCGGTGGAGATGAGCAGCGCCGGGAGCTGGGAGACGAGGCCATCGCCGACAGTGAGGGTGGCGTAGATGTTGAGCGCAGCGCTGGCGCTGGTGCCCTGCTGGAGGACGCCGATGCCCAGGCCGCCAATGATGTTGATGACGATGATGATGATGCCGGCGATGGCATCGCCCTTGACGAACTTGCTGGCGCCGTCCATGGCGCCGTAGAAATCGGCTTCCTGGCCGATGGCCCTGCGGCGTTCGCGGGCCTGGTGCTCATCGATGAGGCCGGCGTTGAGGTCGGCGTCGATGGCCATCTGCTTGCCTGGCATGGCATCGAGGGTGAAGCGCGCGGCAACTTCCGCGACGCGGCCAGCGCCGTTCGTGATGACGACGAACTGGATGATGACGAGGATGAGGAAGACGACGATGCCGACGACCAGGTTGCCACCGACCACGAAATCGCCGAAGGACTCGACGACGGAGCCCGCATCGGCCTGGAGGAGGATGAGGCGGGAGGTGGAGACGTTCAGCGCGAGGCGGAAGAGGGTAGTGATGAGGAGGAGGGACGGAAAGACCGAGAACTTGAGCGGCTCGTTCGTGTACACGGCGACGAGGAGGACGATGACCGAGGCGGCGATGTTGAGCGTGAGCAGGAGGTCGAGCAGGGCCGGCGGAAGCGGGATGATCATCATCCCGACGATGACGATGATGCCGCCGGCGAGGAGGACATCGGTCTGGCCGAGGATGCGGCTCAGGCCGGTGCTGGACGAAGCGGGCGCCCGGACGCTCACAGGTTACCTCCGAGGTTGGCGGCGGCCATGCGCCGGCGAGTGAAGGGCTTTTTCGCGCGGAGGGCGTAGACCCAGGCGAGGACTTCGGCGACGGCGTGGAAGAGGCTGGCCGGGACGTACTGGCCGATGGGCACGGCCTTGTGGAGGGCGCGCGCGAGGGGGGGCTCTTCGAGGACGGGGACACCGGCCTTCATGGCGACATCGCGGATGCGGAGGGCCAGGTGGTCCTGGCCCTTGGCGACGACCATGGGGGCCTGCATGGAGACGGGGTCGTACTTGAGGGCGACGGCGAAGTGGGTGGGGTTGGTGACGACCACATCGGCAGTCTTGACGGCCGCGATCATGCGGTTCATGAGCTGCTGGCGGCGGCGGCGAATGGCGGCCTTGATCTGGGGGTCGCCGTCGTTTTCCTTCATCTCTTGCTTGAGCTCTTCCTTCGTCATCATCAAGCGCTTTAGGTGCTGGCGGCGCTGCCACCCGTAATCGGCGAGCGCCATGATGAAGAGGGCGGCGGTCGCGCGGATGGCAACATCGAAGCCGAGCCTGGCGAGGCGGCGGGTGGCGTCGGGCACGGCGAACTGGGCGAGGGAGGCGATCTCGGCCATCTGGCCGGCGAGGGTGAAGTAGACCACCACGGCGACGACGGCGAACTTGAAGAGCGACTTGCCGAGGCGGACCAGGCCTTCGACCGAGACCATCCGCTTGAGGCCCGCGCCGGGGTTGACGCGGGAGAAGTTCGGCTTGAGGCCGTTGCCGCTGAGAAGGATGCCGGTCTGGGCGAGGTTGAAGAGCACGCCGGCGATGGCGATGAGCCCGAGGAGCGGGAGGAGCGCCAGAAGGGCGAGCTGGAAGGTATCGCGGCCGTACTGCTGGGCACTCTGACGGGTGAGTTCCTGGTGGGTTGGGTTGCCGAGGCCCTCATGGAGAAGGTCGCGCATGCTCCACCAGAGGTTGGGGCCGAGGAGGCGGATGCCGACGACAGCGACGAGGAGGGCGCCGATCTGGACGACCTCTTCGCTCTTGGCGACGTTGCCCTTCTGCCGGGCATCCTTGAGCCGTTTTGGAGTTGGGGCCTCGGTCTTTTCGCCTGCCATTTACCGGGCACCCCCGAGGAGGACCTGGCTGGAGCCCGCAAGAGAGGAGCCGAGCACGCCGTTCATCAGGGTGACGGTGGCCGGGAGGGCGGCGCCGAGGACAAGCACGCCGACACCGATCTTGATGGGCGCGCCGACGATGAGGACCTGCATCTGGGGGACTGTGCGAGAGACGATGCCCATGCCGACATCCGTGAGGGTGAGGGCGGCCATCACCGGCATGGCAAGGCGGACGGCGGTGACGGTGAGCCCGGCGATAAGGGCAGTGATCGCCGACGGGTCCATCGCGAAGGGGTCGAAGGTGCCGAGCGGGATGGCGCTGGTGGTCTCGGCCAGGGTCTGCACGATCATGTGGTGGCCATTGATGCTGAAGAACACGAGGGTCACGAGCAGGGAGTAGAACTGGTCGAAGGCGCCGAACTCGGTGCCGGTAATGGGGTCGAAGACGGCGCCGAGGCCGAAGCCCATCTGGAGGCCGATGATGCGGGAGGCCATCTGGAGGCCGATGAAGACGACGTTCATGACAAGGCCGAGGGCGAGGCCGAAGAGCGTCTCGCGAAGGGCGTGGTCGACGAGCGTGCCGAACTGCTGGGGCGGGGCCGGCATGGTGCCGGCCTGGAGGGGCACGAGGACGAGGGCCATGAACACCGCGAAACCGACGCGCGTGTAGGCTGGGATGCCCCGATGACTGAGGAGCGGCGCCGAGACGAGCATGGCGGACGTCCGCAGGAGAAGCAGGAGGAAAGCGTAGGTGAGCTGTGGGGAAAGGGTGAGTTCCATCGGGTCACCGGCCGTAACTGGCCATGTTCGCGAACAGGCCGGCGGAGAAGTCGAGGAGAGTGCCCATCATCCACGGGCCAAACAGGAGCATGGCGACGAAGACGCCGATGAGCTTCGGCACGAAGGTGAGGGTTGCTTCGTTCACCTGGGTGACGGCCTGGATGATGCTGACGACGACCCCGATGACGAGCGTCGTCGCGAGGATCGGCGCGCCGACGAGCAGGGAGACGGTGAGCGCTTCTTTCATGAGGCCGAGGACGACGGCTTCGTTCATGCGAAGCTCCCGACGAGCGACCCGACGATGAGGTACCAGCCATCGACCAGGACGAAGAGGAGGATCTTGAAGGGGAGGGAAACGATGACGGGGGGAAGCATCATCATGCCCATGCTGAGGAGGGCGGAGGAGACGATGAGGTCGATGATGAGGAACGGGACGAACATCACGAAGCCCATCTGGAAGGCGGTCTTGAGTTCGGAGATGGTGAAGGCGGGGACGAGGACGTAGGTGGGCACGTCGTCGACGGTCTCGGGCTTCGGCGTGTTGCTGAGCTTGAGGAAGAGGCCGAGGTCCTGCTCGCGGGTCTGCTTGAGCATGAAGGCGCGGAGGGGGGCTTCGCCGCGGTTGTAGGCTTCTTGCTGGGTGAGGGTGCCGTTGAGATAGGGCTGGACGGCCTCGTCGTTGATGGTCTTGATGGCGGGCGCCATGACGAAGGCGGTGAGGAAGAGAGCGAGCCCGATGAGGACCTGGTTTGGGGGGAGCTGGGGGATGCCGATGGCGTTCCGGACAAGGGAGAGGACGACGATGATCCGGGTGAAGGACGTGACCATGACGAGGATGGCGGGAGCAAGCGAGAGGACGGTGACCAGGAGGAGGAGTTGAATCGCGGACGAGACGTTCTGGGGGTCCTGGGCGTTGATTGTTGGGCCTCCGGCCTGGGCGGGCTGGCCAGAGGTGGTCGTCTGGGCGACGCAACCGGTGAGGGTGACCAGCGCGAGGGCGAGGACGGCCAGCAGAGCGAGAATTCGGCGCCTTCGATTGTGGCGGGTGTGCTGGCGAAATCCCACGCGGGCCTCCGGAGAGGAAGTGGGGTTCAGCGTAGGTTCGGCAGTCTGCGCTCAGTATTGGGGGAACCCCCTCCGGCCGGGACGGAAACCCTCAGGGCGTGGCAGGGGCAGACCCGCATTCGTGGGCGGAGGTACGCTGAGTGACGCGCAAGCCGCCCGTAGGGCCCAGGGTCAATCGGGGTCGAAGGCGATGGCGGTATCCGACCGGTGGGTCGTCGAACGCTGTGTGGTGCGGCGCATGGACTGGAAGAGCTCGGCGGCGAACTGGCTCAGCGGCTGGTCTGAGGCTGTGGAGGCATCGGCGAGGACGCGCAGGGCTTCGTCTTCGGAGAGCTCGTTCAGGAGGGTGAGCTGCTGGGCCGTGGCGCCGACGGCGATGACACGATCGCCGAGGGCGACCAGATGGATCGTCCGGCCGTTGCTAATCGCGAGGGTATCGATGACGCGGAGGAAGCCCGTGGTGCTGCGAGGCCCGGCCGCCTTCTGGCCCCACCAGCGCAGGCCGACGATGGAGACAGCGATGATGACGATGACCAGGCCGAGGCGCCAGGCGAGCGACACCAGCTCGCCGCCCCCGAGGCTGAACCCGTTCGAGGTATCGGCGGCGGGCTGATCGGCGACGGTGCCGGGGTTGCCGGTCAGTGACGTCGTATCGGCGGGCCGGAGGACGGGGCTCTCGGCGGCGGAGGGCGTGGATGGGGCGAAGGTGGAGACGAAGAGGAGCGCGCAGAGCATCACGCCGGCCATGGCGGCGATCCAGGTGAGCCGCTTGCGGGTCCTGGGGTCGTTCACCCGACGCGCTCCTCCTGTTCGACCCCGCGGCGGACGACTTCGACGACGCGGATGCCGAAGTTTTCATCGACCACGACGACCTCGCCGCGGGCGATCAGGCGGTCGTTGACGAGGATGTCGACGGGTTCACCGGCGAGGCGGTCGAGTTCGATGACGGAACCAGGGCCGAGGCCGAGGACCTCGGACACGGTGAGCTCGGTACGGCCGAGCTCGACCGTGACGTTCATCTGGAGGCCGGCGAGGAGGTCGATGCCGCTGCGGGCGGTGGGGGCGGGGGCTTCAGCCAGCGGGGCGAAGCGCGCGCGGGATGCGGCGGGGCCGATCGGCGTCGGCTCGCGGAGGGGCGCCGCCAGCGGGTGCGGCTCCGGGGGAGCGAACGATGCGGGGGGTTCTGAAGGTATCTCCACATCGAGGAGTTCGGCTGCTTCGAGCTCTTCTTGAGTGAGGCCGAGGGAGAACGTGCTCGCCGGCGCCCCGGATTCGGAGGACGCCGGGCCAACCGCGCCTTCCATCGCCCCGGCCATGATGTCGAGGAAGGTGCCCGGGAGGACGAAAGTGAGCGGGAGCTCGTGCGCGCCGGAGAGCGTGCCGGTGAGCAGGAGGCACGGGTCATCGAGCGCCTGGAGGATGGCGGGCATGGAGCTTGCGGTGATGTCGTCTATGGCTACGACGAGGCCCGCATCGGAGCGGGCGAACACGCCGGTGTTGAGCGACTGGAGGACCTGGCCGAGCACGGTGGAGGCGATGACGATGGTCTGCTGTTCTTCGTCGTCGGGGTTGTCGGCCTGTGATTCGAGGTAGGCCGCAGCGGTAGCGGTCTCGATCACCAGGTAGGCGGTCGCGGACTGGTCCTGGTTGGTGGAAAGCTCGAGCGGGATGGCCAGGTGGGGGCGGGCGAACTGGCCGGTGATCTCGTCGGGCATGACGAGCCGGCCGTCGAGCCCGGCCAGCTCGGGGGCGGCGCCCTGGAGCGACTGGAGGGCGGCGGCGGCCGTGGTCCAAACCTGGCGTCCTGTGGCATCGAGGGAGACTGCCTGGGCAGGGGAGAGGAGCTGGCCGAGGACTTCATTCGGGTCGGACATGGCGGCGCCTCACTGGGTGATGAAGGTTTCGAAGTAGATGTGTTCGACCTTGTGGCCGGAGAGGTGGTGGTTGATCGCCTCGATGAGTTCGGCCTTGAGATGTTCGCGGCCCTCGGTGGTGGAGACCTCGTCGGCGGTCTTGGAGCCGACAACGGTGGCGACGGCATCGAGGATCTTGTGCATTTCGGGGACGAGTTCTTCGGCGAAGTGGGCGTTCTTCGCTTCGAGCGCGGCGCCCTTTACGCCGACCCAGGGCGGGTCGGCGGGTTCGAACTCGAGGGCGATGATCGCCTTGACGTAGTTGGGGGCGCTGGCGGGGGCTTTCAGGTTGAGGATGAGGCCATCGGGGGCGTTCGATTTCTTCCCCTCTTCGCCGAAGGGCTTGCCAAGGATGACGGTGGGGCGGGGTGCCTCGGCGATCTGTTCGGCGGTGTAGACGACCGCGGGCTTCGGGTCCATGTAGTTCGGCTTGATGTAGAACCAGAAGGCGGCGGCGAAGAGGACGGCGCCACCGGCGAGGACTTTCTTGTCTTTGAACATCGGTGTTACCTGCCTGTGCCCGCGAGAGATTCCTGAAGGTCTTCCAGGGTTGGGTAGAGGATGACGATGTCGGCGCGGCGGTTGAGGGCGCGGCCTTCGGGCGTGGCGTTATCGCCAACGGGCCGGGTATCGGCATAGCCGGCCAGGAAGAGCCTGGCGGCATCGAGGCCGCCCTGTTCGCTCAGGAACCGGAGAACGCGCGACGCACGGGCGGCGGAGAGTTCCCAGTTGGTGGCGAAGTCGGGGCTGTTGACCGGAATGTTGTCGGTGTGGCCTTCGATGCGCATTTCGTTGGGGAGGCCCCGGAGGGCGGAGGCGACGAGCAGCAGCACGTCCTGGCTGCCGGGCTTGAGGTCGGCGCTGCCGGAATCGAAGAGGAGGTTATCGGCGAGGCTGATGGTGATGGAATCGGCGTCGCTGCGGACCTGGATCTTGCCTTCGATGTTGTTGGCGGCGGCGAACCCGTTGAGGGTCTCGGTGAGGCCGGCGAGGTGGTTGGACTTGATCTCGCTGATGGAAGGGGTGAGGCCGCCACCGCTGTCGAAGACTGGTGAAGCGCCGTTGCTGCCCTGGAGGACGCCGATGCTGAAGGCCTGGTCGATCGAGTGGCGCACCGACTGGAGCTTCTGGGGGTTGGCGTCGCTGGTGGCATAGAGGACAACGAAGAGCGCGAACAGGAGCGTCACCATATCGGCATAGCTGACGATCCAGCGTTCGTGGTTTTCGGGCTTTTCGGCCTCGGGAGCTTTGCGGCTCACGCGGCTTCCCTCCGGGCCTCGCCGGAGTCATCGCCCTTGCGGCGTTCGCTGGGCTGGAGGAAGCCTTCGAGCTTTTCGCGGACGATGCGGGGGTTATCGCCAGACTGGATGGACATGAGCCCTTCGATGACGACGTTGAGGGCGTGGAGTTCGTGCTTGGAGTTGTTCTTGAGCTTGTTGGCCAGGGGGAGCCAGAGCACGTTGGCGGTGAAGACGCCGTAGAAGGTGGCGACGAAGGCGGTGGCGATGCCGGGGCCGATGTGTTCCGGCTCATCGAGGTGGGCCATGACGCCCATGAGGCCCATCACGGCGCCGAGGACGCCGATGGTGGGGGCGATGCCGCCCATGAACTCGAGGGCGGCGAAGTTGCCTTCGTGGCGGTGCTTCATGGACTCGGCCTCGATCTCCATGATCTCGCGAAGGAGTTCGGGGTCGGTGCCATCGATCATGAGCTGGACGCCCTTGCGGGTGAAGCCGTCGTGGATGTTGTCGACATCGGCTTCGAGTGCGAGGAGGCCCTCGCGGCGGGCCTTATCGGCCATGTTGACGAAGAGGTCGACGGTTTCGGCCGAGTTGTGTTTTTCGCCGCCGAGGAAGGCTTTGAGGATGAACTTGGGGAGGCCGATCATGACGGCGAGCGGCTGGGAGATCATGACGGCGCCCAGCGTGCCGACGATGACGATCATAAAGCCGGGGATGTTGACGAGGGCAGCGGGATTGCCGCCTTCGAGGATGTTGCCGCCGACAATGCCAACGATGGCGAGGATGAGGCCGATGAGGGTAGCGAGGTCCATCAGGCGCTCCTGCGGATGGCGCCCATGCTCATCCGGCGGAACTCGGCGATGCGCTCGACGATGATGCCCGGGGCCTCGGCACAGACGTAACGGTGGCCGTTGGTGAGGGTGAGGTGGGTATCGTGGGTGGCTTCCATCACCTCGATCAGGTCGGGGTTGAGGTAGAAGACGGTGCCATCGATACGAGTGAGCTGGATCATCGGGTACCGGCCTGATCCCAGTTTTTGGGTGGGTTCAGGGTAGGGAACGGGATCTGGCGGGGTTATCGGGGAAGGCCCATGGGGTGATGCGATCTCCCCTCACTCGGGGTGGGGGGATCCCCTGAATCGAACGGCGGACGGAAGGAAGGTGGGGGACGCGGAAAAGCCCGGCCATGGCCGGGCTTTCTGGGTGCGAGTCCGGGGCGGCTACCCGGCGATGGCGTCGGTGACTCCGGTGAGCATGCGCTCGGCCTCTTCGACGCTTTCCAGGCGGACGATGCCCTTGCGGATGGCGTAGCGGATGAGGTCGGTGCGGTTGCGGGCGTGGAGCTTGGCCATGATGTGGGCTTTGTGGGCCTCGACGGTTTTGACGCTGATGTAGAGCTCGTTGGCGATGCCCTGGTTGGTGAAACCCTCGGCGATGAGCTGGAGGACTTCGCGTTCGCGGCTGGTGAGCGTATCGACACCAGTGCGCTGGTCGGAGCGCTTGGCCTGGTAGAGGACCTCGGCAAGATCGAAGCCCTCGCTGAGGGCACTGGAGAAGTAGCTGT
>JAHDWR010000113.1 GCA_023382755.1 Dehalococcoidia bacterium
TCGCGGATGAACGACCGGGCCGCGTAGAACGCCCCGCTCTGGTTCACGGCCTGCACGCGGGCGAACTCGGCGTCGGTCACCTTCTCGATGGGCTTCGCAAGGGGAGCATCGGCGTTGTACACCAGGATTGTCGGCTGGCCGAACTCCTTGATGACTTGCTTGAGACCGACCTGCACGTTTGTCGGCAGCGTCACGTCCCAGCCCTGGGCGAGCGACTTGCGGCCAAGTTCGGTGACCGCCTTCGCGGCGCGCTTGGCCTCCATGACTTCGTCGCCGTCGAGCGTCGCGGATGCTACCGCGACGTCGGCTCCGGCCTCCGCCAGCCCCAGCGCGATCGCCCGGCCCGCCCCGTTGGCGGTACCGACAACGAGCGCGCGCTTCCCTGCCAGGTCATACCCTGGTTTGCGGTCCCACTCAGCCACGGGACACCTCCGCCGGTTCGCTGACCACCCACCCCGTTGGAGCGATACCCCCGGCCAGGCCGCCGCCATCGATAACGAATGCCTCGCCAGTAACGTAGCTCGATGCGTCGGAGCACAGGAAGACCGCGAGCGGCCCAAGTTCCCACGCCTCGCCAAGGCGCCGGGTCGTGATGAAGCGGCCCCTCTGCTGGCGCATGGCGGCTTCCTGCTCATCGCGCGGCGGGCGTTGCGAGACGTACCCGGGCACGATGCAGTTCACCCGGATGTATTCCCCCGCCATCTGTGCGGCCAGGCTCTTCGTGAGGGAGATGACGCCCGCCTTCGCAGCGGCATAGCCGATGGACTGCGGCGAAGAGCGGAGCGCCGTGCCGCTGGCCACATTGAGGATTACGCCACCCTGGTCTTGCTTCAGGAGCACGCGCACGGCCGCCCGCGAACAGTAGAAGGTGCTGTGGAGGTTCACCTCGATCGTGTCGTGCCAATCGGCGTCTTCGAGGTCGTGGATGCGGGCGCCGGCGCCCCTGGCATCGCCGATGCCCGCGTTGTTCAGCATGACATCGAGCCGGCCAAAGTGAGCGACGGTCTTCTCGATAAGCGCATCGCACTCAGCGCGGGACTGGACGTTTGTCGGCACGATGAGCGGATCGCGGCCACAGGCAGCCTTGATCTCGGCGGCGGCGGATTCGAGCTGGCTGACCGTGCGGCTGGCAATGCAGATATCAGCGCCCGCCTCGGCGAGCGAGATGGCCATGGCCTTGCCGAGACCGCGGCTGCCGCCCGTCACGATCACCACCTTTCGCGGCGGGCCATCGAGGCGAAGTTTTTCGAGGACCACGGGGTACCTCCCGGGGGATTGGTTGCGGTTCGCATCATACGGGCAGGCCGCGGGTCGCTGCTCAGATGACGCGAATCCCGCCGATAGTGAGCGCGAGGGCAGCCACCGCGAACCGGTACAGCACGAACGGCAACAGCGTCCGCGTCCGCAGGTAGCGCAGGAGCAAGTGGATCACGGCGAACCCCACCGTCGCCGAACACAGGAAGCCGATGCCCAGTTCGAGTCCCTCCCGCCCGGAGAGCCCGGTCAGGTCCTTCGCGGTGAGCGCCGCGGCCCCCACGAACGCGGGTGTGCCCAGCAGGAAGGCAAACCGTGCCGCGTCGTCGCGCCGTATGTCCCGAAAGAGGCCGGCACAGAGCGTGGCGCCCGACCGGGATACCCCCGGGACCAGCGCCATCGCCTGGGCCACTCCGATGAATGCCGCGTCGACGATGCTGATCGAGCCCATGGTGCGCCGGTTCCGCGTGCGACGGTCCGCCACCAGCATCACCGCGCCGAACGCGGCAAGGGTGATTGCGACCACCCAGGGCTGCCGTACGTGTTCCTCGATCCAGTCGTTGAAAAGCAGCCCGACCACAGCGGCGGGAATGGAACCGAACGCGATGAGCCAGAGCATCCGGCTGTCCTGCGAGTGTTCGCGGAACCGGAACTGGTGGCGGCTGAAGTCGCGGAGGCCCGTCCCAAACATCCGGACCCAGTCGCGCCAGAAATAGACCAGCAGCACCACGAGCGTGCCGCAGTGGAGCCCGACATCGAACGCGAGCCCCTGGTCCTCCCAGCCGAACAGCGCTGGGACGAGGATCAAATGACCCGACGACGAGATGGGGAGGAACTCGGCGAGGCCCTGGACGATCCCGAGGATTGCCGCGCGCAGGAAGTCCATGTACCGCCCAAGTTGTGGCGAGCGACCGGTACGGGCAACCGCGGCCGCGGCGCCATGTCCGCGGCCGGGGAGCGCGATTTAGGCGACGCCGGCGATGCTCGTGTAGCGCTCGATGACCGGGCGCCCCGCCAGGAGCCCTGCCAGTGAGGCGCCCATGGCCTTCATGTGGTCGGTCTGGCTATGGGCGGCAAACGCCTCGGCGTCCGCGTACTGCTCGTAGAACATGAAGAGTGTCGGGTCGGAATCGGAGGTGTGGAGGGAGTAGGTGGGCACCTTGCCCGCCTCGTGCTTCTTGACGTTGCCGACCATTTCGGTGAGGACGGCGCGCAACTGGTCTTCCTTGCCGGCAACGGCCTGCAGTTTGGCGACCACGGTGATCATATGTGTGCTCCATGAAGTAAGGTGGCCGGATTGTACGCGAGCCCCGGCCAGGGCGTGCGCATCGATGCGGCTCCCGATAGGATCCGGGGCAATGCTGAAGCGCATCCCCGCGACCCGCGCCCGCGAACTGATCCGCCGCGCCGGCAGTCTGCCCCAGAGCGATCCCCGGACCGCCTACCCCTCCTGGTATCTGCATCGCTGGCACTTCTTGCCCGAGGGATACCTCTCGCGACGAGGGGCGTCCGGCTACGAGTGGGTCATCCGCAACCTGTACAACGCGGGCACGGAGCGCGCGCTCATCAGGAAGATCGTGAGCCGCGTCCGCGCCGCGCGTCCCGCCTCGGTCGTCGAATTCGGGTGCGGCCCGGGGAGGCTCGTCTCGGCCATGGCCGGCGATGCCGTCGCGCCAGACATCGTTGGCCTTGACCTGAGCCCGTACCTGCTCGAACGGGCGACGGCGCGGCTGCCCCGCGGCAGGGCCCGGCTCGTGCATGCCGACGGACTGGCCGTGCCGGCCGGTGCGGGCGCCTTCGACGTGGCCGTGGCAAGCCATTATGTCGGGCACCTCCCCCGCGACGCGCGGGCCCAGGCCGTCCGCGAAATGGCGCGCCTCGTGCGTCCCGGCGGGCGTGTCATCATTGCGGACCATTCGTGGCATCCCTGGCCACACAACCCCCTGCTGGTGCTGCGTCATGCGTCCTGGCACGCGTCGCGTCTCATCCGGCTCCAGGTGTTCGAGCGAATCGAGTTCCCAGGTGCGGAGGCCCCGGCATGACCAACCCCCAGGCAGCAGAGTTTGAGCGCATTCGCGGCTATCTCCAGCAACAGGCCGCCGAAAAGAGCACCGCCGAACTGTTCGAGCGCGTAAAGGAAGGCATGGGTGAGTTGATCGCCTCCGCCCGGGCCGTCCCCTCCGCCCTCCTGGCCACGAACCCACCCGGCGACGACTGGGCGCCGATGGACTGCCTGAAACACGCCGTCCAATCGAACCTGCAGGTAGCCCAGGATGTGCTCCACGTGGCGCTGACCGGCTCCCGGCCCGGCGAGCCCGAGCCCGAACTCCCCGCCGACCGCGACGCACTCATCGCCGCCCAGGAAGCCTCCATGGAGTCACTCTGGGCGCACGTGAGCGAAGCCGATCCCGGTGCGAACCTCCACATCACCTGGCCGCACCCGTTCTTCGGCGAACTCAACTGGCGAGAGTGGTTCATCTTCCTGCGCATCCACGCCAGGGACCACGCCCGCCAGCTGGGCGCCATGCGCGAGGCGCTCGGTGGCTGAACCGCGCCCACTCCGCATCGTCCATACGTCCGACGTGCACCTGGGCGCCTACTCGGGCAGCGGCGAAGGGAAATGGGCCGAGCGGCGCACCCTGATGGAGGACACCTTCCGGCGCGTCATCGACCTCGCGAACGCCGAACACGCTGACGCATTGGTGATCGCCGGCGACTTCTTCGACAACGACCGGGTGCCCGAAGAGACGGTTGTCTTCGCTGCGACCGAGATACGCCGGTTCGAAGGACAAACGTTCCTGCTGCCCGGCAACCACGACCCGATGGACCCGGGCAGCATCTACTGGCGCCACGACATGGAGGCGGTCGCGAAACGCCTGACGATCGTGCGCGAACACCGGGGAGAACTGATAGAGCCCGAGGGCCTCGATGCCGTGTTCTGGGGCAGGGGCTACCTCGATAGCGACTGGCACTTCAAGCCGCTCGAGGGCCTGCCCGAGCGCGTCGACGGGCGCTGGCACATCGCACTGGGACACGGGCACTTCATCCCCGAGGGCGCCGAGTCGCACCGCTCGCTCCCGATTCGCGAATCGGAGATTTCTTCCGCCGCGGGCCACTGGGACTACATGGCGTTCGGACACTGGGAACCCCACGCCGACGTGAGCCGCGGGGGCGTCACCGCGATCTATTCCGGCGCCCCCATGCCGCTGAGCGACGCCAACCGCCGGGCCGGCCTGGCAGCCGTGGTCGACTTCGACGAAAGCGGCGTGCGCTGGCGTATGCACCGGGTCGACCCCCGACCGCCGGAGGAAGCCGCGAAGTAGCCGTCGGCGTTTCCCGAAACCAGCCGCGTGCTAAAGTTGAAGGTCCGTGGCAGGGTAGCTCAGCTGGTCAGAGCGCACGACTCATAATCGTGAGGTCGGGAGTTCAAGTCTCCCCCCTGCTACCAGGCTTTTGAATCCGGGCGCGACCATTCCGGACGGCCGGCCCGCCGCACCGGCCCGGTCCCACCCCCGTATCACCCCTTGTCACGCGTCCCGGGTCCGCTGGGCGGGCCAATTGCGGCGGTCGCCTGTAGGCGCCGGGCCTCGTCATCCACACGCCAGGACGGACCGCGCACGCCATTGCCAGCACCTCAGTGGTAAAGTGACGCGACACGCCCTCTCATCGGGAGCACCATGCCGATTCGCATCATCATCGCCGACGACCATGCCGTGGTCCGCCAGGGCTTGCGCATGTTCCTCGGGCTGGACGACGACTTCGAGATCATCGGGGAAGCGGCGAACGGCGCCGAGGCGGTCGACCTTGCCCGGAAGCTGCAGCCCGATGTTGTCCTGATGGACCTCCTGATGCCGGTGATGGATGGAATCACGGCAATCGGCGAGATCCGCCGCGAGATGCCCGACATCGAGGTGATTGCCCTCACCAGCGTCCTCGAGGACGCCTCGGTCGTCGGCGCGGTGAAGGCGGGCGCCATCGGTTACCTGCTGAAAGACACTCAGTCCGATGAGCTCCGCCGCGCCATCAAGGCGGCAGCAGAGGGCCAGGTGCAGCTTTCGCCCCAGGCGGCCGCCCGGCTCATGCGCGAGGTGCGCACGCCCGAATCGCCCGAATCGCTCACCGACCGCGAGACGGAGGTGCTGCGGCTCCTCGCCGCCGGGTACGCGAACAAGGAAATCGCCCGCGACCTCGTGATCGGCGAGAAAACGGTCAAGACCCACGTCAGCAACATCCTGGCGAAGCTGGGCGTCCAGTCACGCACCCAGGCCGCCCTCTACGCCGTCCGGATTGGCCTCGTCGCGGGGCCGCCCGAGGCCTAGGCGTGGAGAGCACGCCTTCCCCCGACCCGGCGCTCATGCGCCAGCTCTTCGCCACCATGCCCGTTGGCGTGGCGATGTTCGACCGCGATATGCGCCTGCTCGAGTGGAACGACGCCTTCCGGCGATTCCTGGAAGCGAACGAACCGGAGATGGCCGCCCGCGTACGGCCGGGCGCACCCCTCACGGACGTCTCGCCATTCCGCACGGACCGCGCTGAGGCACTCTTCCGCGACGCACTCGGCGGTGAGCTGGTGCGGCGGGACGCGGTGCCCTACGAGGGGCCCAACGGCACGACCTACTGGGACATCGACCTGCGCCCCCTCATCGAGGACGGCCAGGTGATCGGCGTCGTCGATACCGTCATGGAAGCGACATCCCGCGTCCGCTCGGCCGAGACCCTCCGCCAGCGCGAAGGGCAGTTCAAGCGCGTCTTCGAAGAGATCAACGACGGGATCATCCTCAATGACTTCGAGACCGGCTTCGTCGCCGAGGCGAACCCGGCAGTGTGCCGCATGCATGGGTACACCCACGAAGAGTTCGTCGGGATGGACCCATCGCGCTTCATCCATCCCGACTACCTGGACAGGCTCGGTGAGTACCAGGACTCCATCCGGGCCGGGAAGGACTACCACGTCCGCGCCAGGGACGTCCGGAAGGACGGGAGCGTCTTCGATGTGGAGGTCATGGGGACGGGCTTCGAGCTCGACGGACGGAAGTACCTGCTTGCCGTTGTGCGCGACATCAGTGAGCAAGTAGCCCTCGAACAAGAGCGCGATGAGGCCCACGCGGTCCTCGAACAGCGCGTCGAAGAGCGCACGCGCGAGCTGGGCGGACTGCTCGATGTCTCGCGTGCCGTCCTCTCGACACTGGACCTCGGCCAGCTCTTCATCCGCGTGCTCGAAGAGATCGGGAACGTCATCCCCTACGGCGGGTCCAGCATCCTCGAGGTCGATGGCGACATGCTCGAGATCAAGGCCTCTCGGAACATGTTCGATTCGAATGTCGACCCCGCATCCCGCGGCATGCGGTTCCCGGTGACCGCTGTCCCCCGCCTGTGGCAATCGATGGTCGAGGGGCGTCCCGTCGTGATCCCGGACATATATAGCGACATGCCCGAGGCGATCGAGTACCGGGGCGTGGCCGGCGAAAACCTCAAGACCATCTTCCGGTTTGTCCGGACCTGGATGGCCGTGCCCCTGGCGCACGGCGGGGAGGTGCTCGGCGTCCTGATCATTTCCGACCCATCGCCGGCCGCGTTCACGCAGAGCCAGGCCCAGCTCGCCGCCGCGTTCGGCAACCAGGTGGCGGTGGCCATCGCCAACGCACGCCTCTACCGGGAGGTCGAACGCCGGGCAAGGGAAATGGAGGGCCTGGCAGGCGTGGCCGCCGCGCTCACGTTCGATACGCCGGCCCAGGAGACACTCCACCTGCTTGCCAGGCGCGTCGTCGAGGCGACCTCCGCGATCGCCTGCTCCGTCACGCTCTTCGATGACCGTGGCAACTACGTGATGGCGGGTGAGCACGGGCTGCCTCCCGGCTTTGTCAGCGGCATGGTCGAAGCAATCGACCGGGGGGCCCCGTCGGTGACATCCATCGCCTTTCAGACGGGAGAGCGCCAGGTATTGCGAGGGTCGCGGACGCGCACGCTCAACGATCCCCGTTACGCCCCGGTGCACGGCCTGCTCCGCACCGCCACCTGGGAGACCGCCGTCATCACGCCGATGGTTTCGCGGGGCCGGCCCCAGGGGACACTCGACGCCTACTACCACGGCGACCGGGAACCCGACGCCGAGGAGTTGCAACTCCTGACGGCGATGGCCAACCAGGTCGCCATCGCGGTGGAGAACGCCCGGCTCTTCGCCGAATCTCAGCGCCGTATCCGCGAAATGGATGCCCTCTACCGCGTCGACGAGCAGCTTCACCAGTCCCTGGTCCTGGATGAGGTCCTCCATGCGCTCACCGACGCGGCCGTCGAGGTGGTCGAGGCGGACCGGAGCGCCGTCCTCACGTTCGACGAGACCACGCGGGAGCTGCGAGTGCGCGCAACCTCTGGACTCTCGCATGCCGAACTCCAGGGGCTCGTCTCTTCGCTTAACGGTCTCGACACCTCAACCATCGAACGGCTCGAAGTCCCCCGCGTGGTCCCGGACACCTCACGCGATGCCCGCCTGGTGAGAGACGTGGTCGAGGCAGTCGGCGTTTCATCGGTGATAGACGTCCCCATCACGATCGCGGGGAAGCGGTTCGGGCTGTTCAGCATGGGCTGGGTGCAACACCACGACATCACCCCCGACGAGGTGCGGATGGCCGCCGCCATCGGCCAGCGCGCCGCGGTCGCAATCGAAAACGCGAGACTGTACGAGCGCGCCCAGCACGCCGCGTCGCTCGAAGAGCGGCAGCGGCTCGCCCGCGAGCTGCACGACTCGGTCTCCCAGGCGCTCTACGGGATCTCCCTTGGGACGCGGACGGCAAAGACCCTCCTCGAACGGGACCCTGCGCGCGTGGGCGAGCCGCTGGAGTACGTCTCCGGGCTCGCCGAAGCCGGCCTGGCAGAACTCAGAGCGCTCATCTTCGAACTCCGGCCCGAATCGCTCGAAGCCGAGGGTCTCGTCGCCGCATTCGAAAAGCAATTCGCCGCAATGCACGCGCGGCACGGCATCGACATGACAACACGGCTCGACGGCGAGCCAGACCTGCGCCTGGACCTGAAGGAAGTGCTCTACCGGATCGGGCAGGAGGCCATGCACAACACCGTGAAGCATGCCCGCGCCACCCGCGCCTGGGTAACCCTGACCAGGGAAGACGGACGGGTCACCCTCGAGGTCCGCGATAACGGCGTGGGGTTCGACCCCTCGGGAGAGTTCCCCGGCCACCTCGGGCTCCGGTCGATGACGGAGCGGGCAACCAGTTCCGGCGGCACCCTCAGCATCGAAAGTGAACCCGGCGTCGGGACCACTCTCCGCATCTCGGTACCGGCAATCCCCGGCCATCTTCCCGCCGGTGCGCCGGCCACGATGTCGTAAACGCCGGGTCGCGCGGTGCCGGCACGTCAGCTCGACGGTACGAATTCGAGTGGGCGCCAGCCTCGGACGGCGTTAAATACCGCGAGCCGGCACGCGCCGTCCACGCTGCCCACGGCGATTCGTCCTTCAGTTATGACACCACGCGCCAGCAGTTCGGCCCGCATCGTGCCTGCCAGCAGACCTTCTGAAACCGGCGGAGTGACCCACCGCCCATCGCGGCAGACCGCGATGTTGGCGATGGTCGTTTCGGTCACGTACCCGTCCGTGTTCCAGAGGATCGCCTCTTCGCAGTCCGGCCGGGAGGCCGCCGCGGCTTCGTAAGCCCCGCGCTTTGTGGTCTTGTGGTAAAGGAACCGGTCCGCCGCGTCGACCGGTGTCAGGGCGAGCCCGGCCCGCACCGGGGCGGCTGCCGGCGGGGGCAGCGGCTGTTGCTCAACGCGGAGCTGGCCGCCTTCGTCGAGCAGCAGCCGCACCCGAAGTGGGATATCGCCGCCCATTGCCGCCGCCGCGAGAGCTCGCCGCGCGCGTGCCCGATCGAACGGGAAGCCGAAGTACCGGGCCGACCCCGCCATCCGCGCGAGGTGCCGGTTCACGAGCGAAAAGCCCTCCTCAGGCGTCCACTTCAGGGTTTCTATCAGCGAAAACGGGGTGACGTCGGCATCGAGGACGCGGGCCTTGGCGAGGCATTCCGCATACTCCCGCCCCGGGCGCGAGTCCCAGACGATGCCGCTCCCCACGGGGTAGGTCGCCGTACCGCATTCGCGGTCGACCGTGGCCGTGCGGATGGCTACGTTGAACCGGGCCCGCCGGCCAGGGCCTATGTATCCCACCGCTCCCGTGTACACGCCCCGCGGCCCCGCCTCGAGCTCCCGGATGACCCCGGCCGTCCGGACCTTCGGCGCGCCGGTAACCGAGGCGCAGGGGAACGTCGCGGCGAACACGTCGGCGAGCGGGGCCCCGGTCTCCGCCGTCACGTCCGAGGTCATCTGCAGCACCGTCGGGAACCGCTCTACCCGGAACAGTTGCGGCACGTCGACAGTCCCCAAGCGGGCGATCCGGCCGAGGTCGTTCCGCACCATGTCCACGATCATCAGGTTCTCCGCGCGTTCTTTTAGGGAACGGCGGAGGCCCGCGGCCCGCCGGCGATCCTCCGCCAGGGTCCGGCCGCGCACCGCGGTGCCCTTCATCGGGCGCATCCGCAACCGTTCGCCGTCGCGCTCGAAGAACAGTTCGGGCGAGGCGGAGCAGATCGCAAAGCGTCCAAGGTCCAGGTAGGCGGCGCCCTCGGCGCGCTGGGCCCGCGCGAGACGAGCGAACAACGCGAAGGGGTCGCCGCGGAAGCGGGCGCTCAGCGGGAACGTAAGGTTCACCTGGTAGCTCTCGCCCTGCTCGAGGTATTCCCGCACCCGCCCGACCGCACGGGCATACTCCCGCTCCCCAACCCCCGGGTGCCACTCGAGTGCCGGTGCCGCGGCAGCGGCCCTTGCGAGTTCGTCCGGGTCGAGCGGCTCGAGCTCCCGCCCCACGACGAAGGCGGCCAGCGGCAGACCCTCTGCCGGCTGGTGCGCCGCGATGCCGAAAGCCGCCGCCGCCTCGTACGCAACGAAGCCGGCGGCGTGGCCTCCCGCTTCGGCAGCGGCCTCGGCGGCGGCGATCACGCCAGCGACCGCCGAGGGCTCACGCGCAACCAGTGGCTCGCCCGGCCCTGCCAGCCGGTACCACGCCCCGTCTACCTGCAGGACCGCGAAATACTTCCCGTTCACCCTGCGCTCCCGCATGGAAGGACGGCCCTGTCGAAAGTCAGGCCGCCTTGCTGCCGAAGGGCCAGAACCAGCGTTTGCCGGAAGCCGGTTTCGGCTTGATATCAGCTTCGGTGAAGCCACGCCCGCAGCCCTGGCAATAGGCATAGACATTCAGGTTCTGGCGGCCACACCACGGACATTCGCGCATGCGAAACCTCTCGCTCTCGGGATGGCTCCATTGTAGGAGAGGGCGCGCTTATCGGAACTTTCGCGCGGCGAGGATGGGCCAGGTGTCCAGCACCTCGCTGCCCCTGCGGACGTAGTACGCGTCGTGCATGTTCAGCGTCGTGTCGCCATGGCTGGGGATGACCTCGATACGGTCGCCGGGGTTGAGGGCGGCAACGCCCTCGCCGGTGAGCGTGGCATGCTCCTCGCTCAGCCGCGCGACCTTGATCCGGCCATCGACGGACATCGGGGGCCCGAACTCGTTCGTCAGCGACTTCGCTCCCGTATCCGCCACGGCGTAG
>JAHDWR010000114.1 GCA_023382755.1 Dehalococcoidia bacterium
GTTGGCTTTGCGGCACGGACTGGGCTTCAGCGGCGATTGCTTGAGAGCGATCGCCAAGCCTTGAGCTGGTGGTCGTGTATCGCATTCGAACTGAGTTGGGGCCGCTCGAACCATCCCCTCAAACCACTGAGGTTTGCCCCTTCACTCGGCCACGTGCGACCAAGGACGGCGGTGTGAGACGGTTGCCGAATGGTCAAGGCCGGGGCCCGGTCGAAGAAGGCAAAATAGGTTCGATGACCGTCGCATCGATCCAAGGGCGGGCCAAGATTGACTCCCAACTTGATGCCACGGGGCCGGACCCGCGGGCGACCTGGCCTCGGATCACATCGACGTGCGAACCTGCAAGAGACCGCCGCACGCTGCGAACCTGTCCGAGGCGCAACTCACTCGAATCTCTTTCCGGAACGGAAACTCCTTGAGTCCACTTCGGTCACCTCACAAGCTGGCGCGGTGAGTGTGCCGGATGCGCGGCTTTCGCACGCGCAGCGCCTGCAGATCGGCCGTAGCGGTCGACCATCGCCCGCGTGGTCCACCCTGTGTCCCGCATGAGGTCCCCTTCAGTTCCGCCGCTCAACAGATAGTAGTGCGCGTAGCTGTGTCGGAACTGGTGGGCGTGGATCCGTGGCACCCCGGCCGCGTCGCACCTGCGAGTGAGCATCTGGTGGATGCCACTACTCTTGAGCCCGCCACGGCGCCCCAAGAAGAATGCCTCCTCGTCCGCCGCCACGTGCTGCCGGCGCTGCATAAGATACCGCTGCAAGTCCATTTTGGTGGGCTTCACGAATGCGACCTGGCGGACTTTTCGACCCTTACCGAGCAAAGTAACCTCTTGTCCGTCCATGTTGACATCGCCCACCTTCACGCCAGCGATCTCTGAAAGCCTTGCCCCCGTGTCGATGAAGAGAGAAACGATCGCGCGGTCCCGCCGATCCTCAAGAGATGTCCCTTTGAGGGAGTCCATCAGCACCTGGAGCGTCGAAGCGTCGATGACCGGCACAAGCGACTCGGGCACTTTCGGTTGTGAGAGTTTTTCCAACGGGCTGGCTGACATGCCCTCGATGTTCACCATGTACTTGAAGAACGCCTGGATGCTCCGGAATCGCTGCGCCACGCTCGCAGGGGCGAGGCCTCGGCCTTCTGGCTTTGCCGCAGGCAAGTAGCGCAGCCAAGCGATCATGTCGTCTCGCGTGACATACATCGGCGAGAGCACCCCTCGAGGCTGCACGAACTCCCGCAGTTGTTCGAAGGCGACGCCATACGTCCGGATGGTCTGGGGCGCTCTGTTCATTGCCTCCAGATAGCCGGTGAAAAGAATCTGGTAATCTAGCCAGGTGTCGACCGGTTTCAGCAGTGGCTTTCGCCCTCGAGAGGCCATCCGTTACTCCAAAGTAATCTGCTGCATGAACGCTGTGCTGGCGCGTTCGTGCTGTGAGATTTCAATTATCTGCTGTAATCAGATTCGGCGCAACGTTGATCGAGTGGGCCTGTAGCTCAGCGGTAGAGCAGTGGACTTTTAATCCATTGGTCGAGAGTTCGAATCTCTCCGGGCCTACCAAAATCCGAATCTAAAGTTGACGATAAGAAGTGTCAAGACGAGGCTCGGACCACGATTCTGCCGACAAATTGCCGACCAACGTTTCGGCATGGCGTCGCACGCAACGCCGCGCGGAGGCAGCAACCGGGACGAAGTGTGCAGGCCCGACGTGCCAGTACGTTCGGCGCGACAGCCCCACCCACTGGATTTTCCGGGGCTATGACGGCAGCGATTCCCTCCTCTGCGATGAGTGCGCGGAGCTCATTAGGGGCATGTACGGCAATTCAGGACTGCTGCCTATTGTGCGTCGGAAAGAGCGATGAGCTGTTCGTTCCGGGCTGGACGCGTGCCAGGCTGGTCAACCTAGACCACCAGTTTGCTGATCGAAGAGCTCAGCTCCCGAGCCCGCCTCGCGCCCCGGCTCGCTGTGGGCTGGCTCCCGTTAGTCCTCGTCGCGGCCCCCCAGTCCCTGCCCGATGCCGGCATCCTCGCCAACTCCTCGCGGTTGTTGCGGAACGATGGGCATAGCGACGCGCGACCGGACAACGGGCGTTGCCTGGGTCACAGCCTTCGCGGAGGGCAAGTGGCGGCGCGTATAGCCAGAACAGCGGCCTCTTCGAGGAGGGGGTCGGGTTTGTCAGGCTGCAGGTCGACGTCTTGCGGGAGCACCTTGCTTCTCCTTCGCGTTTCGTCGGCTTAAGTGGGCGCCTTCCAGTCCCAGCCCGCTGCCTCCAGCTCCAGCAGAGCCGCGAAGCGGCCGCCGCGGGAGACGAGCTCCGCCGGTGGGCCTTCTTCGATGATGCGGCCGTGATCGATCACGATGACGCGGTCTGCCTCTCGGGCGGTGGCCAGGCGATGCGCTACGGTGAGTACGGCGGTGCCGCTGGGCATTACCTCCTCGCGTAGCGCCTCGCGAAGCGCGGCCTCACTGGCGCCGTCGACGGCCGACGTCGCCTCGTCGAAGAGTAGGACGGCGGGTCTGCGGACAAGCGCGCGGGCCAGGGACAGAAGCTGCTCCTGGCCGGCCGAGAGCCGGACTCCCTTGCCGCCCCCGGACCCGCGGAGCCGCGTTTGATAGCCGTCGGGCAGCGCCCGGATGAAGGCGTCAGCGCCGCTTATCCTTGCCGCTGCCACCGCCTCTGCCTCTGAGATGGCCTCTTCGTTGAGAGTCAGGTTGTCCAGGACGCTGCCCGTGAAAAGTTGTGAGGTCTGCGGGACGATGCCGAGGACGCGTCGCCTCTCCTGGTCAGGCATCGACCGCGGCACCTGGCCGGCGACCCTCACAGTCCCCTGCCAGGGTTCGTACAGGCCCGCCAGGAGATGGACGATGCTGGTCTTGCCCGCGCCGGTGCGTCCCACAAGCGCGACGTGCTCGCCCGGCGCTACCAGCAGATCTACGCCGTGCAGCACTGGCTCGTCCTCGCGATAGCCGAAGACGACGCCATCGACTTCTATGCCTGCCGGTGCGGCGCCGCCCGTTGCAGTCGCAGGACCCTCTTCGTCGACGGGCAACGACAGCAATTCGAAGATGCGCTCGGCGCCGGAAAGCGCGCTCTGAACGGTCTGCCATTCGTCGCCCAGGGCCGTGATTGGCGTGAAGAAGCGCTGCGTGAGCAGCGCGAACGCGGTGAGCGTGCCTATTGAGATACTGAGCGTACCAAAGGCCTCGCGAGTTCCGGCCCAGACGAGGAAGGCGATCGCGGCGGCGGACATCAGCGCCGTGACGGGCGGGTAGAAGGAGGAGTAGAGCGCTGACCGGTTGTAGGCCTGGAGCACGCCGCGCAGGACGCTGCGGAAGCGTGCGATTAGGCTGGCTTCCCGGCCGAAAGCCTGCACCACCTCGACGCCGGTCAGCGTCTCCTCAAGGCTGGTGTTCATCACGCCGACGGCCCTGCGGTTCGCCCGCTCCGCGCTGCGAATACGTACCTGGAAGAAGCGGGTGATCAGGATCAACGGCGGCACAATCAACGCCGCTAAAATAGACAGCGATGGACTGAGCAAGACCATCGCCCCGGCAATCGTTACCAGCCGGAAGACGTTGGCAACCAACGTCGCCACGCCGCTCGTGAATACGAGGTCCAGGGTTTCGATGTCGGCCGTGCAGCGGCTGATCGAGTCACCCATCGGCGTGCGGTCGAAGTAGGTAGTCGGCAGGCGCTGCAGGTGTCCGAACAGACGCACGCGCAGGCTGCTCAGGACTTGCTGCGCCACCGCCGCCGCCAGATAGCCGTACACGAAGCTCAACCCCTGCCCGAGCGCTGTAGCGGCCAGATAAAGGAACGCCAGCAGGAGTAGTCCCTGCGCGTCGCCTACCGCCAGGTGGTCGTCGACGATCCAGCGCATGAGCAGCGGCGGGACCAACTCGAGGAGGGAGGCGGCCAGCACGAGCAGGCCGATGACTAGCAGAGATCCCCGCCAGGGCCGGACCAGGGCGGCGAGCTGAGCCGACAGGACTGGGCGCGGCTGCCCGGTTGGAAGGGCTTCAGCCGTCATGCCCCACCCTCGGCGGCAACGGTCCTTATCTCGGCCATAGTCTGGGCGCGGTAGATGCGTGCGTAGAGCCCGCCGCGCAGCAGCAACTCGGCGTGCGTGCCTTCCTCTTCGATCCGCCCTCCGGAGAGCACCACGACCTGGTCCGCCTGGGGGAAGGCGGCCATGCGCTGCGAACAGAGGAGAATGGTGATGCGCTCCTCCCATGGACGGCCGGGGCCGAAAGCGTCCCTCAGGGCAGCCACGATCCGCGCCTCCGTTTCCACATCGACCGCCGAGAATGGGTCGTCCAGCACGAGCAGCCCGGGGCGATCGGGCGCAGAGGCCGCGATCGCCCGCGCCAGGCCGGTACGCTGGCGTTGGCCGCCGGAGATGCGCACGCCCTGCTCCCCGATCTCGGTCGCGAGCCCGCCGGGAAAACCCGCCAGGTCATCGTCGAGGGCGGCCAGCCGTACTGCCCCCTCGATGAAGCCGGGCGGCGCAGTGGCCCCCATGAGGACGTTCTCGTGGACAGTGCCTGAGAAGAGGTGGGCATCCTGCGGCAGGTAGCCGATCACCCTGGCGATGGGGCCCGGCTCTTCCCGGGCCCCATCGGACGGATCGGCGAGCCGCACCTCCCCCGACTCGACCGGGTAGACGCCGAGCAATGCCCGCGCGAGCGCGCTCTTGCCGGAGCCGACCGGACCGGTGACCGCCACGAAGCCGCCCGCGGGGATATCGAGCGAAAGGTCGGTCAGCGCTGGCTTCTGTGTGCCCGGATAGCTGAACGTAACGCGCCGCAGGCTCACGCCGACCGGTCCAACACCATGGCGCTTTCCCAGCGCGGGTTCGCGCGTGATGCCGGCGACGTGCCCCGGCTTGAACGATGCGAGGCGCGGCTCGCCCGTAACGAGCAACGCCGGCGCCAACAGCGGCTCAAGGCGCGCGAAGGCGGCTCCGCCGCTCTGGATCGAGTTGACCATCTGGGGGACGCGAAAGCCGCGCTCGACGAAGCGGATGAAGAGCGCCAGGTAGCCAACGAACGCGCCCAGGCTCATGCTGCCCGCTACCACGCGGTCGCCGCCCTGCCAGACCACAAACAGCACGCCCGACATCATCAGGGTGCTGTAGAGGGGGCGCAGGCCCAGGCTCAAGCGCGTCGCGCTCAGGTTGCGTTCGGCGAAGACGTTGGAGAGCGCCTCCACCTGCGCCGTCGCTGCCGCGCCGCGCCCAAAGAAACGCAGCACGCGGAAGCCGGCCAACAGCTCCTGGATGGTGGATGTCAGGTCGCCGTTCGCCTCCCGGGCGCGCGCGGTCCGGGCGGAGACCGAGCGGCCGGCGGCGTGCGCAATCAGCATCGCCACCGGCACGGGCGCCAGCGCCATGAGTGACAGCTCGGCGTCGATGACAAACAGCGCGACGATGAACGAGATCGAGAACAGCACGGTGTCCCAGGTCTCGATCGTGAACTCGCGCACGCCGACGCCGAGCACTTCGACGTCGCCAACGATGCGTGCCATCTGGTCGCCTATGGAGGTGCGGTGAAGGTCGGCAAGCGGGCGCGACATGGTGCCGCGGAGGGCGTCGGCGCGCAGGTTGGCACGAATGCGGGCGTTCGCGGTCATCAGCCACCAGCGTTTTAGGACGCGCGGCCCTTCGGTCAGGAGAGCCCCGCCGATGAGAAGCAAGGCGGCAACGCTGATGTCCCGCTCGCTCGCTTCACCCTATCGAGCGCGAGTGCCTCGTCGATCAGCCGGCCCAGCAGGATTGGCGGCAGGATCACGGCCGTGTTCATGACGATGCCGCAGAGCGAGCCGAGCACTAGCTGGCCGGCGACCTGCCGGAAGTACAGCCTCAGCTTCCAGAGGTACTTCACGTCTTCGTTCTGCCCTCGGGCGGGTCTCTGCCGCCTGACTAGCTGTGAGGAGCGATCCTGGCGAAGCTATCGCCGAATCCGCGCAGGGACCGCGCGACAACCAGCCGCCCCGCGGGGTGTCCGGCCGAGCGAGGCAACAGGCGTTGAATCGTCGTCAGCCCGCCGCGGCCTCGGACCGGCAGAAGGCCAGGAGCGCATCGTAGACGGGGAACTCCAGTCGAAGGATCTCGTGGTCGTCCCTGCCGATTGCCCGGAAGCCTTCGGCGATCGCCTCAAGCCCGCGTGACTGCGGTGTCAAATCCTTCGCGTCCGTGTCGGCGCCGCGGACGATGAGGGCGAGGCGATCGAGCCCCGGTTCGGTCAGCCCGTACTTCTTGATCACCGCGTCGAAGGAGCACTCGGCTCCCTTGTGCCCGAGCTCGACCCCCGGGATATCGAACGGGATCCCGCCTTCGCGTTCCGCGACGGAGAGCACTTCGTCGGGCTCGACGAAGAGGAACTCCGCCTCCTTATCCACGAATCGTGCGATCAGCCACGGGCAGGCCACGCGGTCGACCTTGACACGCTTTCGCGTCACGTACTTCATTCCTGGTCCTCCATGCGTCGTTATGGCCGTGGTCACGGCTCGCCCTGTTCGGAGGCGCGTTCCACGTAGGTCTCGAAGGCCGCCTCGGCAGCGAGGACGCTGGCCTGGGCCTCCTCCCTGGCCGGGCTCTCGAAGTAGTCGCGCGCCACAACCCGTTGAAGCTGCCGGCGCACCTTCTCGAGCTCCTCTTCGAGGCTCTCCACTTCGGCGAACCGAAAGTCCCGGGTCGCGGTCTCCCGGTCCACGTGCTCGACGAAGCGCCGGGCACTCTTCGCCACCTGCAGGTAGTCTTCGGAGCGCGAACCCGCCACGCGCTGGGCAATCATGGCTTCATCCGATTCGCGAAGCCCCTGGGCGAGAAGCAGGACGGCCAGCCCGCCACCGCCGTTGATGCGTTCCGCCAGCTGGTCGAGGAGTTCCCGGACGTCGGGGCGATCCGGCACGGTGTAGACGCTGGTCCCCAGGGCGACCGCGCCAAGCTGCTTGAGGGTGCGCCACGTCGCGACGCGTAGCGCGCTCGGCTTCGCGGGGACGGTGAAGCAGATGACGAGCCAGCGCCGTTCGGTGGGGTCCGGCATGCTAGATCGGAACGTAACACGTGTTACTATCGGCCGACAAGTAACACGTGTTACGTGACCGGAGGGCATGGATGCTGACCGTGGGTCGTCGAATCCCCGTCGCCGGCGCTGCCGGGGGCAAGTTCGACCACGCGGCTTGCGACGAGCTAAGCGGGCTCGTCTTCATCGCACAGACCTCGAACGGGTGCGTCGCGGTCCTCGACCCGGTGCGCTGCGTCCAGCTAGAGACGCTCCCTGACCACGCGGGCGCCGCCGGTGTGGTCGCCGCTCACGGCCAGGTCGCGGTCACGAACAGGGACGAGGGCACGCTGAGCGTCATCGATGGCCGGTCGCTTCGAGAGGTCCAGCGGGTCGCGATTGGAGCGCGCCCGAATGGCGTTGCCCTCGGTTCGGACGGCATCGCCGTCGTCGGAGATCTTGGCGATGATTCGCGCACGCCGGCACTCGTTTGGTGCCACCTTCGCTCCGGCTCCAGGAAGCTGCTCGAGCTACCGGGGCCGCCGAAGTGGTTAGTCATGGACCCGGTCCGAAGCATCGCCTACTGCGCAATCAGTTCCCCCTCCGGCGTGCTGGTGCTGGACGCCCTGAAATGCGAGGTTCTCGCTAGCTGGCCGCTTCCGGCGGCTGACGCCCATGGCGTCGACCTGGATACAGCGGGAGGGCGGCTCTGGGTGGCGTGTGATGGCGGGGAGCTCGTCTCCGTCTCGACGCGCGATGGCAGCGTCCTCGCCTCCTGGCCACTTCCCGGCGTGCCGGACGCGACATTCTTCAACCCGGACTCAGGTCGTGTTCATGTAGCAATCGGAGAGCCGGGCACGATCGCGACAGTGGACCCCGCGCAACCGGACCAGGTGCACCTGACGCCGACCGGGCCTGGTGCAAAGACGACGGCGCTCGTGCGCCCCGGGCAGCTGTTCGCCTTCCGGCCCCAAACCGGAGACGCGCTCGAACTCATCGAACCGGCGACCACGCCAGGGAGGCAGGCATGACCATCGAGGGCAACATCATCGGCACCGACGACCTTCGCCAGGGAGCGATCCGATCGGCGGTTGAGTACCTCGCCGCATCCGCGGTCACGGCGCCGAAGTCCGGTGGCCAGCTGTTCCTGCGGGGCGCGAAGCCGTTCCTCGAGACCGTGGCGGTTATCGACAAGCAGGTGCAGGCCGAGCTCGCCGCGTGGATGCGCCGCCGGGGCGCTGAGCGAAGGGAGGCGATCTGGTTCCGCGACGCGCAGGCTGCGGAGCAGATGGACGCGATCCTCTTCATCGGCCTGTCGGACTGGTATCCGCCGGTGTATGACTGCGGCGCGTGCGGATACGAAACCTGCGCCGAGTTCCTGAACGCCACGAAAGGCTTGAGGGAGGCCAGCTCCGATTTCGAGTTCGAGGGACCGCAGTGCAACCTTCGCGACATCGACCTCGGGATAGCGGTCGGTTCCGCTGCCAAGACCGCATCCCTGCTGGGCATCGATGCCCGCTGCCAGACGCGCGTCGCCGTCGCCGCCCGCAGGCTTGGGGTCATTACGTCGGACATTGCCGTCGCCCTCTCGCTCTCGATAACGCATAAGAACCTCGGCTTCGACCGGTCGATGCCCGCGGGCGACTGGGCGGATCCCGACGTTGTCGCGTCTGCTCCAACCGGTGTGCGGCCGGTCGCGCGACAGGCCGACCCTCCGCTTGGTGGAGGAGATGGTGATTAGCCGAAACGACATGACGTTGACGCTCGGCGCAACGGGCCGGCCCCTGCCTGAACAACGGTTGGCGATTCGAGGCGCGCCGCCGTCCACGACCATCCGCACAAACGGAGGAGGAACTCCATGGCGAAAAGACACACCGAAAACGCGCGCATCGGCTTGCTCTGGCGCGGCGATCCGGCAAGACCCGCTCCCCCGCCCGGTGAGACGAGGCTCCGGGCCTTCTTCGACGAGTTCGCCGCCCGCGGCGCCGAAGCCGCGGCCGTGATCTACGCGGAGGAGGCCCACGACCTCGTACGTGAGCAGCTTCTCAGCCTCGATGGAGTGCTCGTCTGGGTCGACCCGATCGTGCGTGGGCGGGAGCGGCTTGCCCTCGATGCCCTGTTGCGCGAGGTGGCGACCCAAGGCGTCTTCGTCAGCGCGCACCCTGACGTGATCCGGCGCATGGGCACGAAGGAAGTCCTGTATCGGACGCGCGGCCTTCCCTGGGGCGGCGACATCCAGCTCTACCGCACTCCCGGCGAGCTGCTCGCGGGGCTCCTGGGCGCCCTCCGCTCCACGGGCCCGCGCGTGTTGAAGCAGAACCGCGGCAGCGGCGGGAACGGTGTCTGGAGAGTCGAGCTCGTGCGCGACGAGGAGTCAGCCGCTGACGCGCTGTTGCGTGTCCAGCCGGCAGAGCGCGGCGCTTCGGTCGTAGAGATGTGCCTCGGCGACTTTGTCGCGGAGCGAATGCCGTACTTCGACGCCTTTGGCGGGACGGGCTGCTTCGTCGACCAGCCTTACCAGGACCGCATAGGCGAGGGGATGATCCGGGCGTATATCTCGGGCGACCGGGTTGCCGGGTTCGGGCACCAGTTTGTGACGGCTCTTGCCCCGCTCCCGGAGGGGGCCGTCGAGACGCCCGCACCGCCGCCGCGATATTACTTCGCTCCGGACAAGCCGGAGTTCCAGGATCTCAGACGGAAGCTCGAGTCGGGCTGGGTTGCGGAGATGCAGGAACTCTGCGGGGTCGCGACCAGCGAGTTGCCGGCGATCTGGGACGCGGACTTCCTCCTCGGGCCACGCACGGCGGCGGAAGAGGATACCTACGTCCTCTGCGAAATCAACATCAGTGGCGTGTTCCCCATACCCCATGAAGCGGTGGCGCCCCTGGTGACCTGGACGCTCACCCACGTGGCGGGTTAGCCGCTGGGCGGTGAGACCGGGCCAACCGCGAGCTAGTGCGTGTGCACGCCCGAGGGCCGTCGATGTGGGCCTGCGGGGTGCGTTTGCGACCCGTCGTGGGCGCACGGGTCGATGTGGACGATCACGGAGCCCAGCTTGGGCACGGCGTGGACCATGGCGTGCTCAACTTCCTCTGCGATCCAGTGCCCCTCGGCGACCGAGAGCTCGCGATCGACGGTGACGCGCACCTCAGCGTGGATCGTGTGTCCGATCCAGCGCGGGCGTACCAGGGAAACATGGACAACGCCAGGGACTCTCTCCGCGGCCTGCTCGGCCCGGTGGAGGACCTCCGGCTCGACCGCGTCCATCAACCGCCGCCACACCTGGCTGGCGGCTCCCTTGAGGACGAACAGGATGGCGACGGTGATCGCCAGGCCGACGATGGGATCCGCCCGTTCGAAACCCAGCCACACGCCGCCTGCGCCGAGCAGGACCGCCAATGAGGTGAACCCATCCGTGCGAGCATGGTAGCCATCGGCAACCAGGGCCGCGCTGCCGATGCGCTGACCGATGCGAATGCGGTACTGGGCCACGGCCTCGTTGCCGAGGAACCCAAGGAACCCGGCGACGGCAACCCAGCCCAGGTTGTGGATGGCGGCCGGCTCCAGCAGGCGATTGATGGACTGGTAGCCCGCGAGCACGGCGGAGGCCGCGATCATCAACACGATGAACACGCCGGCGAGGTCCTCGGCCCGGCCGTAGCCGTACGTGTAGTGCCGCGACGCCGCGCGCCCTGTCAGCGCGAAGGCGATCCAGAGTGGGACGGCCGTGATCGCATCGCCGAAGTTGTGGATGGTGTCCGCCAGCAGCGCGACGGAACCGCTGATCAGGACGATCACCACCTGGAGCGCTGCCGTGGCGCCGAGGCCGAGGAGCGA
>JAHDWR010000115.1:0-1275 GCA_023382755.1 Dehalococcoidia bacterium
CGCGGGCCGGACCTTTCGCGGCCGCGCCGCCACCCATCAAGTGCCGGAGCCTGCCGCCCGCGCCGCTGGTGGTCGATGGCCGCAGGAGGTGGCGCGTAACCGGGCGGGCCGGTCCGTACCCCTCGATCACGAAGGCAGGATCCGTGCCGGGGTCGTCCCCCGGGACGCAAACGCGTATCGGGGCCTTTTGTGCAGCCAGCTTGCGCGCGGTCGACGGGTAGGGGAGGCGGTACCCGGACGCGGCGATGAGCACCACCCGTTCCGGCAGACGATAGGTCGTCCGCCGTCCGCCCGCCGCGCGCGACCGTGCCACCAGCCCCGATTCCTCCACCTCCGCGTCGATGGTTCGGTCGATAATCGGCCACCCAAGCAGCTCCGCAAGCGCGAAGGCCAGCAGCCCCGAGCCGTGGTCCGTTGCCGCGCCGCCCGCGATGACCGCCCGCGCATCTCCCGGGACCCGGGCGGCAAGCTCCCGGGCGTGCGACACCACGTGTCCCCCGGCAACGGACGGGCTCCACACCCGGGCGACCTCGTCGAGGCCGAGCGAAATGCCGTCCCGGAGGGAGGTGTCCCAGTCCGCCGGGCCCATGGCGATGCCGTGCAGTAGCTCACCCGTGCACGCCCGCAGGCGGAGCCCCAGCGCGATCGCGTCTTCTGACGGGCCGTCGAGACGATAGCTGCTCCCGCGGATGCCCCCGGCCAGGTCGAGGTCGCACACCGCGCGGAGAAGCACAACGATGCTCATCGGGCGCCAACCGGCTTTCGGGCGTCCTGCCGGCGCCGCAGTTCGCCGATGATCTGGGGCACAACCTCCTCCACCTTGCCCACGATGCTCACATGCGCCAGGCGGAAGATGGGGGCTTGCGGGTCTGAGTTGATCGCCACGATGAGCGAGGAGTTTCGCATCCCGAGCACGTGGTGCGGCGCGCCGGAGATCCCGCAGGCAAGGTACAGCCGTGGCGCGACAGTCTTGCCGGTGAGTCCAACCTGCCGGCGGTAGGGCACCCATCCGGCGTCGACGGCCACACGCGATGCTCCCACCGTCCCACCGAGCAGGGCGGCCAGTTCTTCGAGCCGGGCGAAGCCTTCGCTGCCGCCAACGCCGCGCCCTCCCGCTACCACGACATCGGCCTGGTCCAGTTCGATGTCGCCCGGCGGGGGCTGGTACTCGGAGATGACCTCGAGCAGGCTCGTCGCGGACCGTATGCCCAGGTTGCCTCCCTCCCTCGCCGTCCCCGGCTCGCCGCCGCCTCCGCCCACGCTGCTGCTGACCAC
>JAHDWR010000115.1:1375-5593 GCA_023382755.1 Dehalococcoidia bacterium
GACCAGGACCGACGTCACGCTCAGCCTCTCCGGATCGGCATCGAGACCAGGGGGCGATCCCGCGGGACATCTCCGTCGATTTCGCGCGCGGCCAGGTGCCCCTCGAAGGTAGCCATCTCGAGCCGCCGCGGCCCCGCGCAGTCGCCGACGTTCCGGGTGCTCACCCCGTGTGCGGCGAGCTCCTGCGAGAGTCCCGTCTCCGGGTCGATCCCGCACGCCAGCACCACGGCGTCGACCGGCTCCTCGCGGTCGGCCTCGCTGTAGAAGTGGTAGAGGAGCGCGGACCCGGGGGCGATCGACCGGACCCAGGTGGTCGCCGAGATCGCCACACCCGCGGCATCAAGGCGGCGCAGCGTCGCCATCCGCGTATTCGGTTCCATGTGCGGCCCGAGCTGGAATTCCCGCGTCACGATCTGGACCTGCTTGCCCTGCGCCGCAAGGTGCTCGGCCGCGCTCGCCGCCTGGATGTGGTGCTCGTCGTCGAGGACCAGCACGCGGTCGCCCGGCACGGCACGGCCGTTGAGCACGTCCCACGCCTGGAACACGTGCGGCTGATCGATACCTTCGATGCCGTCGGGCACGCGGGGCGTACCGCCGGTGGCAACGATGACGTGATCGGGCGCAAGCGCCAGGATGCCGGTTGCCGTGGCCCGCGTGCCAGTGCGCACATCGACACCCAGCCGCCGGAGCTCGGCCGTGAAGTAGCGCCCCACCTCTCCCCAGTCCGATCGGCCCGGTGCCCGGGCGGCGATCAGGGTCTGGCCGCCCAGTTCCTCTCCAGCTTCGAAGAGCGTGACTGCATGGCCGGCCGCCGCCGCCACCCGGGCCGCTTCGCATCCGGCGGGGCCACCTCCCGCGATGACCACGCGCTTGGGATTCGCGGTTCGGCGCACGTCTCCCCAGTACTCTTCCCGCCCGACTGAGGGGTTGAATGCGCAATTGATTGGGCGGAGCGTCTCGACGTGCCCCCAGCAGCCCTCGTTGCAGCCCAGGCAGTGCCGGATCTCGTCCAGCCTGCCTTCGCGCGCCTTCCGTGGAAGTTCGGGGTCGCAGATGTTGGCCCGCGTCATCCCGACCATGTCCGCCTGCCGGTCCTCAAGGATTTGCTCGGCCATCACCGGGTCGTTGATGCGGCCGATACAGAACACCGGGATGTCCAGCACCTCCTTGGCCAGCGCCGAGAGGTAGACGAACGCCCCGTTCGGGTAGTACGACGGTGCGATGACGGTGTCCTTCGAGCGGTAGGTGCCCACGCTTACGCTCAAGTAGTCGAGCTGCCCGTTCGCCGTGAGGAACGGGATCATGCGGACGAAGTCGTCGGATGTGTAGCCGCCCTCGGTCATTTCGTCGCCCGAAATGCGCATCCCAACGGTCCAGTCGCGGCCCACCTCGTTCCGGATGGCCTCGATGATCTCCAGCGCGAACGTCATCCGGCGTTCGAAGTCGCCGCCATATTCGTCTTCGCGCTTATTGGAAAGTGGCGAAAGGAACTGCGTGATCAGGTATCCGTGCGCCCCGTGGATCTCCGCCCCATCGACCCCCGCCTCGCGGAGCACGGACGCGCCGCGGGCGTACCCGCCGATAACCTCGCGCGTTTCGGCTAGCGTCATCGCATGGGGGACCGCCCACGAGTCCGGCTGCGAGACGTTGGATGGCGCCCACGGCGATCGGATCGCGGCGTTTCCCTGCGCGCCGGGGTGCCAGAGCTGGCCGACGAACTTCGCGCCTTCCGCGTGGATCGCCTCGGTCGCGTTCCGGAACTTGGTGACCGCCGCGGGTTGGGCGAACGTATCGCCGATCGACCAGTGGATCCCGTGGACGTGGGACTCCACGAGACCGATGCCGCCCCGGGCCTTCGAGACCCAGTACGCGATCTCCCGCGCTCCGGGGAGCCCGTCGTCGTCGGTGAAGAGTGTGTGGTGGGGGGTGCTAACTATGCGGTTGCGGACCGTGAACGACCCGATCTGGAGGGGGGAGAAGAGATGCCGGAATTCTGCCATAGCCCCCGTAAATTGGACGTATTAACCCCGCGCGAATATGACGCAGATCATCGTTTCGCGAGCCGGCGGGCGTTCCGGGCCCGGATACGGCCCTCCCGGCGCCCGCACGTCCGTGGCGCTACGCTCTCCGCAGCACCACGTTGGGGGCTCCCATGCCAGGCCTCAAGCACCGCCGTCTCGGCCGCACCGGTATGTCCGTTGGCGAACTCGGGCTCGGTGCCATGGATACGCCTCACTCTCCCGAGGCCATCCAAACCGTCACCACCGCGCTGGACCTCGGCATCCAGTTCGTCGACACCGCACGAGACTACGAGGGAAGCGAGCACCTCCTTGGCCAGGTGATCCGCCAGCGTGGGAAGAAGGACTTCGTCATCGCCAGCAAGACGTTCAGCCACTCCGCCAGCGGCAGCCAGTACGACATCGACCGCTCGCTCAAGGTGCTGGGCGTCGAGCACATCGAGCTCTACCAGTTGCACGACATCTCCACACGGCAAGCCTGGGACGAGGTGATGCGCGAAGACGGCGCCTTCGCGGGATTGAAGACAGCCCGGTACCGCGGGCTCATCGGCCACATCGGCATTTCATCGCACGACCTGGACATCCTCGAACTGGCGATTACCTGCGGTGAGTTCGAGACGGTCATGCTCGAGTACTCGGCGTTTTTCCCCGTGACCAGGCCGCTGATCGAGCGGGCGGCCCACCACGATGTCGGAGTCATCGCCATGCGGCCGCTGGGTGGCTCAGGCCGCACGAGCACCATGCGCGGCAGCATCGCCGCCGGCTACGCCGGCCCGCTGACGCCCGCGAACCTGTTGCGCTACGTGCTCTCGAACCCGGGGGTCTCCGTGGCCATCCCGGGTGCGCGGTATCCCGCCCGGGTGATCGAGAACGTCGCCACCGCGTCTGGCTACGCCCCGATGACGAACGCGGAACAGCGCGAACTCGAAGACGCCGCGGCGGCTCTGTACTGATCATCGACCGGTTGGTCCCGGTTCCCGGGAGCGTTGAGCCCTGTCCTGGACCATTGCATCCCGGGACTATGATCGAACCATCCATGGCGGGAGATGCCACCATGACCAGCACCGCACTCTTCGTGGTCACCCTGCGCGAATGGCTCGAGAGCCAGCGGCTCCAGGACACGCCCCACCGGGCGGCGCTTAACGCGGCAATGCACGAGGGCGACACGAAGGCGATCCGCCAGCTGCTCGGGGAGGCGCCTTTCAGCCCCGAGCAGAGGCGGTACCTCGATGACCTGCTCGACCGTTGGCAGTAGGCCGAAGCCGGCGACGACTGACCGGGCTCCGCGGCGCGCCGCGCCCGATCCGGCGGGTGACCATGATCATGGCGCGCCCCGCTGTGCGCCTGTACAACCACACCATGGGCTCTGGATTAATGGCCAGTGCGGCTGGCGCGCGGCTCGCTGAGGCCGTCGCCGTCACCCCGGCTGCCCGGATGGAGGCCGTCGAGTCCTTTTTCGCCGCCCATCCCCGATCGTCCGAAGGGCCGTTCGGCCTCGGCCGGGCAATCCTCGACTTCCAGGCATGGGAAGTCGCGTCGGGGCGGATTTCCGCAAGCGGCGGGGGCTCCGACTGGTGGCGGGCGGTCAACGGCATGATGGTCCTCGACATTGCTGCCGCATCGCACGGGGCGGCAAGGCCCTCACCGGCAATTCGAGCCTGGCTCGACTACGCCACCGCGTCCGAGCCCCAGGGAGCGCTCTGGGAAGCACACCAGCGTTCGCTCCATGCCGGCATCCGCGCCTGCGCGCGCCTCCTCGGGGCGGAACCTCCGGCCGAGCGGCAGTTCGCGGCCATCGTGATCGACGTCGTCGACCGGACGGCGCTTTCCGGCGCCGCCACCGACAACGATGGCCTGGCCCGGATGACGGAACGCTTCTATCCGCGCCAGTACCCCATCGACCCGGGCGAGCTACCCGCGCTGGAGGCCATGCGTGCGAAGACCGCCGCTCGCCTTGTCGATGGGACGCGCGGGCCGCTCCTGGACGTCGGGATCGACTCCACCCGCTGGAAGTGACCGGGTTCGCGGTGCGGCAGCCGTGCTAGACTGCCCGCCGCCGGGCGCAACCGTCGACCCGTGCCTTGAGGAGTGAACTCCGCCCTTTCCGAGGAGGCCGTGAAGTGAGCGAGGACACCGCGTTCGCCCCGGTCGCACGTGATTGGGGCAGCCTTCGCCTGAAGAGTGCCGGTGCCGGCGACTC
>JAHDWR010000115.1:5603-10750 GCA_023382755.1 Dehalococcoidia bacterium
ATTTGCTCGCCGACCTCGTCCTGGGAGAGGCGCGCCAGGAAATGACGCAGGCCGCCATGCGACTCTACGGCCTGGATGACCTGGAACAGGTCCGGGCGTTGTTCCGGCTGCTCTGGCGCTCCGGCGAAAACTGGCGCCAAAGTGTGATCGCGTACGGCGAAGAGGGGCCCGTGGCCGTGCTGCAGCGCGGGAAATCCGGCCTGCGGATCACTCCAAGGCTCGTGGTGAGCGCACTACGGGCGATCGGGCCGATCGCGCTGGCTCGAATCGGTTGGCGCATGCGCCTGCAGTCGGCCGTTTCTCCTCGAAAGCCCCCGGGCTCCTACATCATCTCCGAGTTGCACGTCGCCGTTGGCGCGCGCGGACGGGGAGTCGGACGGCAGCTGCTCGATTTCGCCGAACGCGAGGCCCGGGATCTCGGCTACCGGCAGATCGCGCTCCACACGCTCACCAACAACCCGGCTCGACACCTCTACGAGCGGCAGGGCTTCCGCACCGTCGAGGTCCGCTCAGACGCCCGCTACGAGCGACTGACCGGGGTCGCAGGCAATGTGCTGATGGTGAAGGATCTGGCGCCGGGTCAATCCATGAACTCGTAGGGCTCAAGCAATTCCGCGTAGTCGTTTCTCGGCGTGTTCAACAGCGGCGAGACCGGGCGGTACACCAGCCACTCCTCCGGTGGAGGCGCAAGGAGCCGTTTGAGGCTCCGCGGGTTGGACTCGTTCGGGTTCATCCACGCGTCCGCCTGCTCATCCGAAAGCACCACGGGCATGCGGTCGTGGATCGGTCGCATCATCTCGTTCGGCCGGGTGGTGATGATCGTGAAGGTGCGCTGACGCTGGTCGGGGGCCGGGTACCAGGACTCGTAGAGCCCGGCGAGCAGGAGCAGGCCGCCGTCCGGCCGGTGAAACCAGAGCGGGCGGCGCCGGTCCTGGGGGCCCACCCACTCGAAGAAACCGTCGGCCGGCACCACGCACCGCCGGGCCAGGAATGCCTCGCGGAAGGCGGGCCGCCGGTCGATAGCCTCGGCCCGCGCGTTGATCGGCCCCGTCACCCGGTCGGCCGGATGCGCCCAGTGGTTCACCAGGCCCCACTTCGCCGGCGCCAGTTCGCGGTCCTCCAGCCGCTGCCGCACGATGAAGTGCCAATCGGTTGGCGCGATGTTGTATCGCGGCCGGTACTCAGCTGGCAGGGATCCACGCGGAACCCCGAGTTCTTGCTCGAGCTCCGACCGTTCGGCGCGCGTCAGCGTGAATCGCCCGCACATGCGGGAAAGAGTAGCGTTTCCACGCGGAGCCGCACGTCGGGTGGGCAACCGCGGGTTACGCCCGCGAGTAGGTCCCCACGAGGCGGTTCATCCCCAGCGTGTGCGGCTCGATCTTCTCCAGCAGCTGCCAGAGCGTGAGGCCCGGCTCCAAATCCAGTTCCTCTTTCAGCGCGAACACCCAGAAGTAGTAGTAATGCGTGCCGTGCCCGGGAGGTGGCATCGGCCCCCCATAACCGGGCTTCCCGAAGTCGGTGATCCCGCTGGTGTGATCCTTCGTGGCTTCGGCGAGGCTCGTGACGCTCGCGGGGATGTTGTAGAGCACCCAGTGCACATACCCGTAGCGGCCGCCCGTGATGAGCGGCGCGTCCGGGTCGTGGCAGACCACCGCGAACGACCGCGTGCCCTCCGGCGCGCCGCTCCAGGTGAGCGCCGGAGAGACGTTCTCGGCCTCGCCCGTGTGTTTTGCGGGAATGCGGCCGCCCTTTTCGAATGCGGTGCTCGTCAGCTGCATCGTGGTAAGCGCGAAACCCATGACTGAAACCTCCTCAGCGTGCGTCCGTCCAGGCGCAAGGCCGACTGATACTGGCACACCGGCGCCAGGCCCGCCAGCGTCCCCGCCCCGCTCCCTTCCGTGACCCTCCTCACGCTCGGCGGTAACCCTCCACCGGTTCTTCAGAATTCCCTCAAGTTCTCCCCGGTTCGGCTCCCTACGTTGGAAGTGCGGCAGATGGCCGCCGGGAGAGAAACCATGGAACACGAACTGCAAGCAGATACCGAGGCGGGCCGCCGCCTCGTCGCGCTCGCCGAGAGCCTGGCGGCTGATTTCGCCACCCGCGCCGGCGAACACGACCGCGAAGGCAGCTTCCCCGCCGAGAACATCGATGCCCTGCGCGCCACAGGCTACCTGGCCGCCCCGGTCCCCCGCGGCTGCGGAGGCATGGGCGTCGAGACCATTCGCGACGTGCTGGTGGCATCGAGCCGCCTGGCCCGTGGCGACGGCTCGACCACGATCGGCGTCAACATGCACCTCAACGTCACGATGGGCCTGCGCCGATCCTACGAGCGGGCGATGGCCAACGGCGACGGCGCTCGCGCTGCCGGGATCGCAGCCACGCTCCAGGGCATCGCCCGGGGCGAAATCGTCCTCGCCTCGCTCAGCACTGAGCCCGGGCGTGAACTGACCGAACCCGCGACGCGCGCTACCCGTACCGGCGACGGATGGACCATTTCCGGCAAAAAGACTTTCGCCACCATGTCCGAGGCCGCGACCCACCTCGTGGTCTCGGTCTCCTGGGAGGACGACGACGGCCATGAGCGCGTCTCGTTCGTTCAGGTCCCGGCCGGTGCTCCCGGCGTCACCCTGAATCACGACTGGGATGCGATGGGCATGCGGGCCAGCGGCAGCGGCTCGGTGTCGTTCGAAGACATTGCGGTCGGAGACGGCCGGCTGGTTGGCGGCTTCCCCATGGGTACGTGGAACGCCGGCCTGATGGAACGCTTCCTCTCCGCCGGGCTCGTCCACGCCTCCCCGTATCTCGGCATCGCCGAGGCGGCCGCCGGACAGGGTCTCGCCATGGCCGCGAAGGCGAAGAAGGGCCGTAACGGCCGGCCGATGGCCGAGCGCCCGATGATCCAGCTCCTGGCCGCCGAAAACGCGGTCGACCTGGCGGCGATGCGCGGCATCTTCGATCGGGCCACCCGCCTCGTCGACCAGTACTTCGCGGACCACATCGCCTGCGCCGATTACGACGACGTGCTCATCGCCTTCAAGGAAGCGCAATGCGCGAAGACCTTCCTCAACGCGGCGGCCATCCGTGTCGTCGACCGTTCGCTGACGCTTTCAGGCGGAGCGGGGTACATGTCCCGCCACCCGCTCTCTCGTCTCTACCGGGACGTCCGGGCGGGGGCTTTCATGCATCCGCTCGCCGCCAACTCGGCCCACGAATTCATCGGCCGCGTCGAGCTCGGGCTTGAGCCCGACGCGGCCTGACGACCCTCATCAAGCGGCCCCACGGCCACCTCTCCCCGCCGGCGCTCCGGTTGACACCGGGGCGCCCGCCCGAAACCAACAAAGGACAACTCACCATGTCGGACCCGAAACTGCTCACTACCCCAACCTCGCCCGCCGGCTCGCGCCGCATGCTGCTGGTCCTGGCCCATCCCGATGACGAGACTCTCGGCTTCGGAGGCACCATCGCCCGGTACGCTGCCGAGGGGGTCGAGGTCCACCTCGTCACCGCCACCTCTGGCCAGAAGGGATGGGTTGGCGATCCGGAACGCAACCCCGGAGAGGCTGCCCTCGGCCGCATCCGCCGCGAGGAACTCCGCCGCGCTGCCGCCATCCTCGGTGTCCGCAACGTGTATTTCCTCGGCCACACCGATGGCGAACTGGACGAGGTGGACCCCGAGGCGATCGTGACCGAGATCGCCGCCTACATCCGTGAGTTCCGGCCCGATGTGGTGCTGACCTTCGGCCACGATGGCCTCTACGGCCACCCGGACCACATCGCCATCTGCCAGTTCACTACCGCTGCAGTCGTGGCTGCCGCAAACCCGGGGTCCCGGTTCCTTCACGGGTTCGAGCCGCACCAGGTTTCGAAGCTCTACTACCGTGCGGCCCGTCCCGGGTACATGTCCGCCTACGAAGAGGCGTTTGGCGAACTCGTCATGCACATCGATGGCGAGGAACGGCGTTCCCCTGGCTGGCAAGACTGGGTCATCACCACGACCGTCAACGCTGGCGCACGGTGGCGCCAGGTCTGGATCGCGGTGAGGCAACATCGCTCGCAGCTGCCGTTCTATGAGCGCCTGCAATCCCTTTCCGACGAGCGCCACCGCTACCTCTGGGGAACGCAAGAGTTCTACCGCGCGATGAGCGTCGTCAACGGCGGCCGGGAGAAGGAGACCGACCTTTTCGCCGGAGTTCCGGCCTGGGCCTTAACCGCCGCCGCCTGATCGGGCAGCTGCTTACAACCTGGCCGAGGCTCCTGTGGTAGGGTGGACGCTGCGGGACATCCCCGCGAATGATTGATCGAGGCACAGGCCTCCACCCCCGGAGGGGAATGTCGAACCAGCGTCCCGCGCCACCCATTGACTACCGTGAACTGAAACAGCTCGTCACCGACGAGGGACTTCTTGCCCCCCAGCATGGCTACTATGCGTTCAAGGCGGCCGCCGCGTTTGCCGGGATCGCGCTCGCCGTGTGGGTGACGCTGGCTACCGGCCACGTCGCCCTCGTGGTGCTGGGAGCGCTCCTGCTGGCCTTCGCGTCCACGCAGGTTGCCCTTCTCGGGCACGACATCGGACATCGCCAGGGCTTCCGGGGGCATTACACCAATCTCGTGGCGCGGTTCATCTTCGGCAACCTGTTGTTGGGCATCAGCCACACCTGGTGGAGCAACAAGCACAACCAGCACCACGCCACGCCGAACCACGTCGACCTCGACCCGGATATCCAGTTCCCCATGGTCGTCTTTTCGATCGGGCAACTCGCTACGCGCTCGAAGAAGCTCCGTCCCCTGATTGCCCTGCAGGCGTTCATCTTTCCCATGCTGCTGCCGCTCCAGGCGGCCAACATGCGCATCACCAGCATCCAGCACCTGCTCAGCGGCAGCGCGAAGCGGCCGGCGCTGCAGGCCACGGTGATGGCAGGCCACTTCGCCCTCTACGGCGTGCTCCTCTTCGCCATCGCCAGCTGGCCCCTCGCGATCGCATTCGTGGCCGTGCACCAGCTGGCCTTCGGGCTGTATAACAGCTCGGTCTTCGCCTCGAACCACAAGGGCATGCCCGTTATCGAAGCCGGCGGCCGCATGGACTTCCTCCGTGAACAGGTGCTTACCTCCCGAAACGTCTCGGGCCACCCGCTCACGGACTTCTGGTA
>JAHDWR010000116.1 GCA_023382755.1 Dehalococcoidia bacterium
GGATATTGATGCTGATGATGAAGAAGAGGAACAGCCAGAGGAAGTCTTCGCCGCTGCCGAGGCGAATGATGTTCTCGATACTGCCAAACCGGGTCTCCACAAGCCCCATCTTCAAAGGGACGGCGGCAAGCGTGGCGAAAAAGAAGTTGGATGCGGGCCCCGCGAACGCGACGACGGCGTTTCCCCGCCGGGGGCCTCCGCGCAGGCGCCATGGGTTGACCGGCGTTGGCTTCGCCCATCCAAACCCGAACAGCAGGACGAGCGCCGACCCGATCGGGTCGAGGTGGGCGATCGGGTTCAGGGTGAGGCGGCCCGCCCTGGCGGCGGTGTCGTCTCCGAGTTCGTTGGCCGCCCAGGCGTGGCTGAATTCGTGGAAGGCGAGCCCGGTGAAGATGGCGACGACGGTTGCTGCCGCATATACAAGAAGGACCTCCGGATTCTCCGCGAGGTCTTGGAAATACCAGATCATGTGCGGAAATGTTAGCACAGGTGCGCGATTACGCAGCGAAGCGATGGCGTATGCCGGTTAACGGCGATTGACGGGATAGATCGCGGTTGTTACGTTCGGGCTCAGGTTGGTGCCGGGAAGGCGCCGGCCGGCCGCCGGGTGGCGGCAATCGGCGGTACCGCGGGGGTACCGGGCTTCATCGATGCGGGGCCGAAGCGCTGGAGTCGAGCCAGCGTCAGACCTGGGTGATGTCTCACCCGCAAGCGCGAGGTAGCCACGTGCTCGTTCCCGGGGTTCGCCACGGATTGCACGTGCCACGCAGTCTCATCCCTCTTGTACTCGGGACGGTCGCCGTAGCCGCGGCGATTGTGGGCTGGGCTGTCTTCGCCCCGCGCCAGATCACGACCGACAACGCGCCCGGCGGTGCGAACCTCCTCGCCGAGGTCCGCTCCATCGCCTATTCGGTCCCCGCGGATGGCGGGGTCGACCACATTTTCGTGCGCAACGCCTCGGCCGGCGCCGAACCGGAACTCGTCGCGGTGATCCCTCATTTCCCCGGGTTCCACGCCAGGGGCGCCGCTTCTCCGCTGGGCGACCGGATTGCTGTCCTTTCGGTCGCCTCGGGGGTTTTTGCATCGCTGTCGGTTATCGATGTCACTGCGCGCGAGACCCTCGCGATACCGGGCAGCTTCGATTACCTCAGCGCCCTGGCATGGTCGCCCGATGGGCGCCGCCTGGCGGCCGCACAGTCCGCAACCGAGGACGGCACCAGGGTCGGGCGCGTCCTGGAAGCAGACATTGCCGCGGGGACGACGCGCATGGTGGCCGAGTTCCGGAATGCGTTCGCTCTCGCCCCGGTGGGCTACAGCATTGATGGCGAGCGCCTGTTCATCGTGGTCGTGGATGAGACCGGCTCGCATCTGTGGGAGCGCCGCGACGGAGAGGTCCGGCGGCTGGCTGAGTTGAGCCCCGGCCGGACACGGGACTGGGCACTGAGCCCTGGTGGGTCGCGGCTTGCCTTCATCGATGTCCTTGGAGCTGGTTCGCGAACCTACGTTGGGCGCGTCCTCACGATCGCGACCGGTGCGATCTCCACGCAGCCAGCGGAAAAGGATCAGCTCGGGGCGGCATGGGAGCCGGGCTCGCCCGTGCCCGTGTTTGGCGGCCCCGGGGGCGCTCTCGCCCTCGAACAGCCTGGTCCGGAAGGTGGCTATGTGGTCCCGATGGACTGGGCCCCGGCCGGCGACACCTGGGTGGCCACGGTCATTGTTCCCGGCCCGGACCGCACGGTGCGCCCACAGGAGTTCATTGAATTGCAGACGCGGTCGTCGCGGGAGCGGATAGCGACAGAACCGGGATCATCTTTCTTCGGCTGGGTCCGAAGCCTCGACTAATCACATGCACGGAGCCTCATCCTTGGCTGTTTCACGACGGACTGTCGCCAGGCACACCAGTCTTTCCCGGCTCATCATCGGGGTGACGGTGTTGGCCTCGCTCATCGCCATCGCGCCGATCGTGGCGGCGGCGTTCGGAATCACCGGGGAGCGCGTCGCCCCGCGGACCGCATTCGCCAGCGCACCATCCGGCAACTACGCCGTGGTTTCGCGCACCGAAGGCCAGCACGACATCGTGGCGGTTGTTTGGGCCGAGAACCCCGCCGCGGTGACCGAAGTAGCGCGTGTGCCGCACGTCGAAGGCATGAGCGCGACAGGCTCGGTTTCGCCCGATGGGAGCAAAGTCGCCCTCGTGACGGTCGACGCCGGGACTGCCACGCGGCAAGTGGCGTCATTGGTGACGGTTGACCTGGTCACCGGTGAACTCTTCCGCGTGGCCCTGGACATCGAACCCAACCAGGTGCCGGTCTGGGCGCCAGACGGCCGGTCGATCGTGGTCACGCGCGCCGTGGCGTCGCGTAGTTCGCCCGGAGCGATCCAGGTCGCCCGGGTTTCGCTCGAAGGGACGGAGGATGTGCTCTGGACCGCCGACGGCGCGCTCGGGGTCTTCCCGGTCGATTTCGCGCCGTCGGGCGCCCTCATCGCCATCCTCATCGATGGGCGCGGATCGACTGTCGTCCGGGATGGCGCCGAATTGCTGCACCTGGGGAGTGCCATCACGCGGGACTGGGAGCTGAGCCCCGACGGTAGCCAGATGGCGTACGTGGAGGCAAACACCGACAGCGGTCTGCGCTACCTCGCGCGAAGCGTCCGGCTGGACGGTACCTCGAATGTGCAGACACAGGCACTCGCGGTCGATGTCCCGGCACTCGGAGTGGCCTGGGCGCCGCAGGACAGCGCCCCAACGTTCGGCCTCGAGCCCGCGCGCGAGTCAGGCGGCGTCAGCGCCCAGGCATTGAAGGCGGACGTGGACGGCTTCGACATCCCGCTGGACTACACCTCCGACGGCTCGACGCTGGCGGTGATGCGCTGGTCGGGCGGGGGCTTTGCGGACGCAGGCTCCCCGCAACTGGAGATTGTCGATGGCCTTGGCCGGACGGCGATCGATGACTACACGAGGTTCCTCGGATGGGCGCGACGCTAGAACGACTGGCCGCGCTGGCGGCCATTGCCGCGCTGGCATGTGCCGTCGCCGTGGGCAGCCCCGACCCGGGGAAGGCCGACCACTACGCATGCCACCTGCCGAACCGGGGATGGGGCTTCGATACGTACGAGTTCGAGGATTACGGTCGGGCCTATGGCGGGGCGATCGACCTGGCAGTTCGCGGGCTGGTTGTGCCCCCTCCCTACACGCTCAGCAACGGCGAAGTCATCGATGTCAGCTACCAGGGCGTAGAGAGTGGTCCCCGTGCCGCCCGGCTCCCGGCGAACAAGGCGAACAGCATCCCGCCGTCGCTATACAAGGCCATCGCCTGGATCGAGTCCGACTACGGCAATGCCTCGCACAGCACGCCGTACGGCGGTGTGGGTTCGATCCTCACCTCCATCGACTGCGGCTACGGTATCGGCCAGATCACGAGCGGGATGGGCCACATGTCGGCTCCACCGGCGCTCGATGTGCGCGTGCCCTCCGCGCGCCAGGCGATCATCGGCACGCACCCGGTGTTCAACATCGCGGAAGGGGTCCGCATCCTGGCGGACAAGTGGAACAGCGCACCCAACATGCGGCCCATCGCCGGGAACGGCGACCCGCTCGCGCTCGAGGACTGGTACTACGCAGTCTGGAGCTACAACGGCTTCGCGTTCAGCAATCATCCGCTCAACCCGGCGAAGGACCCGCTCCGGGGGACCGTCTGGAACTGCGGCGACCCAAACGCCCCGGGATACGGCGTGTTCAACCGCAGCGACTACACCTACAACGAGGTGGTGTACGGCTGTCTGCGGTACCCGCCTGTGGAGAAAGGCGCCAGCTACCCGCCGCCGCTAAGCGACCCCGCGGCGCCCCCTCCCGCCGCGGGTGGAGCCAGGTTCGCTCCGGGCGATGCGGCCGTGGTCGCCGGGACGGGGAACTGCCTCAATGTGAGGTCGGAGCCGGCGGGCCCGACCATCGTGACGTGCCTGCCCGATGGGACGGTGCTCACCATTCTTGGGGGCCCGGCCGAGGCGAACGGGTTGACCTGGTGGAACGTCCAGGCCGGTTCGGCCGCGGGATGGTCGGCCGATGAGTTCCTCACGAAGGTCGCGAAGCCCGACCCGGAAGCTCCCGTCAATCCGGCGGGACGGCTCTGGCCGCCGCAGGTCTTCACAATGCCCAGTCTCACCGTCCCGCAGGTCGCGGCGGCGCTGACGGCCGAGAACTTCCACACCTGCTCCAACCTTGATTTCAGCGGTGGATGCGCATCGATGGATTTCCCCACCACTGTCCCGGAACTGGGGGTCGAAACGCACGCCGATAGCACGCCACCGGCGGACCCCTCGCTTGCCGGCGGGTTCATCGGGAATCCGCAGATCCAGGTCATCGGCGACAGGGCGGTCTCCATCACGGCGAGCACCACGACCGCCACCTCCGCCGCGGTCACCGTCCGGAACACGGGGACGTGGATCGCGCCGTTCCGGGTGCGGACATCGGCGGCCTGGCTTGTCGTGAGGCACCCGAACGACCCGCCGGGGCGGGTCGTCGATGGGGGCGTTGCCATCGGGAGCGAGACCGACGTGGTGGTGCAAAAGACACCCCGAATCGCCACGCGCGGGCGCGATTCAGATCTGCAGATCACGGTGGATGCCGCCAACCTTCCGGAAGGGCAGCTGACCGGGACGGTCATCATCGAACCGCTCCTGGGTGGTGGCGGCATCACCACCATCACCGTGCAGGTCACACGCGGCAACACCGGAGGCGGCGCCCCGGGCCCGGGCTTCAAGTCGGTGCTGCCCGGGATCACCTTCGAAGGATCCAACTAGCAGGGTGCTAGTGGGCCTCTTCGAGCTCCTTCTTGTGCTCGGCGACGACTTTCTGGGCGATGTGTGAAGGCACCTCGCCGTAGTGGTCGAACGCCAGCGAGAAGGCGCCGCGTCCCTGCGTGATGGAGCGCAGGTCCGATGCGTAGCGCTGGACTTCGGCGAGCGGAACCTCGGCTTCGATCACGCTCGTCCCGCCATCGGGGTTGATGCCGTGGATCTTCGCGCGCTTGGTGTTCAGGTCGCTGACGACATCGCCGGCGTAGTCTTCCGGGGCCCACACGGTAATCGTCATCACGGGTTCGAGGAGCGTGCCCCCGACACCATTGATGGCTTCCTTCAGGGCCTGCGATGCGGCCACCTTGAACGCCATTTCGCTGGAGTCCACCGGGTGGTGCTTGCCATCGAGGAGGGTGACCTGGCAGTCGGTCAGCTCGTACCCCGCGAACACGCCGCTGTGAGCAGCCTCCATGACGCCCTTCTCGACCGCCGGGATGAACTCTTTCGGCACCGACCCGCCGACGACGCGCGTGTTGAACTGCACGCCGGAACCCCGGTCGAGCGGTTCCACCTCGATGACGACTTTGGCGTACTGGCCATGCCCGCCGGTCTGCTTCTTGTGGGTAAACTCCGCCTGGTTCTTGCGGGCGACGGTCTCCCGATACGGGACGCGCGGCAGGGTGAGTTCCACGTCGACGTTGAACTTCCGCTTGAGCCGCTCGATGGTCACGTCCAGGTGGGCATCGCCAAGCCCCGCCAGCACAACCTCTCCCGTCCCCTGGTCGCGGCTCAGGTCGAGCCCCGGGTCCTCTTCCACCATGCGCTGGAGGCTCGGCCCCAGCTTGTCGACGGCGGCCTTGCCCACCGGGTGGACGGCCATGCTGAATACTGGGCTCGGGAACGCGATGGGCGGGAGCTTCACGGGCTGTTCGCGGGCGCCGAGGGTGTCGCCCGTGGCGGTGTGCGCCAGCTTGGCGACCACGCCGATGTCGCCGGCCTGGAGCTCCGGCACCTGCACCTGTTCCTTGCCGCGCTGGACGTAGAGTGTGCCCAGCCGCTCGTCGGCTTCCTTATTGGCGTTCCAGAGGTGGCTGTCGGCCGTCACCTTGCCGCTAATCACGCGGAGGTAGGTGAGCCTGCCCACGAAGGGATCGGCGGCCGTCTTGAACACCAGGGCGCGCGTGGGCGCGTTCGCCTCGGCCTTGAGTGCCACGCCATCCGCCTGTATCGGGTCGCGGTCGAGCGGCGAAGGACCGCTAAAGGCGATGTTGTGGAGCAGCTGGCGGACTCCGATCAGCTTTGTGGCCGAAGAGCACAGCACCGGGATGATGAGGTTGTGGTCGAGGCCACCGTGCAACACCTTGCGCAGCTCGTCCTCGCTCAGCTCCTCATCGGCAAAGTACTTGGCCATCAAGTCTTCGTCGGTCTCGACGATGCCTTCGATCAGCTGGGCGCGAAGCTCATCGGCACGGCTGACCAGGTGGTCGGGGATCGGCACCTCTTCGGCGGTCTCGCCGATGTAGGCGCGCATGTGCAACAAGTCGACCACGCCTTCGAACGATTCGTGGGCGCCGATGGGGATCTGCAGCGGCATGACCTTGTGGCCCCAGCGCTCCTGCAGCCGCCGCAGCACGGCATCGAAGTCCGCGTTTTCGCGGTCCATGCGGTTGACCACGATCATGCGGGGGAGGTTCAGCTTATCGATGATGCCCCAGGCGCGGTCGGTGCCTACCTCCGGCCCCGAGACCGCATCGACGACGACGATCGCCATATCCGCCGCGTGAGCGCCGCAGAGGACTTCTGAGACGAAATCCGCGTAGCCGGGAGTATCGATGATGTTGATTTTGCGGCCTTCCCATTCCACCGGGACGATGGCCAGGTTCAGACTGAACCTTCGTTTGTGCTCGTCTTCGTCGTAGTCGCTGACGGTGTTCTGGTCCTGGATGGTGCCGAGGCGAGTGCTTCCGCCGCTCTCGTACAACGCTGCCTCGGTGAGCATCGTCTTCCCAACGCTGCCGTGGCCAACCAGGACCACATTACGGATGTCTTCGGTCGAATAGACCTTCATAGACGCAAACCTCCATTCGCTGGGGTGACCCGTGGTGCCCGATTCTACGCATGACGCGGAATCCCTCTCAACGGCGGGTTGCGCCCGTTAACCCTCGCCGGGTGCGTCAACCGGTGTCGCAGCGAAAAACGAGCATAGTCCGCGTCAATTGGCCCAGCGCACATCCGGGCCGTAGACTGCTCGTTCGCACGGATGTTCGCACCATGACCCGCACCTACGTCGCCCTGGACCTGGAAACGACCGGCCTCGACCCCGAGCAGGACCGCATCATCGAAATCGGCGCGGTCCGGTTCGACGCGTCCGGGCGGGAGCTTGAGACCTACCAGCGGCTCATCAACCCCGGCCGCGAAATCCCGCCCTTCATCGAGCGCTTCACCGGTGTCACCAACGATATGGTGGCGGGTGCTCCCCGAGTCGCGATTGCCGCGCCGGAGCTCGAGTCGTTCATCGGGGGGAGCCAGGTCGTCGGACATAACATCGGGTTCGACCTGAGCTACCTTGCCCGCGAAGGGGTCCGCCTGCGCGTGGAGGCACTCGATACGGCCGAGCTGGCCCGGTACCTCGTCCCGCGGTTGCGGTCGCACGGCCTCGCGGAGGTCGCGCGCGAACTCGAGGTCGAGGCGATCGACCACCACCGGGCGCTGAACGATGCGCGCACCGCGGCGGCCGTCTTCGCGCGACTGGTGGCGCGCGCCGCGAGCCTTGAGCCGGCCCAGCGCAGCCAGCTCGCGCGCTTCGTCGCCATCAACCAGCCCATCCTCGCCGCGGTCATCGCTGGTGATGCGGGCGAGGTCGAGTCCACGGGGCGCCATATCCCGGCTCTGAGCCCGGCCCCGGACTATCCCGCGCTGGAACCCCGGGACCCGCCACTGCCGGTAACGGCGGCGGACCTCGACGCCGGGTTCCGGGCCGCCGCATCCGTCATGGAACGCTTCGAGGAACGCCCCGAGCAACGGCGGATGGCCGAAGCGGTCCGCGAATCCTTCGTCCGGGGCGGCCACTACCTCATCGAGGCCGGCACCGGCGTCGGCAAGTCGCTGGCCTACTTGCTTCCGGCGGCGATCGACGCCGTCCGGAACGGCCGGCGGGTCGTGGTCTCCACAAACACTATTGCGCTGCAGGAGCAGCTGTTGGCCAAGGACATCCCGGCCCTGCGCCGGATCATGGTTGACGCGGGGATCATCAGGGAGGAGGGAGAGCTGCGTGCGAGCCTCCTCAAGGGGCGCGCCAACTACCTGTGCATCCAGCGCTGGATCGCGAACTACGCCTCGGGGCTCGGCGACCCCGACTTCGCCCGCCTGGGATCGGCGATGCTGCTGTGGCTGCCCGAAACGGAAACGGGCGACCGCTCGGAACTGAACCTCGCCCCGGATGAGTGGGTCTCGTGGCAGCGGTTCAGTGCCCAGGATGCCGATTGCCTTTCGAAACAGAACCGCTACGTCCGCGAGGGACACTGTTTCCTGCTGCGCGCCCGCAAGTCCGCGGAATCGGCCCACATCCTCGTCGTTAACCATGCGCTGTTGCTGGCGGACCTGGCCGCGGGCGGGAGTGCCATTCCCGAGTTCGACCACCTGGTGATCGACGAGGCCCACAACGTCGAGGATGTTGCGACCAACCAGTTCGGCGCGAGCCTGAGCCTGCGCCGCACGGTCGAGGCACTCGACGGCATCCACCGGCGCGGCGGGCGGGAGCAGCGAGAGGGCGGAGTGGTGAGCCTCCTGCGCGCCCTGCCCCCGGAGGCGTTCGGGCTGCTCGCGAAGGCGCTCGAGGACTCCGTGGCACGCTGCTTCGAACATGCCGCCCCCTACTTTGCCGCCCTTGGAAAACTCACCGCACCCGGAGAGGATGACCGCCAGCTCCTCACCCCGGCCATTCGCCATGGCGACCGCTGGGAGGCTGTCGAGGCCGCCTGGGACGCCTTCCTGCGGGCCGTGCGAGACCTGGAGGCTCGTGGTGCGACCGCGGCGAAAGCTGTCTCGGAAGCGGCGGTTGAGTCTGCCGACGTGCTCGGCGCGGAGTTCGAGGCAGCGATCCGCAAAGTCCAGGACCTCCACCTGCTGGCCGAACAGCTCATGGGATCGCCGGGCGACGACACCATCGCCTGGACCAGCCGTGACCGGGACGGCAGCGGCACCCTCAACTCCGCCCCGCTCGATGTTGGCCCGCGGCTCTGGGAGGAACTGTTTTCCAGGACCGAGACCGTGATCGCGACCAGCGCCACGCTCAGCGCCAACGGCGACATGAGCTTCGCCGCCCGCCGTCTCGGCCTTCAGGAGCCCGAGATGCTCCAGCTCGGGTCGCCGTTCAACTACCGGGAGGCGACGCTCCTGGCCGCCGTCGAGGATGTTCCTGACCCATCGGCGCGGGAGTACCTGGAAGCCGTGGCACGGGCGGTTATCGAGTTGACCGACGCTTCAGGGGGCCGCGCACTCGCCCTGTTTACGTCGAACGCCGCCCTCCGCCGGGTGGCCGACCTGGTGCGGAGCGAGCTCGATGCGCGCGGTATCCTGGCGCTCGCGCAGGGCGTCGATGGTTCGCCGCGCCAGCTGACCGAACAGCTGCGCTCGAACCCGAGGACGCTGGTGCTGGGCACGGCCAGCTTCTGGGAAGGGATCGACATCCGCGGCGACGCGCTCTCCATGCTCATCATCGCCCGGCTGCCGTTCGGCGTGCCCTCGGACCCGGTGTTCAAGGCCCGGTCCGAGCAGTATCCCAGCCCCTTCAACGACTACGCCCTGCCTTCGGCCATCCTCCGGTTCCGCCAGGGCTTCGGGCGGCTCATCCGCGACAAGACCGACCGCGGGGTGGTGGCGGTCCTCGACCGGCGGCTCTGGGAAAAACAGTACGGCAAGGCGTTCCTGAACTCGTTGCCCGACTGCACGCGGCTGAAGGCGCCGGCGGTCGACGTGGCCGAGGCTGCCCGCGAGTGGTTGGCGCGATGACCGTGGCGGAGCGGCTTGCGGCCCGCGGCGACCGCTTCGCCCTGGTCCCCTCCGGGCCAGACAGCCTGGCTGTCCGCCGCCTTGCCGATGGCAAGGATGTGGGCACGGCCGATGTGGAGGCGGATGATGGCGAGGCGCTCACTATCCATCGGCTATGCATCGCCGAGGCAGACCGGAGCTACGGCGCGGGTTCGGAGGCTGCCTGGCTGCTCGTCCGGGCGACGGAAGTAGCCGGCTACGTGCGCCTGCGCGCGTGGGCGCATCCGTCACTGGGGCTCTCGGTGTACTTCTGGATCCGCATGGGCTTCAGCCCGCGCCACGGCGAGGGTCCGGAGGGCGGCATCTGGTTCGAGCGGAGGCTGGGATGACCGCAGAGATGTTCGCCGTCGACGTCGACGTGACCGAGACGCGCCTCCGTGTGCAGCTCAGCGACGGCCGCGTCGTTGAGATTGGGCTGGACAGGCCGTGGCTTCACTGGCTCCGCGATGCTACTGATGCGCAGCGCCGCCGTTGGCGCCTTGAGCCAGGCGGCTTCGCCATCTACTGGGACGAACTCGACGACGGCGGCGAAGTCCGCCACCTGTTGTCGCTTGCGCCGGTCGCCTGACTGCTGATGGAGAGAGTGGAGGGAGACCCGGCCTCCCTCCACAGCGTTGGCTCCTACCAGGCCGCCATCTTCTTCTGCAGGTTCCGATCGAGCGCGTCCAGGAACCCCTCGGTCGTCAGCCACGGGCTGTCCGGCGAGATGAGGATGGCGAGGTCCTTCGTCATCTCCCCGGATTCCACCGTTTCGACGCACACCTGCTCGAGTGTTTCGGCGAACCGCGCCACGTCCGGCGTGTTGTCGAGCTTCGCCCGGAAGGCGAGGCCCCGCGTCCATGCGAAGATCGACGCGATCGGGTTGGTCGAGGTCTCCTCGCCGCGCTGGTGGGCGCGGTAGTG
>JAHDWR010000117.1 GCA_023382755.1 Dehalococcoidia bacterium
CCCCAGGCCCTTCACAAGGCCGCGAACCACCGCTTCCCCTCCACCCGGACCACGGCGCCGAACCCCGGCTCCGGGAAGTGCGCCGAGGCGACCCGCCAGCCCTCCGCCTCGATCCGCTCCACCAGCGCAACCCGCGTGCGGATCCCCGTTTCCGGGTCCAGGTCCGGGCCGAATGGGCGCTCGGGCTCGGACACGTACATCGGGCTGTTTAGCACGTCGCCGGAGATCACCATCCCCTCGCCGCGCGACCGGATGATGAGGCTCATGTGGCCCGGCGTGTGCCCCGGCGTCTCGATCGCCGTCACCCCCGGCGCCACATCCCGCTCCCCATCGACCAGTTCGAGGACGCCCGCGCGTTCGAGCGGCTCCACGAACCGTGTGAAATGCTTCGGCACCGGCGACCGCCCTGCGAATTCGTCCCGGTCCCGGCGATGCAGCACATAGCGCGCGTTCGGGAACCGCGGCGCACCCCGCTCCTCGTCGAACGTCCAGCCCACGTGGTCGGGGTGGGCGTGGGTCAGGAACACCCGGTCGATGTCCCCGGGAGCAATGCCCGCTGCGCCCATCGAGGCCGGGAGCTGGCCGCGCAACCCGGCGTACCACGGGTACGGCCCCGCCCCCACACCGCAGTCCACCAGCGTCGTCTCGCCACCCGAGATGACCGCGAAACAGGTGTTGTGGATCCGCCACTGGTGCTGAGGCCCGTGGAACCCGTCCCGGTTCCGGGCGGCGTAGGCTGCCCAGTCCACCGGGTCGCCCGGAGCGAGTTCGGCTGCCATGGGCCAGCCCGGCAGGTCGGCTGCCCCGTCGGGCAGTGCCACCACCGTAATTTCGCCCACCCGGGTCACGCGGGATGCGCTGGCGCCACTCATCAGTCGCGGTATCGTGCCAGTACCCGGCCGTGGGCGCCACGCCACCTGACATCACGCATATCCTCCGCCCTCCGTGTGGGTTAGCATTCGCGGGGCCATGACCGGAACCGTGCCCCACGACTCCGACGGCCGCGCCGTCAATGCTGCCGACCTCCGCCGTCTCATCGGGCCCCAGGTTGTCTGCGTCCGCGGCCCTTCGCGCTCGGGCAAGACCACCATGTGCCAGCTGCTCATCGCCGCCCTGGCTGAGCGCGGCGTCCGGGCCGCCTACCTGAAACGCACCCACCACCTGCTCGACCTGCCCGAAAAGAGTTCCGGCCGCATCTGGGCCCACGGCCCCGCGGCCATGGTCCTCCGCGCCACCGACCGCCTCCAGGTCACGCTGCCCCCGGGCGAGGGCGCCGCGGCGGACCTCCTGGGCCACGTCCCCGGCGATGCCGACATCGTCCTGCTTGAGACCCACGAGCCCGAGCCCTATCCCACCATCCTCTCGCGCCTCCTCGATCCTTCCCAGGCCGCACCGGTCATCGGCAGCTGGGACCTGGAGACCATCGAGCCCGCGGCCGCCTCGTTCGTCCCGTCACTGCTGGCGCTGCTCCCCACCGACCGCGCACTCGACCACTCCCTCAGGATCGCACTCGAGTTCCACGGCGGGCACGGTTGTCCCGGCGTGGTCCTCGGCACCCGGCTCGCGCTCCTCGCGGGCGACGAGCTCGGGCTCGCACTCCCGGACCGCCACAAGCGGCTCTCGGTCGCGGTCGAAAGCGACCGCTGCGCCGCCGATGCCATCCAGGCAATCACCGGCTGCAGGGTTGGTAAGCGAACATTCCGGGTGATCGACCATGGCAAGCTGGCGGCGCGCTTCCTCGATGCTGCCACCGGCCGCGCCATCCGCGTCGCCGCGCGCAGTGGTACGCGCGTCATCGCCGAACAGCGCTACCCGGACATGGACCGTCACGATGGCCAGCTCCGCGCCTACATCGAACTGCCGCCCGAAACGCTCTTCTCGGTCGCGCCCGTTGCCTGGGAGCAGGGCGAGTTCGACCAGCCCGGCAAGCCCCAGCGCCGCGTCGAGTGCGCCTCGTGCGGCGAGGAAGTGATCGACGCGCGCGATGTCCCGGGGCCGGATGGCCCGCTCTGCCGCCCCTGCGCAGGGCTCGAATGATGGACGCTACAATCGGTTGATGACCACCGGTGCTTCAGTTGTCGCCGTGAGTTGCAGCGGCAGCCACACCTTCAGCAAACCCAACGCGGGCAGCATCCGCCTGGTCGCCGGCCTCGGCGTCGAAGGTGACGCGCACCTGGGCGCGACCGTGAAGCATCGCTCCCGCGTCGCCCGCGACCCAAACCAGCCGAACCTTCGCCAACTCCACCTCATCCACGCCGAACTCCATGACGAGTTACGCGCCGCCGGGTTCGATGTCGGGCCTGGCGAGATGGGCGAGAACGTTACGACGCGTGGAGTCGACCTGCTCGGCCTGCCGGTGGGCACCCGGCTCCTGCTCGGCGAATCGGCGGTGGCCGAGGTAACCGGCCTGCGCAACCCCTGCGCCCAGCTCGACGCCTTCCAGCAGGGGCTCATGGCTGCCGTGCTCGACCGCGACGATGCCGGGAACCTGGTGCGCAAGGCCGGCGTGATGGCGATCATCCTCAACGGGGGCGAGGTGTGCCCCGGCGACGCCGTCCGGGTCGAGCTGCCGCCACCGCCCCACCGCCCCCTCGGACCGGTCTGAGCGTCAGCCGCCTCGCACTGGATCTTGCTTGAGACCGCCCGCCAGCTCCGCGACCGCCTCTACCACGTGCCAGTAGCGGGTTGTCCCCGCCGCGCCCAACTTCCGTTCCAGCAATCCGCCCACGTCGACACCGCGCTCCTGGCTGGCCTCGACCACCCAGAACACTTCACGTTCCCGGGCACCGGCGACCTCAAAACCCCTCCCGGAGATGAAACTGCTGGCGCCGTCCGGCAGCGGGTCGCGGAACAGGGTCACGTAGCGGCGGTAGCGCGCCTCGTCGAATCCGCCGAAAGGCCGCAGCCGCGCCAGCGCCTGGAGTTCGCCGTGTTCCCGCAACACGGGGTAGGTGCGCTCCAGCCCTCGTCTGGTGAGCGACTCTTCCAGCAGGCGGGTGACCTGCCCGGCCGGCGCTTCCGCATCGAACACCAGGTTACCCGACTGCAGGTAGGTGCCCACGTTCCCGAACCCCAGCCCGTCGCACAGTTCGCGCAGGTCGGCCATCGTCACGCGGTTGTTCCGCCCCACGTTGATTGCGCGCAGGAATGCACAGTACCGCACCGCGCCAGTGTACCCGCGCTGTCCAGCGGTCCGGCAAAGCTGCAGCCCGCTCCACCACCCTGCGACCACTGGCCGGGTGCTTCGGGACTTCTGGCCATGGCAGCCAGGAAGCCCGCCCTCCAACATCTCGCCATGGGGTATGCCTCTCCGCCATCTGGGCCGGGCACGTGCGTCTCATGCGGTGCGCCACTCCGGCCCGATGCCCGGTTCTGCAGCTCCTGCGGGAGCGCCGTCGAGCAGCGCTGCATGGGCTGCGGCGCACTGCTCAAGCCCGGCGCCCGCTTCTGCGGTGCCTGCGGCGCCCAGGTTGTCGCCGCACCGCGTCCCGGCCCACCGCGCACCGCCCCAACGCCATCACGGCGCCGCCGACCCTCGCTCCCTCCGGCGGCGGCGCTCGGTGGCGGGGCGGTGCTGGTGGTCGCCCTCGTCCTCGGCGGTTGGTTCCTCTTTCTCCGCGGCGATGGCTCCGGCGACACTTCCGGCAACGGCGCGACCGAGCCGCAGGAAAGCACCGTTACCGTCGTCTCGCCCGTTTCGCCCGATGCCGTCGATCCATCGACCGGCCTTCCCCTCCGTCCGGGCGTCCGCCTCCAGCACCCGGATGGCGCGACCGCCGAAATCCCGGGTGGGCCCAACCTCTATGGCGAAGCGATGGACCTCCGCCGGGTCGAACTTGCCGATGACCCATGGTGGAACCACGGTGGTACCGGCTGGGAATTCGTGTCCTTTGTCGGCGTCCCCATCTCCGGTGCGACGGTCGAAATCCCGGCGCCGGCCAACGCCCGGCTCATCGCGCAGAGCGCTGCGGGCCTCTGGGTCGAACTCCCGTCCGAACCCGTGACTCTTGCCGCCGGGGGTCCGGGCGTCCGAGTCCGTGTCGATGGCGTCCCGGCCCCGTGGACGTTCGCGCTGGCCAGTGCGAAGGCCGACGGGCCGGAAGTCACTCCCGAGATGCAGCGCGTGCTGGACCGCGAGCTGCTCTACTGGACCGATCGGGCAGTGTGGGAGCGCGATGTCACCACCGAACTCCAGGGCGGGCTTGGCAACACGCCCATCGACCGGCGATCCCTGGTGAGCTTGCAGCCCTCATCCGATCCGAACGTGGAGTACGAGCGCATCCGCGTCGCCGTGCTCGATGCCTACCAGCTGTTCGCCGCCGCACGCATGGGCGTTTCGCCCGATGTGACCGTTGCCGGGGGCCTGTCGCCGATCCCCGGGGTCGAACTGAGCGCCGTGGGGATCTGGGCCGAGGCTGTCAACCGCCTGGTAGCCGTGCGCGATGACTGGCTCACCTTCCGCGCGACGCTCGGCGACGTGACGAAGCTACCGCCCGGCCAGGCCGTCGCCGTCGGCTTCATGGACCAGTGGATCGAGACCGCGATGCACCTCTACACCCCCTGGGGGCTGGACTTCGTGGCCATCCTGCTGGAACAAGGTAGCCTCACGGGATTCGATCTCCGCGTGTTGAAGCCCTACGGGGAGCTGAAGTGGGCGGACGTCATCCTGAAAGAAGGCGACCTGCCCGGGATCGATTTCGCCGTCCAGCAGGTGCTCGCGGAACAGGGCGAGGCCCGCATCGCTGGCGTGCCGGGCGTCCAGCGCATACTGCGCCTCTATTCGGTGCGCGCCCTCGAACGCCTGGCCCTCATCGACTGGCTCAAGGAGAACATCGACTGGATAGTCCGCTGGCTGCCCGTCGCGCTGGCCGGGGTGGGGCTTATTCCCGGCGCGATTGGGCTCTCGCTCCTGTTCGCGACGATCGACCAGGTCATCAACTGGGCGCAGGACTGGTACACGGCCGATTCCGCGAACCCCTACGCATTCATGGCGTTCGAAGGGACCTCGGCTGGCGCAGTTGGCGGTGTCAGTTTCGTGATGGACATGTACGACGAAGCCGCGCTCATGGCGAAAGAGGGGCGGCCCATGCTCCCGGCCCATGGACTCACGATCGCCCAGTTCGCCTATTCCGTCGGCATGTTCGCCGCCGTGCGCGGGACCGACTGGTACTTCTTCAAGACCGTCCGCGCCATCAACGGCGATACCCGCGGCTACTGCCACGTGGGCCGCTGCAGTTCGCTCTCCGGGGCGATCCCACCGGTCATGATTCACGCGAATGTCTCGGGCTTGCTCGAACAGCCGGCCGATGCCTACCCCGCTGCGGTGGGCCGCATGATGGCCTTCAAGCTGGAGTACGGCTCGGCAGACTTACATCTCGACTGGCTCAACGGCAGGAAGGGCCCGAACGCCCCACTCGCAGACCTCCCCTTTAGCGACTATGCGCCCCGCGAATGGCCGGTCGTGGTCACGCGCACCGAGCCCGACTACCAGCTCATCCGGGTTTCCGTCCCACGGAGCGCCATCGCCCCGGAGATCTGGGGCGACCGTCCGAAGGACACGCCGATCGGCGAGTTTGGGCCAGTCCTCTTCCTCGAAGGCCCCGACGGAGAGACCGCCACAATCGAGATAACCGAGGAATCTGCGCACCGCGACAACGAATCCGCCGATAACTTCTACTTCACGGTCGCCCTCCGCCGCGCCGACGGAGAGAACCCGGTGCTCCCTGCCGCCATGGGGTTCGGCTTCGCATATGAGATGGGCCGCGGCCAGGAAGTGCAGTTCCCGGGCGGCGAGTTGAAGACGAAGCTGACCGGCAAGCTCCAGTTTGCGGACGAGCGCACGAAGGAACTCGCGTTTGAGGTCGACTACACCAGAGCCGGCGGGCCGACCGTCGCTTCCGGCGAGCAAGTGCCTGCAAGGGCCCACGTCCGTGAGGTGGCGCTCACCAACGACATCTTCGGCACGTACGACCTGACCAGCTGGACCGTGACCGGTGGTACGCCGGACTGGATCGCCAACTACGCGAATATCCGGGACGCCTACGCCGCATGTGCCGTCACCCCGTCAGCCTGCTACCTGCGAGTGCTCGAGTTCGGTGGGGAGCGACGTGTCGCCGAGCTCTACGGAAAGCACGCCGAGGGGCTTTCCTTCGAGCGCTTCGCCGATTCGCAGGTCTACCTCGAGGGCTGGGGGAAGGATGGGGACCTGCTGGCTCCCGAGTCCCACGACAACTTTTTCCAACTGGATGGACCCATCCTCACCGGCAGCTCGTTCTGGAACGTTGCCGGCAACCCTGGCTCACCCGCCGAGGTGATGGGATGGCGGACCATCCGGGCCGAGTTCAAGGATGGCCGCGTGACCGGGACGCTCTCCGAGCACCAGATGATCGAGGGTGTGGAGGTCGTGACCATCTCGTTCGCCTTCGAAGGCGTCCTGCGCAAGTAACGTGCCGCCAGGCCCCGCCCTCCGGTACAGTCTCCCCCGTGCAGTACGAACCCGAAGGCATCCACAACTTCCGTGAACTCGGCCCCTACCCCCTGCGCTCCGGCGGAGTCCTCCGCGCGCGCCGCGTCTTCCGCTCCGGCGCGCTCGAACTCATGACCCCGGCCGATGAAGCACTGCTCTCACGCCAACTCGGCATCCGCACCGTCCTCGACCTGCGCCACCCCGACGAACTCGCCGGCACGCCGGGCGCCCACCCGCTGTCGGATCGGGTCGTGCGGCTCTCCATCTTTTCGGAATCGCAGCCGCAGGAAGACCTCATCGCCGAACTCAACGGACTCTACGGCCCGGGCCCCTCGCCCCGCCGCTACCTCCACTACCTCGAGATCGGCGGCGACCGCCTGGCGCGCGCCTTCGAGCTGTTCGCCGACGAATCCAACTACCCCATCCTCGTCCATTGCACCGCAGGCAAAGACCGCACGGGCGTCCTCCTCGGCATGGTCATGGACGTCCTGGGCTGCCACGACGACGATATCGCCCACGAGTATGGGCTGAGCGATGCCAGCATCGACCGCCTGATTGCCTACCTCCGCGCCAGCGGCCGCCAGCTCGGAGGCACCGACGCCGAGATCAGGGCCCGGCTGAGCACGCCACCCGATCGCATGGCCGGCTTCATCCATCTCCTTCGCGAACACCACACCAGCGCCGCCCACTTCTTCGAACGCCAGGGCGTCTCCTCCTCCGCCATTGCGCGTGTGCGGGAGTTGCTGCGTTCCGACTAGGAACTACCACCTCGCGCCTACCGCCTAACCCTCGAGGCTTAGCGCCCCCTTCGCCCGCGCCAGGTCCGGCGAGCGGCCGAAGATGGTGAGCGAGTCGCCCACCTGCAGGCGGGTCTTCCCGTTCGGCATGATGGACAGCGAGCCCCGGCGCAACAGCACCGCCAGCGTGCCCTTGAGCCCGGGGATGGCTTCGATGGGCACAGCCGCCGCCGGGTTCGTTACGACCACCTGCACAGCCTCGAACTCCTCCTCCACCGCCGCCAGCAGCCCCGCGATCTGCGGCTCACCAAGTGCCATCGCGATCTCGGCCGCTGTCGCCTCGCTCGGGCTGACCACGGTCACGCCCAGGTCCCGGAACACCGTGGCATTCACCGGCTCGTCGACCCGGGCGATCACGTTCCGGCAGCCAAACTCCGTGGTCGCCAGGCGGGCGGCCAGGAGGGCCCGGTCGTCGTCGGGAGTCGTGATCACGAACGCCGTCGCGTCGGCCAGCCGGGCTTTGCGAAGCGCGTCGATGCTCCCGATGTCGCCCAGCACCACATCAAAGCCTTCCTCACGCGCCCGCGTGACCGAGGCTTCGTCGGAGTCGAGCAGCACAACGTCGCGGCCCGCCGACGTGAGCTTCGAGGCGAGATGGCGGCCGGTTGCCCCGGCCCCCGCAATCACAGTCGTCATGGGATACACCTTCAACCATCGGGAGATAATGCCCGCGTACGCGGATTGGACGGCAATCGTTGTGGCGATGACCACGAACACCATCGCCACAAGCGGGCCGCCATCGTTGGCGAGCCGCGGAGTTGCTTCGAGCGCGACCACCCCCGCCAGCGAGGCCGCGACAACGCCCCGCGGCGCCACCGCCGAGAGAAACACACGTTCCCGCCAGTTCAAGTTCGAGCCCCAGCTGCTGAGGACCACGAGCAGCGGCCGTCCCAGCAACGCCAGGGCGCCAACCACTACCAGGGCCTCCGGGAATAGGCCGCGCAACTCGTCCAGGTCGATCCCCGCGGCGAGCAGCACATACACACTCCCCACCAGGAACACCACCACCGACTCCTGGAACTCGTTCAGCGATTCCCGGTGGGGGAGGTTCAGGTTTCCCGCGGCGATGCCCATCACCACCATGGCCGTCAGTCCCGCTTCGTGCGCGATCGACTCCGCGATCGCGAAGGCGATCACTGCCCCCGCCACGACCAGCAGCGATACCTCGCGCGAGGAGAGCCGCTTCACCACTCTCGTCACGGCCCAGAGGGCGACCGCGCCGGCGGCGCCCACAACGAGCCCGGTAACCACCCGCTCTACGACCCATGCCGCCGGACCGGTCGCCTCGAACGATTCCGCGACCGCCACCTGCAGCAGGAACAGCGTCAACAGCGCCCCGAACGGGTCGATGATGATGCCTTCGCCCATCAGCGTCGTGCGCAGCCGGTCGTTCACGCGCACCGCTTTCAAGAGCGGTGTGATCACGCTCGGACCGGTGACGCAAACGAGCGCCCCGAAGAGGATGGAGAGCCGCCATCCGAAGCCCAGCGCATAGTGAGTCGCAACCGCCCCAACGATGGGCGTCACGATGAGCCCCAGGACTACCAGGTTCCGGACGACCGGTCCGACAACCCGCAGCAGCCGCCAGTTCAGCACGGTCCCGCCTTCGAAAACAATGAGCGCCACTGCCAGCACCACGATCACCCGGATGAGGTCGTGCAACTCCGCCGTATCGATCGCACCCAGCCCGTCGCTCCCGAACACCACGCCGCAGGTGAGCAGGATGACCGGGACGGGGATGGGCAACCGGCGCGCGATCACCTGGGCGGCAACAGCGCTCCCCGCCACCACCGCGAGCGCGCGCAGGGCAACATCTACCTCCACCAGATCGCTCCATTCGGGCCGTGATCGCGAACTGCCACCAGGTCCATCATCCGCAGAGCCTATCAGGCGCGGCGGTCATGCCCCACGCCCCGGCCGCACCTTCGCGCAGGGCGATCACCCGGCCACGGCCCCTCGGCCGCGATGCCCGCCGATGTGCGGCAGCTGTCGCGTCAGCGCTCGCCGCCCGAAGGCCAGCACCAGGCCGGGCACGCTCCGGTAGTGCCGGCTCACCCGCTCGATTGCGCCGGCTGCAGCGTCGAGCTGCGCCGCATTCACCACGAGCGGCGGTTCGAGCCGCAGGATGTTCGTGGCGTTGAGCGCGTAGGCCGTGATGATGTGGTGGTCTTTCAGGAGGATGCTCGAACGTGGCGGTCGAGAGTGAGGGCGTCCTCAAGGGTAACGATGGCCGCGAGCGCCACCTGGGCCGTTGCCCGGGGCCGATCGCCCCAATTCCGGCGTGCCCTCACCGCTCCCCGAGCGCCCGCGCCATCCGCCCCAGCCCCTCCTCCAGCAGCGCCCGCGGACACCCGAAGTTCAAGCGCACGAAGCCTTCCCCCTGCGGCCCGAAGTTCTTCCCATCGCCGAACGCGACTCGCGCGTTCTCCAGGAACCATCCGCAGGCGTCGTTCCCGGGCAACTCCAGCGCGTTGCAGTCGAGCCACGCCAGGTAGGTGCCCTCCGCCGGGTATACCGTGATGCCCGGCAGCCGCTCCCGAACGAACGCCGTCAGATAGTCACGGTTCGCCGTCAGGTACGCGGTCAGCGCATCGAGCCAGTCATCGCAGTCGCGATAGGCGGCAGTCATCGCGACGTACCCGAGGATGTTCACGGCGCCGACGAGTCCGCCCTTCGCCGCTTCGAACCGCGCCCGGAGGCCGTCATTCGGGATGATCGCGACGGCCGCCTTGAGCCCGGCGAGGTTGAACGTCTTGCTCGGCGCCATCAGCGTGATCGTGCGCGCTTCGACTTCCGGGCCCAGGCTCGCGATCGGCGTGTGCGCACTCCCGTCGAGCATCAGGTCGCAGTGGATCTCGTCGGAGATGATCCAGAGCCCGCGCGCCAGGCAGATGTCCGCCATCCGCCGCAGCTCCCCGGCCGAAAACACCCGCCCCACCGGGTTGTGCGGGTTGCACAGCAGGAAGACGCGCGTCGTCTCGTCGATCGCCGCCTCGAGGCTCGCCCAGTCGACCTCGTAGCGGCCGGAATCGCCGCGCACAAGGAACGCGTCCTGGCGCACCAGCCCGTGGTGGCCGTTCGCGTTCAGGATCGGCGGGTAGGCCGGCAGCTGCACGACGACGCCATCGCCCGGCTTCGTCAGTGCCCGCAACCCCATGTTGAAGCCGGGGATCACGCCCGGGATCGGTACCAGCGCTTCCTGCGCGACTTCCCACCCGTAGCGCCGCTTCAAACGGTCCGCGAACGCCTCGTGGAAGTCCTGCGTCGCGAGGCCGTAGCCATAGAACCCCTGCTCCACCCGCTCGCGCAGCGCCCGCCGGACAGGCTCGGGCGAAGGGAAGTCCATGTCGGCCACCGGCATCGGCAGCACATCCGCGTCGACGCGCCCCCACTTCGAGCTGTCCGTCCCGCGCCGGTCGTACACCCGGTCAAAGTCGTATTCCATGGGCACGAATCCTACGCCGTGCCGCGC
>JAHDWR010000118.1:0-1658 GCA_023382755.1 Dehalococcoidia bacterium
AACATCTGGTTGGCGCTTTCCAGGGGAATGCACGAACCGAGCGCCGGGAGCAGGCTATCGGCCTTTTCGGCGGCCGTCAGGCCCCGTTCGTCGGCGATGATCGCGGCGAAGATGGGGCCCTGCAGGTGGGCGACGAAATCGCCTTCACCGAGCGACTGGCGCATCACCCGTGCCACCGAGGGCAGGAAACGCTCATCGCCGGGCCTCAGCTTTTCGAAACCGCCGAAATCGGTCAGGACCAGGGAGAACCCGCGCCCGTTGCGCACGGAGCGCATCATCTGGCGGCGGAGTTCGAACACGAAGTGGCGGCTGTTCGGCAGCCCGGTCGTGTCGTCTTCGTAGATGCGGCCGCGCATCCGGTCCAGGGCGCGGTGGAAGCGGCGCCCCTGCTCCGACTCTTCGTACCAGAACTGGACATGGACCCCGGCGAACAGGAGCGTCGATAGCCCAATCACGAGGAAGTTCGAGCCGTTGCCGGAGACGATGGTCAGCGCTTCCACGCAGAAGATGATGATCCAGAGCGCGAACGTCACCGGGCGGATCATGCGCACCAGCAGCGACGATTCGACGGAGCCGAGCTCGCTCTGCTCTGCCGAAGGCAACAGGAAAGCGCTCAGCATGGGCGGCTTGTTCATGAGTGAACCCCCGGCGGTCTCACTTACTAGGTCGAACGCGCGGAGGCCCGTCCACAGGCCGCGTATGTAAACCGTGTGTAATTCTTCGCCCGCGAGCTACTTCCCCGGGCGCGCCGGGAGCGACCGCAGGTAGTCGTGGATCGCCCGCGCGGCGCGCCGGCCGTCGGCGAGTGCCGTGACCACCAGGTCGGCGCCGTTGACGTTATCGCCACCGGCGAAAACGCCGGGCCGGGAGGTCTGGCCCCGGCGGTCCACCTGGATGAGCGCCTTGCGGTCGGCCTTCAGCCCGCTCGTCGTCTGGGGGACCACCGGGTCGGCGCCGTAGCCGATGGCGATAGCGACCGCATCGGCCGGGATGAGGAACTCGCTCCCCTTCACGGGGATGGGCCGGCGGCGCCCCGAGTCGTCCGGCTCGCCGAGCTCCATCCGCTGGCATTCGACGGAGACCACGTGGCCGTGCTCATCGCCGATGATTCGTGTCGGCAGGGTGAGCATCTCGAAGATCACGCCTTCTTCGCGGGCGTTCTTGCGCTCCTCGCCGCGGCCGAGCATCTCTGCCTCAGTGCGGCGGTAGACGCAGGTCACATGCTGGGCGCCGAGCCGGACCGCGGTCCGCACACAGTCCATCGAGGTATCGCCGCCGCCGATGACGACCACGTTGGTCAACTTCGGGAGGGGATCGCGGAAGTGCGAGGGGAGCTGTTCCGGCGCAAGGTTCCCGCGGACGAGGAACTCGGTCGCGCTGTAGACGCCGGTCAGCCCCTCGCCCTCGATCTCCATCTGGTTGCCGACGCCGGCGCCGGTGCCGAGGAAGACCGCGTCGAACCCGGAGTCGAACAGGCCGTCGAGGGTCACGTCCTTGCCGACGTAGGTGTTGCACACGAACTTCACACCCAGCGCTTCGAGGTGGGCGATGTACTCATCGACGATGTTCTTGCGCATTTTGAAGTTCGGGATGCCGTAGACGAGCACGCCGCCGGGTTCGGGCCAGAACTCGTAGACCGTGGGCGCGTGGCCCTCCAT
>JAHDWR010000118.1:1758-10681 GCA_023382755.1 Dehalococcoidia bacterium
CCGAGGATGTCGCCCACCTCCAGCAGCGCGAAAGCGCCGGGGATGTCGTTGTTCACGGGGCAGGCTTCCTGGCAGGGCGCTGAGGGGCACTGGATGCAGCGCGAGGCTTCGACGCGTGCCGCGTTCAGGTCGAACCCGATGTAGGTTTCGTCGAAATTCCGCTTGCGGGCTTCGGGGTCCTGCTTCGGGACCGGCTGGACGCTGATGGAAAGGCGGCGGGCGACTTCGTGTGTCATAGGTCTGTGGTGCAACCAGGGGCGGAGCCGCGGCGGCCCGCCCCTGTGTGAAATCCTTACTGAGGGGTACCGGTGGATCGTACCGGAGCCGCCCGCGATGTCAACGAACACCCGACGCGCTGGACATCTATCCCGCTCCCCGCGCCTAATTCCCCACGACAACACAGGGAGTCCCGCCATGCCACGCCTCGCCCCGATCGACCTCGACCAGCTCTCCCCCGAACAGCGCGCCGTCGCCGACGCGATCATCAGCGGACCGCGCGGCGGGTTGCGAGGCCCGTTCGAGGCATGGCTGCGCAGCCCGCAGCTGGCCGACCGCGGCCAGAAGCTCGGCGAATACTGCCGCTTCGGCACCAGTCTTCCGCGCGACCTCTCCGAGTTCGCCATCCTGCTGACCGGGAAGCACTGGAGGGCACAGTTCGAGTTCTGGGCCCACGCCCGCCTGGCGCGCGACGCCGGCCTCCCGGAAGACATTATCGAGGCGGTCCGCACGGGGGCGGCGCCCGAGTTCCGGGACGAGGCCCAGCGCGCGGTCCATGCGCTCGTGAGCGAATACTTCGCCACGAACCGCGTTTCCGAGCCCACCTACCGGCTCGCCATCGCCGAACTCGGCGAAAGCGGCGTGGTCGACCTGGTGGGCGTGGTGGGCTACTACTGCCTGGTCTCGATGACCCTGAACGTGTTCGATGTTGGGCTTCCGGCGGGCCAGCCCGAGCCACTCCCGTGACGGGAGCCGCCATCCGGCCGTCGAGTGCATCCCCGATCGCCCATCGCTTCCGGCAACGCGGCATGGTGAAATAGGGCCATGAAGATCCTCGTGACGACCGACGGCTCCGAGCGCTCGCTCTGTGTCCTCCCGCATGCGGCCCGCTTTGCCACCGCGACCGGCGCCGAACTGACGCTGATGCGCGTGCTCGACCCCCGGACGGATGCGGCGGGCGATATCGCGCCCTCGCTCGAAGAGGCGCTGGTCCAGGTGCGCGGGCGCTGGAACACGGAGTTGGGCGACGCACTTTCGGCGCGTGGCATTGCGGGGGGCACGCTTGTGGCCGAACGCAAGTGGGGCGAGGACATCCCCACCACCATCCACCGCGCCGCCGACGAGACGGCTGCCACCTTGCTGGCGATGGACTCGCGCGGGGCCGGCGCCCTCCGCCACGCACTTCTCGGTAGCGTGACCATGGGCGTGATTTCGAAGGCCGACCTCCCGGTGATGGCCTTGGGCGGCTGCCCGCCCGTCCCCGGCTATGACGGGACCTATCACCTCCTGGTGACCTCGGACGGCTCGCCCGATGCGCGCAGCATCTTCGGGGGACTGGGCGAGGTCCTCGCCCCCGGGAAGGTGAAGGTGACGCTTCTCCAGGTGGTTGTGCTGCAGGCGCTCGAACCCGAGGCCGAGGCGGAGGCGCGCGGCCTGGCCGAGCTTCGCCCGCTGCTGGAACGCCTGCCCGCCGGTGTCGAAGCATCGCTCATGGTGCGCGTGGCCCCGCCCGGCGCCGGCATCGATACCGCGATCGCCGGTGCTGCCGCCGACATCCGCGCCGACGCCATCGCGACGGCGACCCACGGCCACAGCGCGCGCCGCCACCTGGTGGCCGGCAGCACCGCCCTGGGCGTGGTGAAGCTGGCCGATGTCCCGGTCATCCTGGTGAAGAGCCACCCGGTAGGCTGACGCCGGGCGGCCCGGCCGATTCCGGGCCGTTCGAGCGGCCACACGGGGCCATTCAGCCTTGGCGTAGGGCCAATCCGGGCGCACAATCGCGACTGTGCCCTTCGAGCGAGGAGGCTTCGCGATGCAGGACGACCCCGGCAGCTACGAATCCCTCCGCTTCTTCGGACAGCTCCGGTCGCAGCACTGGGCGGTCAAGATCATCCTGGGTTTCGTCGTCCTGATCCTTGCTTCGCCGTTCCTGGGGATTGGCGCGGGCATCGCCTATGGGATCGCGCGCGGGCCGGGCCTCCTGGTCTACGGCGCGCTGGTCCTGTTCGGGTACGGCTGGTTCGTGTTCACGAAACCACGGGCCCCGCTCCTCGAAGGCGGACCGTCGGCGAGCGCCGTCCCGCCGCCGCTGGCGGCCGTACCCGCGCGGCAGGACCCCTTCGCCGCCTCCCGGGCGGCCACGTCACGGTACTGCGAGTCGTGCGGCGCGGAATTCGCCAGCGAGCTCGCGCGATGCTCCGCGTGCGGCGCCCGGTGGCAGGAGGCGCCGCCCGGGTCGATCGAGGCGGTCGCCCGCTACCTGAACCAGCTCACGCGCGACCGGCTGTCCGGCCTGCTCGATGAGCCGAGCTTCCGCCGGTTGCAGGCCGAGTACGAGCGCCGGCTGAGCATTCTGCGCCCGGCCCCGGCGCCATCGGCCCCGGTACCCACCCCCACCGCGGCGGTACCGCCCGTCCCCGCGGGACGCCCGGCTGCCGCCATCCCGCCGGCGGCCCGGCCGGGACCCGTCCCGGCCCGGCCCCCCGCGCAACCCCCCCCGGCGCAAGTGTCCGAGCCCGGGCCATCGGCGGCCGACATGGGCCGCGCCGTCATTGGCTGGGCGGCCGAACGCCAGGCCGACATCCTGCTGTATGTCGGCGCGTTCATGCTCTCGGTCGCGGCCATCATCTTCGTCGCCTACCAGGGCGAGGAGCTCAGCGGCACCATCCGCTTCACTGTGCTCACGGGCTATGCGGCGGGCTTCCTCGGGTTCGGCCTGTTGCTCCACCGCTGGGAGCGCGTGAAGGAAGCGGGCCCCGCCTTCCTCGCGCTCGGCGCCATCCTGGTCCCCCTCGACTTCGTCGCCCTTCGCACGCAGGTCCTGAGCCACGAACAGCTCGCCAACGATGTCCTCTGGCTGATCGCATCCTCCAGTTGCGCCGCCCTGTACTTCGTGCTTGCCTTCCGGGGCTATGGGCGCTTCTACTTCCTGCCCGCGATACCGGCAACGCTCATCGCGTGGGGGTCGCTCGGCTCGGTGGTGGACCTCCCGCTGGAGTGGTTCGGCCCGTGGTATGCCGGGATTGCCGCGCCGGCGTATGTGACTGCCATCGCCCTCTTCGGGCGGTGGGGCCCGGCGAAGTGGCTGCTCGGCCTCGCCGTGGTCATCGGAGGCGCGGCCCTCGGCTGGACCCACGTGGTTTCGGCGGCCAGCGGCGACCACCACGCGGCCGTGCCCTTCGCCTACGCCCTGGGGACCGCGGCAGTGGCCACCGGGCTGCGCTGGCGCCGCGATGTGCCGGCGCTCGCCGTCCTCCCCGTGCTCGCGGGGCTGACGGCCGGCACCGCCTGGTGGGCTGGCTTCGGGCTCTCCTACGAGTGGCAGCCCGTCTTCATTGCCACCACGGGGGCGGGGTACCTGGCGGTCGCGCACTTCCAGCCGGCGGAGCGGGCGCGGGCGTGGGCCGGGATCGCCACCGGGTTCGCGGCCCTGGCGCTGGTCGCAGCGCACGTTGCCGCAACCGGCACCGGCACCGACCACGGCGCGCTCCCTGCGACCTACGCCGTGGTATTCGCCGCGACGGCCGGGGCCTTCGGCCGGTGGGGATGGGGCGCCGCCGGTGCCCTGCTGCCGCCCCTTGGCGCGATGACCCTCCTCACGGCAGCCTGGGCTTCCGGCGCCGCCGGGACCGAGTGGTACGGCGCATTCGCCGTGCTGGCCGGGTTTGGCTACCTCGCCCTGGCCGCCTTCGACCGCCCGGAGCGGACCTTGAACTGGCAGACCGCGGCCGCCTTCACCGCCGCTCTGGGCCCGCCCCTGGCCCACGTCGCCATCGCCCTCAACGACAACCCGGAGCGGTGGGCGCTGCCGGCCACCCACGGCCTGGTACTCGCGGGCGCACTGGCGGCCTTCGCCCGCTGGCGCTGGTCGTGGCGGGTGGCGCCGGCTGCCATCCCCGCGGCCGCCGCCCTCACGGCGCTGACCGCATCGTGGGCACGGTGGGACCTCCAGCCTGAGTGGTATGCCTCCTTCGCCGCAGGCGCGGGCCTGGGGTACCTGGTGTTGGCGCACTTCGATGCGCAGCGGCTGGCCCGCGCGTGGGGCGGCGTTGCCCTCTCCTTTGGCGGCCTGGCGGTTGCCGGGGCACACGCAGCCGTGCTCGAACCGGGCGCGGACCGCCTGGCGCTGCCGCTGGCCTACGGCCTGGTCCTCGCTGGCATCACCGCCGCCTATGCGCGCTGGCGCTGGGCTGCGGCCGCCGCCCTGCTCCCGCCGGCCGCCGCGATGACCGCGTTGACGGCCGCATGGTGGCGGTGGGACCTCCAGCCCGAGTGGTACGCCTCCTTCGCCGCCGGCGCTTGCCTGGGATACCTGGTGCTGGCGCGCTTCGACCTCGCCGAACGGCGCGAGTACTGGTGGGGCGGAAGCGTTTTGGCGGGCGCCACCGCGCTCGCGATGGCCCACATGGCCGTGGCTGCCAGGCTGGATGCCGACCACCTTGCGCTGCCGGTCCCGTACGCGATCCTCACCGCGGGCGCGGGCGCGGCGCTGGCTACCTGGCGGTTCCGGTGGCGGGTAGCTCCCGGGACCCTCCCGGCGCTGGCGGCCATGACCGCCATCACTACCGGCTGGGCGGAGTGGGAGGTGCAGTTCGCCTGGTACGGGGCGATCGGCGTCGCTGCCACTTTTGGGTACGTCGCCTGGGCGCTCACCGACGAGCCGGGCCGGTCGCGCCCCTGGCTCGCCCTGGCCGCCCTCGCCGGGGGAGCCGGGGTGGTCTTCACGCAGGCCGCCCAGTTCGCCGGCACCGACCCGGCCCCGGCGCGATGGGCGCTGCCAGTCACCTATGGCCAGGCGCTCCTCGCCGCCTCCTTCGCCGCGGGCTGGTGGCGTTGGGCTTGCCGCGAAGCGGTCGCGCTTGTGCCGCCGCTCGCCGCCGCCTTCGGCGCCTCGCTGTTGTGGGTCACCTTCGACATGCGGCCCGAGTGGCTGGCCGCCTGGGCAGCAGCCGCCTCCGCCGGGTACCTCGTCCCCGCGCTGCTCGATACGCGCCGCCGTGGGAACTGGCAGTCGGCAACCGCGTTCCTGGGCATGGGCACGCTCGCCCTCGCCCATGCGCTCGCGGCCGCCGAAGACCCGGTGCGGTGGCAGCTCCCGGCCAGCTACGCGATCCTCTTCGTGGCCTGGACCGCGCTCGCCGCGCGGCTCCGCGATGCTAGCACGCTCGCCCCTCCACTCCTGGCTTCCGTCCTCGGCGCGACGGTGCTCTGGGCCGCGGGAGCCGAACCGCAGTGGTGGCCGTACCCGGCCCTGGGCGTGTCCGCCGCCATCGTGGCCACAGCCCGCTGGTGGCGTCCGAACCGCGTCTGCGGCCGCGCGGGCTGGGGCTATGCCGTCGCCATCGCGACGGCCGCAACCATCGCCGTCCTCCCCGCCGACTACACCCACCATGGCCATGGCGTGGCGGTCCAACTGGCGGCGGCGGCCATCCTGGGCACCAGCGCCCTGGCCTCGCGGGGGAGCATCTTCGCGCTCTTCGTTGCTAACCCGGGCGCGCGGGCCAGGTCCGCCGAGTGGACGGTGCTCACCCAGGCTTCGTTCGGCTTTTTCTTTGGCGCGGGCGCATCGCTCAACGGCCTCATGGGATTCGCGGGCGCCGAACGCGCCTGGGTGTTCGCGGCGCTCTCCGTGGTGGGGTGGGTGCTGGTCGCCTCGCGCTGGCGGGCGCCTCACGGACTCTGGACGTTCGCGCCAGCCGGGCTGGCCGGCGTGACCATCGCGGCGATCGTCGCTGCCGGGGCGCAAGAACGCGGGTACGGCACGCTCACCGGCGTCCTCGCGATCGCCACCCTTGGGCCGCTCGTGGGCTATGCGGGTATCCGGCGCTGGACGCTGGTGGGCATCGCCAACTCATTCCTCTTCCTCGCCATCTGGGCGGGATGGCGCTGGCAGGAGCTGGACATGGCCTACCTGCCGCTCGCGTTCGCCGGAGTCGCCACCATCGAATGGTCGGCGTTGATCGCGCTCCGGCGCTACACGCGCGAACCCTCGGAGCCGAACGTGGTGATCGGCTACATCTCGTGGGCGCCGTGGCTGGTCTCGGCGGCCGTGTCCGGCATCCTCCTTTCGCGCGAACAGGCGAACCTCGAACCGGGCGCGGCGCTTGCCGGCACCGAGGAGTGGGGCCTCGCCGCCACGGTCCTCGGCCTGCTCGCCTCGGCTGTCACGGCCGAGGGCATCCGCCTCAAGCGGCGCTGGGTCTGGATCATGGGCAGCGCGGGGCTGCTTGGCTCGCTGCTGATGGCGATTGCCACCCTGGAGCCGGAGAACATCCAGGCGTACACCGCCCCGGCCGGCGCGTACCTCATCATCATCGCCCTCACGTTCCGGCGCTCGGCACCGTTCTTCGGCGAACACATGCACATCCACGAAGCAGTGATGGTGCTTGGCGCGCTGTTCCTGGTTCTCCCGCCGGCCGAGCAGAGTTTCGAACCCGGCGGCGGCAAGTTCGGGCTCGAACTCATCGGCATCGGACTCGGCCTGCTCGCCGCCGGCCTGCTCCTTCACGGGCGCTGGCTGGTTGCCTCCGCCATCCTCACGCTGACCGCGACATCGGTGCGGATGGTGACCGGGGGACTGTTCACCACGCCGTACTGGCTGCTCCTGGGGATCGGCGGCACCGCGCTGATCGGCTTTGGCCTGCTGGTCCTGCTCGAACGGGAGCGGTGGGACCGGTTCCGCCACGCCGTGGTGCGCTGGTGGACGGTGGTGGAGGAGACGCCGGTGGAACCGCTGGGTGAGCCGCGTTCGCCGCAGGGGCAGCCCCCGTAGCACCGGCGGCCGTGGAGGCGGTCAGTCGGCCACGGCCGCCTCGCGCAGCATGTCTTCGTTGAACCAGACCGCCTCGAGGACGGCCTGCCACGCCCATCCGTGGGCGAGCAGCCGCTCCGTCAGCATGAGCTGCGTGCTCGTCTCGTTCGTGAGGGTGGCCATCAGGTCGGAAAGCAGGTCGGAGCCTTCGGGACCCAGCATGTCGTTGAGCTGTACTTCCCGTTTCTGGCCGATGGCGCGGTACGCCAGGGTGGCGATCGCCATCCGGCGCGTCTCCAGGTCGCGCGGGAGCGCGCGGGGTTCGTATGGTGCCGTACCGCTGCTCTCGGCCATGGCTCGAGTCTCCCGGAAGGAAGTGCGGGCATCATCTTTCCGCCCGCCATGTCCGTCTCTCAGGGAAACCCCGAATTCGTGAATTTGGCCACCGCTGAGCATTCAACCAGCCGGGGCTATCCTGTCCCCATGAGCGCAGCACCCACCGCCACGCCCGGCACGGAGGTCGACGAAGAGACCCTTCGGCGCCTGATCCCTCCGTACCGCGTGATCCTCCACAACGACGACCACAACAGCATGGACCACGTCATCCTCACGCTGCTCCGCTGCGTCCCTTCGCTCGGCCCCGAAGATGCGGAGCAGATTATGTGGACCGCCCACACGCACGGCCAGGCGACGGTCATCGAGTGCCCGCGGGAAACCGCGGAGCATTACCGCAACTGCCTCGAATCGGCCGGCCTGACGGCCACCATCGAACCGGCCTGACCTTTCCTCTTTGCGCGTTCCTCTTCCCTCTTTGCTCCCGCCGGTTACCCTTTGCGGGTACACGCATGCCCGAACCGACCTGCCACTACTGCAACCGCCCCGCCGAAGCCGAGTGCCCCACCTGTGGGCGGCTCTACTGCGGCGAGCACGGCGACGACGTTTGCCTGCGGTGCATGGCGCCCGAATCAGCCACACCGAGCGCGCTGGTGTACCGCGGCTCGGTGCTCACGCTGGTCATCGCCTCGCTCGTGGCGCTCTTCCTGGTCCTGCGGCCGCCCGAAAAGGAGACCGACAACGGCGTTGTCCGCACGATGCCGACGAGCACGGCGGCGGTGAGCGCGACCGCCACGCCGACGCCACCGGTAACCCGCACGGTGACGGCGACCACCACCGCCGCCGCCTCACCCGGCGCGTCGCCAACGCCAGGCGGTTCGCCAACGCCGGCAGGCTCTCCGACGGCGGCCGCCACCGCCACGCCCGGCCCCAGGACCTACGTCGTCCAGTCGGGCGATACACTCTCCTCGATCGCCGCCGAGAATGGCACCACGGTCGATGAGATCGTGGGCCTCAACCCCGGTCTCGAACCGAACACGCTCCAGGTCGGCGCGGAGATCCGGCTCCCATGAACTGGCAGGACGATCCGGAGATCCAGAAACAGGTGCGCGCCCGGTCCGTCCGGGGGAAGCTCCTGCGCTCGGCCATCATTTGGAGCCCGATCTTCCTGTTGGCGCTGGCCGGGACGGTGTTCTACACGGTGGACATCCTCGTCCTGGACCGCGAGTACGGGGCGACGTGGGTGCTCGTCACGATCCTCGCCATCCTGGCCGTCCTCTTCGGCTTCCAGGCGGTCCAATCCCTGCTGGACTTCTTCGACAAACCCCGTACCGAAAAGGGGTACGTGACGCGGCGGTGGGCCCGCAGCGACTCGCTCGTGGTCCGCTCGCACTACATGCGCCTCGAGCGGAAGATCCTGCGCGGCGACGCGTTCCTCCTCGCCGAGATCAAGGAAGGCGACTACGTGGAGGCGACGTTCTACCCTCACTCGGCCGTGCTCGTCTGGGTCGACAAGCGCCCTGAGCCCGAAAAGCCGGAGGCAGGCGAGAGCCCGCCACCGGGGCGCCCGGGTTGGGACGGCCCGGTCCAGCGGAAGCCCTGACCATTCTCGCGTACAATCCC
>JAHDWR010000119.1 GCA_023382755.1 Dehalococcoidia bacterium
GGGCTGAACAGCACTTCCGCGAAACCTGGGGCCCGGCCGCGGAGGCGATGCGTTCCCGCGGCGTGGTTGTCGGGTTGCCCGAACAGGCGATCGACCTGGTAGGCCGTTACCGGGAGGCCGGCGCGGCGCGCGTGAACATCGCCCTGCGCCCGCCGAACGACTGGGACGCCATGCGGGCGTGGGCCGAGCAGGTGATCCCGGCGTTCCGCTAGGGGATTCGGAGCACTGTCCTCCATCCCCGCACCGCCGTACGATCGCGGGGTGAGCAACCCCCGCCGCATCGCCGTCCTTGGCTCTACCGGTTCCATCGGCCGCCAGGCGCTCGACGTCATCCGCCAGTTACCCGATCGCTTCGAGGTTGTGGCGCTGGCGGCGGGCCGGAACGCCGACCTCCTGGCGGAGCAGGTCGCTGAGTTCCGGCCGAAATACGTCACGGCCGAGGCCGAGTCGCCGCGGCTGGCGGACGCGGTTGCCGCGACCGGCGCCACGTACCTGCCGGTCGAGCAGATGGCGGTGGCTCCGGAGGTCGACATCCCGCTGGTCGGCACCGCCGGGGCCGCCGGGCTGATGCCCACGCTGAACGCGTTGAAGGCCGGGCGCCCCGTCGCCATCGCCAACAAGGAAGTGCTCGTGATGGCCGGCCACCTGGTGCGGCAGGCGATGGTATCGGGCGGCGGAGAGCTGCGGCCCGTGGATAGCGAACACTCCGCCATCTGGCAGTGCCTCTGGGGTGAAGAAGCCCATGGCATCCGCCGCATCCTGCTCACCGCAAGCGGCGGTGCGTTCCGGGACTTCGACCGGGCGCAGCTGGCCTCGGTCACCGCTGAACAGGCACTTAACCACCCCACGTGGAAGATGGGAGCCAAGATCACCGTGGATTCGGCGACCCTGATGAACAAAGGCATGGAGACGATCGAGGCGATGTGGCTGTTCGATGTCCCCATGGAGAAGGTGGAAGTGGTCCTTCACCGCGAATCCATCGTCCACTCCCTGGTCGAATTCAGCGACGGCAGCGTGAAAGCGCAGCTCGGGGTGCCCGACATGCGGCTGCCGATCCAGCTGGCGCTGGCCTACCCGCAGCGGATGCCAGTACCGCCCATGCCGGCGCTCGACGTCGCCGCGATAGGCGCGCTCCATTTTGGGAAGCCCGACATTGAGCGATTCCCGTGCCTTCGGCTCGCGATGCAGGCGGGCGGGCTCGGTGGTACGTACCCGGCGGCGATGGCCGCCGCCGACGAAGTAGCCGTCGAGCGATTCCTCGGGGGAGAGATCGGCTTCCTGGATATTCCGAACGTTGTCGAGGTCGTCATGGAGAAACACCAGTCCGTTGCCGATCCTGAACTGGGGGCGATACTCGAGGCAGACGCCCGGGCGCGCGCCGCGGCGCGCGCCGTCCCCGCGGGTGCCCACGCATGACCTTGCTTTTGACTTTCCTCGCCTTCGATGCCGTGGCCGTGTTGCGGGCCGTCGTCCCGTTCCTGGCGCTGCTGCTGGTGCTCGTGGTGATCCACGAGTTCGGGCACTTCCTGGCGGCCAAGGCGTTCGGGATCAAGGTGCTCGAATTCGGCATCGGCTTCCCGCCGAAGGCTTGGACCTACCTCCGGCGCGGGGACACCGAGTACACGCTGAACTGGCTCCCCATCGGCGGCTTTGTGCGGCTGCTGGGCGAAGAAGACCCAAGCGACCCGCGCTCGCTGGCGGCGGCCCCGCGCTGGAAGCGGCTGACCGTCATGTTCGCGGGCGTGTTCATGAACCTTGTCGTGGCCGTGGTACTGATGGCCGCCGGCTTCATGATGCCCCGCGACCGATCGCTCTCCATGGCGCAGGTCTCTGAGGTCTCGCCCGGGTCGCCCGCCGCGGCGGCGCTGATCGAAGGCAGCATGCGCGATGGCTCGGAGCCGGCCCAGGGCTTGCAGCCGGGCGACATCGTCCTCGAAGTGGAAGGCAGGGAGATCAAGAACACCAGCGAGCTGGTGTTCGCCAACCGGCTGAACCTCGGCGAGGTCCAGCACTGGGTGATCAACCGCGGCGGCTCGACCCTGACGGCGGAGGTGTACGCCCGCTGGGATCCGCCGGCGGGACAGGGCCCGACGGGCATCCGCATTTCGGCGCCGGCAACGTGCATCGAGTTCGCGGACGACGGGACGTGCACCCGCGCCGAACTGCTCTATCCGTACACGGAATCCGTCTGGTACCCGCCGTGGGAGGCGTTCCCGAAAGGCGCCCAATCGCTGGTCGATACCATGCGGCTCACCGTCAACGAGATCCGGGTCCGGATCAACGGCACCAGCGGCGCCTCGGTGAGCGGCGACCAACCGGCCTTCACCGGTCCGGTTGGCATTGCCGATAGCACGGGACAGCTCATCGAGCAGGAAGGCTGGCGCCCGCTCATCGAATTCGCCGCGCTGCTCAGCCTGAACCTGGCGATCTTTAACGCGCTGCCGCTCCCGATGCTCGACGGCGGGCGGATGTTCTTCGTGTTCCTGGAGATCCTGCGGGGTGGGCGCCGCATCGCGCCGGAGAAGGAAGCGCTGGTGCATCTCACCGGGTTCGCGCTGCTCATGATGGGCGTGCTGGTCGTGACCTACTTCGACATCGCCCGCCTGCTAACCTAGGGCTGCGTTGTTCACCCTCATTTTCGTCAGCCTTTTCGTTGCCGGATGGTTGCTCGCCGGGCTTGTGCCGTGGATGGTCTTTTGGGTGGCGACGCGCGGGAACGCCGGGGTGTCGAACCTGCCGCTCTGCCTGTTTGCGGGGGTGGTCGGGGGGCTGGCGGTCCCGGTCCTGGGGAAGGATGATGCCGCGGGCATCTGGCTGAGCATGCTGGCCGCGCTTGCCGTGCCCTCGCTGCTGCTGGTTGCCCGCCGCATGAGTCTTGGTGCGGTCGCCCGGCCGCCCCACCAACCTGCCGGAGAGCCCCACCAGGAATGAAGCCACTCGCACTCTCGACTATGTTCGCCCAGCAAGAACGCTTCGCGGATGGCGCGGAGTTCGCGCGGTTCGCCGCCGGCGCAGGCTACGACGCCATCGAGATCAGCCACTCCACCCCGTTCGAGAAGATCGAGCGCATCCTCGAAAGCGCGGCGCTGCCAGTCACCTCGGTCCACCAGCCAGCCCCGTGGGTGCGGCATTCGAACGGCCGAGGGAACTCGTACTGCAACCTGGGCGCGCTCGACCGCGACGAGCGCCGGGCCGCGATCGACTACGCGACGAAGAGTATCGACCTGTGCGGGCGCACCGGCGCGCGCCGTCTCATCGTCCATCTCGGCCACGTCGGGGACGTGGTGGAGCAGTTCGAGGACGAGCTCGAGATGCGGCGGATGTTCGACAGCGGGCGCGCCGGGGATGAGCGCTTCCTGGAGCTGCGCGAGGCGGTCATCGAGCGGAGGCGGGCGGAGGTGGAACCGTACCTCGTACACGCTCGCAATTCGCTTATCGAACTGGTCCGGGCGGCGGAACCTCACCGGATCACCATCGGCGTGGAAAACCGCTATCACTACCACGAAATCCCACATCCGGCCGAATATGAGCAGGTCTTCGAGGGCCTCGACCCGGAACAGGCCGGCTACTGGCACGATGCCGGCCACGCCGAGGTGCTGGACCGTCTCGGCCTCATCGACCGGCACTCGTGGCTGGATGGTTGGAGCGGCCGGCTGGTGGGGGCGCACCTCCACGACGTCATCGGACTTGGCGACCACCGCGCCCCGGGCGATGGCCATGTGGACTGGGAGTACATCGTGGCGGGCGTTGGGCACCTCCCCGGGTACACGCTGGAGATCAACCAGCACCAGCCGGACGAGAAAGTGCGGGGCGCGATCGCGTTCCTCGAGGGGATCGGGCTCCGGTAGGCTCAGAACTCCAGGTCGAGGCTGATGTCGAGCGCCCTGGCGCTGTGAGTCAGCGCCCCGACCGAGATGGCATCCACCCCCGTTTCCGCGATTGCACGGACGGTTTCGAGGTTGACGCCCCCGCTGGCCTCGAGTTTCGCCCGGCCCCCTGTCCGCCGGACGGCTTCGGCCATTCCGGCCGCCGGCATGTTGTCGAGCAGGACCCACTCGGGGTTGGCGGCGAGGGCGGATTCGAGCTGGTCGAGCGAATCGATCTCCACTTCGACCGGGATGCCGGGCGTCCGCTCGCGGATGGCTGCGACGCCTTCCGCCAGGGTGAGGCCTTCGCGCGCCAGGGCTTCGCGGTGGTTGTCCTTGATCATGGCCATCACGGCGAGGTCACGGCGGTGGTTCGTGCCGCCACCGCAGCGGACCGCGTACTTTTCCAGGTCCCGCAGGCCCGGCGTCGTCTTGCGCGTATCGAGGATGACGGCACGCGTGCCGGCAATCGCATCGACGAAGGCACGAGTGAGCGTGGCACTGGCGGAGAGGCGCTGGAGGAAGTTGAGGGCCACGCGTTCGCCCTGGAGGATGGCCCGGACGGGCCCGGACACTTCCGCCAGGATGTCGCCCTTGCGGAACGCCTGGCCTTCGCGGACGTGGATGGCGAGTGCAGCGGCGGAGTCGACCTGCCGGAACGCCTCCAGGGCGACCTCCATCCCGGCGAGGACGCCGTCTTGCTTGGCGAGGAAGCGCGCGGTGCCGCGCAGGCCGGGCGCCACCGTTGCCAGCGTCGTGGCGTCCTCGAAGGCCCGGTCTTCGGCGAGGGCGGCGGCGACGGCGGCGCGGATGACCTCGGCGGGGGGCGGCTCACTCTGCACGGACGAACACCTGCTGTTTCTTCCAGTGCGCGTCGTCCGTCGCGGGGTAGTCGCTCCGGTAGTGGGCGCCGCGGCTTTCGGTGCGCGCCATGGCGGCCCGCAGCATCAGCGAAGCCATCACGGTCATCTGGCGTCGTTCGAATGCCGGGCGCGTGGGGGCCGCATCCGGGGCTGGCCAGCTTGCGATGGTCGCCAGCGCCCGCTCCATCCCCTCGGCGTTCCGCTCGATGCCCGCGCCGTCCCACATGACCCGTTGAAGCTCGTGGTGGGTCGGGGCGGCGCCCGCAGGCCCTGTTGCGGGCGTGGCATCCGGCCGCGCTGCCGCGCTGCCGCGTTCGCCCGACTCGATGTGTTCGACCACGCGCTTGCCGAAGACGACGGTCTCCATGAGGGAGTTGCTCGCAAGGCGGTTGGCGCCGTGCACGCCGGTGCAGGCCACCTCGCCGCAAGCGTACAGCCCCGGAAGCGTGGTCCGCCCGTGGATATCGGTCCGGACGCCCCCCATGAGGTAGTGAGCAGCGGGTGAGACCGGGATGGGGTCGGTGCGCATGTCGATCCCGGCTGAGCTGCAGTAGGCGAAGATCGCGGGGAAACGGGCGGCCAGGTCAACCGACTTCAGACCGGTACAGTCGAGCGCGACACTTTCGGCTTCGGCTGGCCGCATCTCGGCCACGATGGCACGGGCGACGATGTCGCGTGGAGCAAGGTCTCCGAGCGGGTGGTAGCGCGCCATGAAGGCCTCGCCGCGGGCGTTGCGGAGGGTTGCACCCTCGCCGCGGACGGCTTCGGAGATGAGGAAGGTGGGGACGCCAGGGACGCGGAGTGCGGTGGGGTGGAACTGGTAGAACTCGATATCGGCGATCTCCGCGCCCGCATCGAAGGCGAGCGCGATGCCGTCGCCGGTGGCAACGTCGGGGTTGGTGGTGTGCGAATAGAGCTGGCCAGCCCCGCCCGTGGCGAGCACGACGGTGGGGGCCTCATAGGTCTCGGTTGCGCCGGACTCCAGGGCGACGGCTTCGACGCCGGTCACGCGCCCATTCGTTACCACGAGGCGGGTCGCGAGCGTGTAGTCGAGGATGGTTATCGAGGGGTCCATGGCCGCGGCCGAAAGGGCGGTCTCGATCTCGGCGCCGGTGCGGTCGCCGCCTGCGTGGAGCACACGCGAGCGGCTGTGCGCGGCCTCGCGTCCGAGTGCAACCTCGCCGTCGAGCGAGTCGAAGGCCACGCCGTAGGTCACCAGGTCGTGGATGCGGGCGGGGGCTTCGTAGCAGAGCACGCGCGCGGCGTGTTCGTTGACGAGGCCGGCGCCGGCGGAGATCGTGTCCGCGAGGTGCTGTCCGGGCGAGTCGAGCGGGCCTACCGCGGCGGCAATGCCCCCCTGGGCCCAGCGGGTGTTGCAGTCGTCGATGCTGCCCTTGGTGAGGACCAGCACGGGACCGAGATGGCGCGCTTCAAGGGCGACGAAGAGCCCGGAAATACCGCTGCCGATGACGATGAGGGCGAAGTCTCTGCGGTGGGGGCTGGCCATCCGAGTTAGTGTATGTTCTACACTAACTCCGTCGCAACGTGGGGCGTTAACGGCGGGTGCGAGCTACACTAGCCGTCGGCTTTCGCCGTCCACCCTGCCCCGGAGCAGCGCCTTGGCAATCATCCCTATTCGCCGCGCGGGCGATCCGGTCCTTCGCGAGAAGGCCCGGCGCGTGCGGACCATCGATAAGTCGATCCACAAGCTCATCGAAGACATGTGGGAAACGATGTACGACGCGCCCGGCGTCGGCCTTGCGGCGCCCCAGATCGGCGTGTCGCTCCGGGTTGTCGTCATCGATGTCGGTGATAAGGAGCCGGTGGCGCTCGTCAACCCGGAGATCGTGAAGCGCTCGGGCGAGCGTCGCGTGGATGAGGGCTGCCTTTCGGTGCCGGGCTACCGCGGGGAGATCACGCGTTCGCTGAAGGTGGTTGCCCAGGGCATCGACCCGTATACCGGCAAGGAGGTCCGCATCAAGTCGGAGAACGACCTGATGGCGGAGGCGCTGGAACACGAGATCGACCACATCAACGGCATCCTCTACATCGATTACCTCGCGAGCCCCGACGCCCTCATCCCATTGAGCGACGCGCCCGAAGTTCGAGGCTAACTCCCCGGTCCGGGGCATCAAGGAGCTGACATGTTCATCGAGACGATCCAGGCCCGCGAGGTCCTCGACTCCCGCGGCAACCCGACCGTGCAGGTCGCCGTGGTGCTGGATGATGGCGCCATGGGCGAGGCGATGGTCCCTTCGGGGGCATCGACCGGCGCCCACGAGGCGGTCGAATTGCGCGATGGCGGCAGGCGCTATGGCGGCAAGGGAGTGCAGAAAGCCGTCCAGAACGTGAACACCACCATCGCGAAGGCGCTCGAAGGCTTTCCCGCGACGGAACAGCGTGTCATCGATCGGCTGTTGTGCGAGCTTGATGGCACGCCGAACAAGGGGAAGCTCGGAGCGAACGCCATCCTCGGCGTCTCGCTGGCTACTGCCCGCGCGGCCGCCGATTCGCTCGGGCTGCCGCTGTACCGCTACCTCGGCGGGGCTTCGGCGCACCGGTTGCCGGTGCCGATGTTCAACATCCTCAATGGCGGGAAGCACGCACCGGACTCGACCGACTTCCAGGAGTTCATGGTCATGCCCGTCGGCGCCGAGACGTTCAGCGAGGGGCTCCGAATGGGCGCCGAGGTGTACCAGGCGCTGAAAGCCGTGCTCCACGACCGGGGCGCGATCACGTCGGTCGGCGATGAGGGCGGATTCGCGCCGTCGCTCCCGGGGAACGAAGAGGCGGTCCAGGTTGTCCTCGAGGCCGTGGAGCGGGCGGGCTACAAGCCCGGGACAGACATGGTCATCGCGCTGGACCCCGCGACGACCGAGCTCTATGCCAATGGCAAGTACGCACTCGCGAAGGAGAAGCGCGTGCTGACCTCGAAGCAGATGGTCGAGCACTGGGCCTCGTGGGTGGAGAAGTACCCGATCCGGTCGATCGAGGATGGACTTTCGGAGGACGACTGGGAGGGTTGGAGCGCACTCGTCGCGAAGCTCGGCGGCCGTTGCCAGCTCGTTGGCGACGACCTGCTGGTGACCAACCCGGAGCGGATCCGGCGTGGCATCGCGGAGAAAGCAGCGAACAGCGTGCTCGTGAAGCTGAACCAGATCGGCACGCTGACGGAGACCATCGAAGCCGTCGAAACAGCTCAGCGCGCCGGCTGGACCGCCGTCATCAGCCACCGTTCGGGCGAGACCGAAGACACGTTCATCGCGGACCTTGCCGTGGCGACCGGGGCGGGCCAGATCAAGACCGGGGCGCCGGCCCGGAGCGAGCGCACCGCGAAGTACAACCGCCTGCTGGCGATCGAAGCGGAACTCGGGCCGGGCGCGACCTATGCGGGCTGGGATTCGATCAAGCAACTTGGCCCGCGGCCCGCTCGCGAAGCCGCCCCCCGGCCGCGACCGCGCAGCGAGCGCCGGCCCCCACGGGCGCGGCATTGAGATGACGCCGGAACTCCGGGCGATCCTCGATCGCTTCATGTACGAGCAGGCCACCGTCACGCACATCGTGACGTCCATGGCGCCCGGCGGCGCGGACCGCGTGCTCGACGGGAGCGGGTGGACCGTCCGGCAACTTGTCGCGCACCTCGCGCGAGCGCAGGAAGGCTACGCGGCGGCCATCAGCCGGTGGCTCGCGGGCGAGCAGGTGGAGGGCAGCGATTTCGACCCGGACCGGACGAACGCCGAGACGGCGAAGGCAAACGCGGAGACGCCGCTCCCCGAGTTGCTGGTCCGCCTGCGAATGTCGCTTCGAGCGCTCTTCGAGGCTTTTCACGGTATCGCCGACGAGCGTCTGGACGGGCCGTTCGGGGCATACGGCGCGCTTGAGACGTTCCACGCCTGGGAACGGCACTACCTCGACCACGGGCTCGACCTGCTCGATGCCGTGCCGGAGGTGCGCTACGACCCGCTCGTGCTGAACTGGATCCTCTATGCCGAGTTCGCCGATGAGCGTTCGAAGGCCCGGCAGCAACACCTGATGGACGATGTCCGGGCGCACCATGCGGGCATGCCCGATGAAGAGATCGAGGGGGAAGGATGAGCGGCAACTATCGGGTCTCGCCCCCGCGGATCTCACCGGCGGCAACGCGCGCCGGAAAGCCGCCCGCCGAAGCGAACGGCAGCGCGGACGCCTACCGCCAGACGTCCTTCGTCCTGGGCGGTGAGGTGGACACGATCCTCGACGGGTTGAACCTTGAAGGCGCGATCGCCGAGGCGTCGTCCGGGGCGAAGTTTCGCTCCCAGGAGATGGTGGCGGCGCTCGGGCTGTGGTCGCGCGCATGGCTTTCGCGGCTGGAAGCGCTCCATGGGCTGGAATGGGGCAACTACGTGGCCTCGATCGCGCTGGTCCGGGCCGCGGCCGATTACCAGGCGTCGTCGCTGTACGTTTTGCGCACCGGCGCGGCGGAGTGGGATGAGTGGCTGGAGGGCGGAGGGATCGCGCTGGCGCCGGACCAGCACGCCACCGAGTTTCGCCTCCACGCCTTCCGGGCGGCCGAGGTGCTCGCCGCGCACGACATCCTCGGGCCGGTCTACCGGACGACCATGGACCTCTCGCTGTCGCACTTCGGGTCGACGCTGCTGGTGGCCGGGAACGAATCCGCGCCGGACCGGGTGCTGATGTCCTTCGGCGACCGCGACTTCCACGTGGGGCTCGCCGAGCTCTGCCTGGGCTGGCTGGCGCAGCTGGGCATGGCGCAGATCGATGCGGTCGCGGAGTTCGAAGGTGTATTCGCCATCCCCGTCAAAGGACGAGTCGGGGACTGGCTGGCGCAGGCGGGAAAGCTGGTGGCGGGGCGCGACCGGTGCCGGATCGAGGCGATCGAACGGGACGGCGAGAAGCGCTACCTCATCGAGAACTGGCGCCGGGAGCCACGGAGCGCGCCGAAGCGTTTGCTGCTCTGAACCCCCGCTAACGAGAGCCCGGTGTAGCATGTGCACCCATGCGACGAGCCTTGATTTTGTTGATCTGTGCGGTGCCGCTGCTGCTGGCCGCGGCTTGCGGAGACGACGACGATGCCGCGCCCACGCCGGCCGGGCCCGCTGGCAGCGACGAGGACTACCTGCGCGCCGTCTGCATTGGCACGAGCAACTTCTCCAATGCGCTGCTGAGCAAGACGAGCGCGGAGGAGATCGCGGCGGTGGTGCGCGAGTTCGCCGACGAAATGAAGGCGTTGAACCCCCCGGCCGACCTGGCGGAGTACAACGCGCAGTTCGTGGCCTACCTGGAGGCCGCGCTCGAAGAGCCGACCTCGCTGGTGACCACGGCGCCACCCGAGCCCCCGGCCGATGCTAGGCGCCGCATGGCCGCGCTCGAACCGACGATCCCCGAGTGCAAGGACCCCACGTTCTTCAGCCGCGAGGACAGCCCCTGAGACGGACCGGAGGGCTGAATCGCCGCCCGCGTCTATACTGTTGACCACCACCGGAGCACCGGGCAGAGGAGAGCCATGCCGACACCGTATGCATACTTCCAGGGGAAGATCGTCCCGCTGAGCGAGGCGAAAATCGGGGTGATGACCCATGCCTTCAACTACGGCACGGCTGTCTTCGAAGGTATCCGCGGCAACTGGAACCCGGACGACCAGACGACCCACCTGTTCCGCCTGCGCGACCATTTCGAGCGGCTCGGCCAGAGCTCCAAGATTCTCACCCTGCAGATGCACCAGGAAGTCGACCAGCTCTGCCAGATCGCTGTCGAGCTGGTGGAGCGCAGCGGGTTCACCGAGGACGTGTATCTGCGTCCCATGGTCTACCTGTCGAGCGAGCAACTTGGCGTCCGGTTGCACAACCTTGAGAGCGACACGCTCATCTTCCTGACGCCCTTCCCCGCCTACCTCCCCGAGGTGGCGCGCTGCCACACGAGCACCTGGCGTCGCGTGCAGGACACCGGCA
>JAHDWR010000120.1 GCA_023382755.1 Dehalococcoidia bacterium
GCATCGAATCGAGGTAGCGCGCCTCGAATTTATGCGTGTCGGCCGCGAGGGTGAACTGGTTGGCCACGCCGAACATGCAGATCGCGGCCTTGTAGAAGCCGGGGAGCTCGACGAGCGATTGGAGCACCGTGAACCCGCCCGCGCTCCCGCCCATGATGACCAGCCGCGAGGGGTCGGCGAGGCCGCGCCGGGCGAGGTCCTCGGCCCCGAACTTCGCATCCTGGACGTCGTAGACGCCCCAGTTTTCGCGGAGCTTCAACATGTAGTCGCGGCCATACCCGGTGCTGCCGCGGTAGTTCGGCAACAACACGGCGTAGCCCCGTGTGGCGAAGAACTGGGCGTTTGGCGCCCAGCCGGCGGTGACCTGGCTGGTCGGGCCCCCGTGCACGATGACGATCAGTGGCGGCGCGCCGGTCCCTTCAAACCGTTCGCTGGCGGGCGGGTAGTAGAGGCCGTGCGCCTGCTCGCCATCGAACGATGTCCAGGAGACGGGCTCGGGCGCGGAGAGCGCCGCATGGGGGACGGCCTCGGCATCGCTCCGGCGGCGGACCGAGCCGCGGACCTCCGGCTCGGCCAGGTCGAAGACGACCACCCGGGGCGGCTGTTTGCCGCCGCTCGCGACCACAGCCACCTTCTCGTTGTTCGGCGCGCCGGCGGGGTTCGAAAACACCGAGTACCCCGCGTGGCTCCCGGCCAGGCTCGTCACGCGGCCGTCCGGCGAGATGACGATCAGTTCATGGAAGCCCGCCCGCTGCCGGACGGCGATGATCCGGCCCGAGGCCGTGAAGGCGAAAGTCCGCATGCCCTGTCCCCACGCGGGGGTGCCATGCTCGAACTCGCCGTCGGTCAGCCGGGCGACGGCCCTGGTCTCGAGGTCGCGCCGGTAGATGTGTCCCCATCCCGTCTCGTCAGAGACGTACACCAGCGAACGCCCGTCAGGCGCGAAGGCGCCCTGGAAGACGGATGTCTCGGGGCCGCCGGCGGCCACTTCGGCACCGGCGAGGACCGGCAGGCCGCCCTCGGGGAAGCCCAGGCGCGCGACCTTCAGCTCGGTTCCGTCCCAGGGCATGCGGGGGTGATCCCATTCGACCCACGCGAGCCTGTCCCCGGCCGGGTGCCAGGCTGGCTGCATGTAGAAGTCCCGCCCATCGGCGAGCCGCTGGGGCCAGTGCTTCCCCTGCGCGTCCACCACGGCGATGCTGTCGACGTCCTCGTAGGTGTGGACATAGGCGACCCAGCGGCCATCGGGCGATACCACCGGGGTGGAGGCGGCCCCGAACGCCGGCGTGATTGGCCGAGCGGCGCCGCCCGCAAGCTCCTGGCGATAGATGCGCTGGTCGGCCTGGCCGACGAAGAACGCGGCCCCGTGAGCGAGCGTGAAATCGCCGCCGCCATAGCCCACGAAGGCACGCACGGAAATGTCGGGGGTGAGGTCGCGGGTGGCGCGCTCGTCCGGCCCCTGGGTGACGATGACACCGCGGTCCGAGCGGCCCTCGACCCAGGCGAGGGTCTGGCCATCGCTGTCCCAGCAGGGCTCGCCGAGTCGCAGGCCGGCGGCGAGGGCGGCCGGGGTGACGGGGCTCGACCAGAGGCCGAACATGCGGGGTTCGCGGGTCATAGGGCAAGGCTCCTCGGATGAGTTCGGAGATTGTGGCAGGGATGGGGGGCGGAAGGCCACCGGACGAGTATGCCGGTATGGTAGTATGCGCGTATGAAGCGCACCTCCATCACACTCCCCGAGGAGACCGTCGCGGCCGTCGAACACGCGGCGCGGCGGCGCGGGCAATCCGTCAGCGCCACTATCCGCCAGCTCATCGAGAAGCAGTTGGAGGCCGAGCGCGCGACTTCGCCGTTCGACGCCATGATCGGCATCGTCAGCAAGGATCTGCCGTACAGGGCGGCCGACCTGGATGAGGAACTCCAGAAGTCCCGGGCCAGCGCTATCGAGGCTGACCGCGGGTGACCATCGCCGTCTGCGACAGCGGTCCGCTGCTTGCCCTGGCCAACGCGCGCGACCCCGACCACGGACGGGTGGTCGAGTTCATTCGGGGGACGCGGCACACGATCGTCCTGCCCACGCTCTGCGTCGGTGAGGTCGCGTTCCTCCTGGGCCGGGATTTCGGTCCGGAAGGGGAGGCGCTGTTCCTGGAGTCATGCCGCTCACTGGAGCTGGTGCAGCCATCGGAGGCCGGCCTCGCCCGCATGGCGGAGCTGGTCCGGACCTATGGCGACTTCCCTCTCGGGGCGGTCGATGCCTCTGTGGTGGCGCTGGCGGAGGAGCTGGGGACTCCGTTCGTCGCCACGCTCGACCACCGGCACTTCCGGGCGGTCCGTCCGCGCCACGTCGAGTCGTTCACGCTCCTCCCTTGAGCCGCCCGGGCGATTCCGGCGTCCGCCGGGGAGTGCCGGCGCGCCGCAACAGAAAGCCCCCTCCCGTGGACACGTGAGGGGGCTCTGAATCTGTCCGCTTTCGGCTACTGGGCGGTGGCCACCTTCAGCGACTGCCGGACCTGGGAGAGACGCTCCTTCAGCCGGTCGATTTCGTTGTGCTTGAGCCACTCGCGGCTGTAGCGCCCTGCGGGCGTGTCCATCCACGACAGCCGTTCTTCGTGCGCCGTGAGCACCAGATCAAACGGAAACATTGCTACTCTCCTCGGCTACAAGGCGCGGACATGCGGATTCCCAACTCTGGGCTGTGGACCGGACGCCCGGACGCTCGTAGCGCAACTGGAGAGCGAGCCGCGAACCCCTGGTGATGGGGGTGCCGGACACTCGCCCTCGGGTCGAGGTTGCTCCAACGCCGACGGGGTTAGCTACTGGCTGCGACTGGAGTTGCCGCTTCGCACCCGTGGGCGCGAACTCGCCGAAATCGGTATCCCCCGCTCCGCCCGCTCGTGCGGATTAAGCGACATTCACTGATCCGAGTAACGCATGCCCGTGGGCGCTGGTCAATCGTGGCCTTAAGAGTCCTTGACGTTGCAACTTCCGTTTCGGGGCACCGCCGGAGGCGCGCCGCTGGCTAGCGCTTCCGGGCGATCACGTCACGGGCCACCTGCGCGATCCGCTGCGGCGTCAGGTCAAAGTAGCCCAAGAGCTCGTCCCATTTGCCGCTCGTGCCGTACCGGTCGACACCGACAAAACCGATTGGTGTGGGCAGCGCCTCGGCGAGCACCCTGGCGACCTGAGTGCCGAGGCCCCCGTGCGTCTGGTGCTCCTCCGCGGTGACGATGGCGCCCGTCTCTCGGGCGGCAGCAAGCACGGCCTCGCGGTCGATCGGCTTGATCGTCGCCATATCGAGCACCCGCGCCGCGACGCCCTCAGCGGCGAGCGCCTCGGCTGCCTGGAGCGCCACCCCGACCATGATCCCGCAGCCGATGAGCGTGACATCCGTGCCCGGGCGCAGCAGGTTGGCCTTGCCCAGCTCGAACCGGTAGGTAGCGTCGTAGATGGCGGCAACCTTCGGGCGCCCGGTGCGCACGTACGCCGGCCGGGGCGTCTTGCCGACCGCGACGATCGCCTGGCGCGCCGACTGGAAGTCCGCGGGTACGACCACATCGAAGGGGATGAGCGAGGTCACGAGTGCGAGGTCTTCGATCGCCTGGGCGCTCATGCCGTCCTCGCCGACGGTCACGCCGCCGTGGCTGGCGACGCACTTCACGCTCAGCCCGCCCCGCGGCTGGGCGACGGATGTGCGGAGCTGGTCGAAGCAGCGCCCAGGGAGGAAGGCGGCGAAACTTGCGATGAACGCGGTCTTCCCGGCGGCCGCGAACCCTGCCGCGATGCCCACCATGTTCTGTTCGGCAACGCCCACGGTGAGCCAGCGCTCCGGGTACTTCTCACCGAACTGGTAGCCCATGGTCGACACCGAGAGGTCCGCGTCGATGGCGACCACGTCGACGCCCTGGGCGACGAGGTCCATGAGCCCGAACGGGTAGGCCTCGCGCGTGGCGGCTGCGGCGGGTGCGCTGGTCATGAGAGGCCTCCCTGGATTTCGGCGAGCGCCTGTTCGAGCTGGTCTTTGGTCGGGGCTTTGCCGTGGAAGCCGGGGTTGTTCTCCATGAAGCTGACCCCCTTGCCCTTAACGGTATGGGCGACGACCAGGCGGGGCCGGTCGTGCGGCTTTTCGGCCTGGGCAAGCGCCTGGTCGACGGCAGCCATGTCATGGCCGTCGCATTCGATGACGTGCCAGCCGAAGCCGGTCCACATCTCCACCGGGTGGGTCTTCATGATGGTGTCGGCGAACCCGTCGTTCTGGATACCGTTGCGGTCGACCATCGCGATGATGCGGTCGCCCAGGCCGAAGTGGGGGACGGCCATGGCGGCTTCCCACACCTGGCCTTCGTTCAGCTCGCCATCGCCCATGAGCACCCAGCAGCGGTAGTCGCGCTTATCGAGCCGGGCCGCGAGCGCCTGCCCGATGGCGAACGAGAGGCCCTGGCCGAGTGAGCCACCGGACATCTCGATACCCGGGACCGCCGACATGGAGGGGTGGCCCTGGAGCGGGCTGCCGAGGCTGCGGAAGCCGGCCAGGAGCTCGGTGCTGAAGTAGCCCCGTTCGGCCAGGATGCTGTAGTAGAACGGCGTCGCGTGGCCCTTGGAGAGGATGAAGCGGTCGCGTCCGGGCCAGGTTGGGTTGGCAGGGTCGCAGCGCAGATGGTTCCAGAACAGCGAAACACCGAGTTCGACCGCGGAAAGCGAACCACCCGGGTGGCCGCTCTGGGCCTGGTACACCATGGTGACGATGTCGGTGCGGACGCGCTTCGCGATCTCGCGCAGTTCGTCGATCGAGACGGGAGCAAGTGAGGTCGGCATCGGCGGAAAGGATACGGCCCCGCCGGGTTGCAGGGTAATCAGTGGGTCTGGAAGCAGGCCTGGATCGAGGCGGCGGTGTCCTGGGACCCGCGGAATTCGCCGACTTCCGGCGCCGGCAACTCACCCCGGATGAACCTGAAGAAACCCTCGGTGTTGGTCTTCAGGTAGACATCGGAGTTGTCCCCTCCGTGGCGGCGGGGGTGCAGATGCCCGTCGTGGATGTCGAAAGTCCAGGTGTTGCAGCTATCGCAGTCGGAGATCTCTATGGTCATGCGGGCGGTCAGGTCCTCGGCGCGCCCGGGCTGGAAAGAGAACGCGGGGATGACCCGGAGGGCAAAGTCATGGCTGACACTGTTGCCAACCTTCTCTTCGGTGAGCGAATCGACGTAAACGCGGCCCCAATCGAGCAAGGAGAGGAGGATGGGGCGCACAGCCCATCCCTTTTCGGTCAGGGTGTATTCGACGCGAGGCGGCAGTTCCTTGTAGTAGTCGCGATGGACGAGGCCCTCGGCCTCCAACCGCTTCAAACGGTCGGAAAGCACGTTGGGAGACATGCCGGCGCAACTTTCGAGGATGTCGTTGTAGCGGTGGAGGCCCGCCATCAGGTCGCGAAGGATAAGAAGCGTCCAACGGTCGCCAAGGATATCCAGCGTCTGGGCGATCACACAGGGGTGGTTATAGGACTTCCGTGCTGCGTCGCTCTCAGAACGTTGGGCCATGCGAGGGCTCCCGGTTTTGCCAGAGTAAAGAAGATGGCTGCGCGGCTAGCGCTGTAGCTATTGACACGATAGCACCGGATGCTATTATTCCGGTACGACCGTCGCTACAGTTCTGCTAGTACCAGCGGTCACCTAAAGCAAGCGTACCCATCGCCGCGAGGCGAGTCAACAGAAAGGATTGGTCCACCATGGCACAGGCCACAGTCGAATCGCCCAGGGCAAGCACTTCGGACCACTTCCACCGGTGGCGGATCGAAGAGCCGAACGGCCCCGTGAGCCGTGGTGTTTGCAAGGTCTGCGGCATCGAGAAGCAGTTCAAGAACTGGCTCCAGGATGGTGACTTCATCACCAACGAAGAGCACCGCGTCGCCAACGCCGCCTGATTCATCCTTCCCTTCCCCTCTCCTGGCGCGACCTCTCCCGCGCCGGGGACACAAAACGGCCGTCACACCACCAGGTGACGGCCGTTTTGTTTGCCCGCTGCCCCGCAGCCCGGCACCCCGCCCGAGGGGACCGGTACGGTCCGCGAATCAGGGCCGTTAGGCCCACGCTGTGCTGGAGCCGCCCGCCCATGCTGGCCCTATGCGAACGGCGTTCGGAATTTCATTCTGCCTGGGGCTTTCCGCCGTCGCCGCCGCATGTTCGTCCGCGGACTCCTGGGAGATCGACCGCGCCGGCGAACGCTGTGAAAACCTGGAGATGTCGCCTGGGGCCGATGGGCGCGTGCATGTCGCAGGTGCCAGCTTCATCCCGCCCGACCACTTCCGTCCGGTGAGCTGCCTGGATGAAGAGGGGTGGCTCTCGGTGAGTTTTGGTGACGACCACGGCGAAGAACGGCACACCATTGCCGTGCACGTCGGCGTCCTGGAGCTGGACGCCGCGACATCGGTGCTGGTCACCCCGGCGAACCGCGAGGAGATGCTCTGGGCGCTGGCCGCCGACTGTCTGGCCCGTACGCGTGAAGATCCCCGCTGCCTGGACTTCGAAGCGACCGCCAACGACTTTGCGCTCCCGGGGCTGAGCTGCGCCGGCTGGGATGAGGCCTGGACCGACCTGGGCGTCCCCGGCGCCATCGGCGAAAAGTGGCCGATCCAGGTCCGTACCGCCCTGTGCTTCGACCCCGCCATCCCGCCCACCGCGGTGGTGCAAATCGCCTGGAGCGAACGGCACGCGCCGGATGTGGACGGGCTCTCGTCCGGCGAACGTGAATCACAGGCCCGCGCGTTCCTCACCACCCTCCGGTTCGAGCCGCGGTAACGCCCGCATCCTGCCCGGACCGTCAGATGACGTCCGCGGCGTGAAGCCGGCTGTACTCGTCCTCCGTCAGCCCCAGCAGCCCCCGGTACACTTCCTCGTTGTGCTCGCCGAGGAGCGGCGCCGGCCCCCGGACCACGCCCGGCGTTCCCGTGAGGATGGGCACGACCCCCGGCTGGAGGAGCGGGCCGTGGTCGGTGCTCTCGACGCTGATGACCTGGTGGCGCGCGGCGAAGTGCGGGTCACCGACGATGTCGCTGGTGTTGTACACCTTCGTCGCCGGGACCCCGAATCGGTCGAGTATCTCCTGGCATTCCGCGAGCGTCCGGAGGGCGACCCACTCGCCGACGATGGCGTGGATGGCGGCGTGGTTCTCCAGGAGGTTCCTGCGCGGGGTGAACCGCGGGTCCTGGATCAGTTCGGGACGGCCCATGGCCTGGCAGAGCTTTTCGAACGACCGCTGCGTCGTCGCGTTGACCACGAGGAAGTGCCCGTCGCTGGTTTCGAACTGCTCGGCCGGGACCACGCCGGGAAAGTAGTTGCCCGAGCGTTCGCGGTCCTTGCCGCTGAGGCCGTAGTTCGCCGCGTGCGTGCCGCTCATCCGCCAGACAGCCTCGTAGAGCGCCATGTCGACATCCTGGCCCTGGCCGGTGGCGTCGCGGGCGCGCAGGGCGGCGAGCGCCCCAAACGCAGCGAAGATCCCGGCCCCGTAATCGGCGACGAAGTAGCCGGGACGGACGGGTGGGAGCCCGGGATAGCCCGTGAGCGCGGTGATGCCGGCGAACGCCAGCGCGACCCGGTCGAATCCGGCGCGGTCGCGGTAGGGGCCGGTCTGGCCGTAGCCGCTGATCCGGACGACCACCAGCCCCGGGTTGGATTGGCGAAGCGTGTCCGGCGCGAGTCCCCACTTCTCCAACGCCCCCGGCCGGTTGTTCTCCACCAGGATGTCGGAGACGTCGCAGAGGCGCCGGAAGAGCGCGGCGCCATCGGGATGGGTGACATCGAGCGTGACCGATTTCTGCCCCCGATTGTCCTGCGCAAACGAGACGCTGCCGCGGTTCGCGTCGCCAGTGCCGGGCGGTTCGACCTTGATGACCTCGGCCCCGAACTCCCCCAGCAGGGTGGAACAGAACGGCGCGGCGAGGATCTGGCCCGCATCGATGACACGGATCCCTGCGAGCGGTGCGGTTTCGGGTGGGGTGTCCATCGTGAGTGCGGATAATACGGGCAGTGACACCAGGACGCGCCACCCGCCGGGAGACCTTTTACGACCGCGTGTGCCAGTTCGTGCGCGGCGTGCCCGCCGGGCACGTGGTGACCTACGGACAGGTCGCCCTCGAGCTCGGATCGCCGGCGGCGGCGCGGGCGGTGGGGTACGCGCTCCACTTCCTGCCGGGGGACAGCGACGTGCCGTGGTGGCGGGTGGTGAATGCGGGCGGCGCCATCAGCCTGCGCGGGCGCGGCGAGGCAGCGGAGTTGCAGCGGCGCCTGCTCGAAGGCGAAGGCGTGGCGTTCCAGCGGGAGGGCGCGATTGACCTGCGGAGTTACCGGTGGACCCCGCCCGGATCGGGTTAGCGGCTCGCGGCCTCGGCCCGCTCGTCTGCCGCGCGGTCGCGCCCGCAGAGGGTGATCAGCTCCTCGTGGTATTCGAACCAGGCGGTGTGGTAACTGTCCTTCAGGGGGGCCGCCAGCATCGTGCGGTCGCCGGCGCGCATCGCCTCGAGCGCGGCGCGGAACCGCGACCGGTAGGTCCGCAACCGCGGGACCTGCCCACACGCATCATCAAGCACCGGCTGGAGCCCCTGGTCGACGGCGGCAACGCGGTCGACCACCGATGCCCAGTCGGCGTCGCCGGGGCCGGAAGCCTGGGCGAGCTGCCACTCGCTCACCAGCGCTTTAAAGGTGTGGTTCAACTCCATGAAGCGGCTGTAACAGGCGGCCATGGCGGCCTCGTCCAGGGCTGCCCGTTCGGCGTGGAGTTGCTCGGTGACCCACGAGCGGCCGTCAGGCGTGAGCATCATCCCCCGGGGGGTCGCCCGGAAGAGCGTCTCGTTGCCATCGATCATCTGCTCGATGCGGGCGAGAGCCGCCGAGAGGGCTGCCGCTGCGCGTTCGGGCGTGCACAGGCCTTTCAATTGGACGGTCCGCGCGAGTTCGAGGAGGGTGACGTCGGCATCGCGGCCGGGCTCGGCGGGGGCCGGTGCGGTCCCCGGCTCCGCGCCCAGTTCGGCCGCCCATGACCGCAACGTGCGCACCTCCGGGATGTCCGACGCTCCCTCGGCGACGCGGTCACCCGCGTAAAGCGCGCCGGCAGTGCCATCGACCGTCACGACTTCGCCCTCGGCAATGAACTCGCCGGCGATACGGAGGCCGGTCGCCAGGACCTGCGTACCAGCGAGGCTGGTGATCGCGGGGATCGCCCAGCTGCGGGCGACCACCGCGGCGTGGCTCGCGACACCGCCGAGCGTGGTAACCAGGCCCACCGCGCCAACCATCCCGTGGACATCGGATGGCGACGTTTCCTCGCGCGCAAGCACGACGGCGATCCCTCGCGCGGCGAGGTCGGCGGCACGGTCCGGGTCGCAACAGAGCACCCCCGCGGCCACCCCTGGAGAGGCAGCGAGCCCGCCCGCCAGTGGTTTCGCCGCCTGGTCGACCCTCCGCAGGGAGGCGAGCTGTTGCAGCACGCCCGTATCGACCCGAGCCACCGCCTCCGGGCGGCTCAACGGGAACGACTCATCCTCGGCCATGGCCACGGCGATGCGGACTGCCGCGAGCGGGCTGCGCCTCCCAATGCGCGTCTGGAGGACATAGAGCTTCCCTTCGCTGACGGTGAACTCGACGTCGCACATGTCGCGGTAGTGGCGTTCCAGCCGCGCGAGCACACGGAGGAGTTCGGTGTAGACATCGGGGAGGTGTTCGCGGAGCGCCTCGAGCCCGCCAACGGCGTGCGTCCCGGCGACCACGTCCTCGCCCTGGGCGCGGGCCAGGTAGTCGCCGAACGGTCCCGGCGCGCCCGTGGCCGGGTCGCGCGTGAAGACGACGCCCGTGCCCGAATGGTCATCCAGGTTGCCGAACACCATCGCCTGGACCGTGACCGCCGTGCCCAGGTCCTGGGAGATGTTCTCGCGTGCGCGGAAGACGCGGGCGCGTTCGGAGTCCCACGAGCGGAAGACGGCCGCCGCCGCCGCCCGCACCTGGTCGATCGGAGCTTCCGGTATGCCCGAGCCATCGGCCGCGCGTGCGGCCACACGGACGCGGTCCGCGGCCACCAGCAGCCCCGCCGGCGTGCCATCGTTGGCTGCCGCCTCTGCCAATGCATCGGAGGGAGCCCCGCAGACGATCTCGGCGTACATCTTGTTGAACCGCAGCCACGTATCGGCCGCGAAGCGGGCGTTCCCCGTGGCCTCGCCAAGCCTATCCCGGATCGCCGGCGTCATCCCCACGTTCAGGAGCGTGTCCATCATTCCCGGCATGGAGACCGGCGCTCCCGACCGCACCGAGACCAGCAGCGGCCTTTCGGGGTCTCCCAGGCGGCGGCCCATGCGCTCACCCAGGCGCGCCAGGTGCTGATCGATCGCCTCGTCCAATCCGGCCGGCCAGCCCGCGGTGCGGTACTGGCGGCAAACGTCCGTTGTGATGACAAACCCCGGAGGGACGGGGAGGCCCAGCGCCCGGGTCATTTCCGCCAGGCTCGCGCCCTTGCCCCCCAGGAGGGACTCTGGCACAGACCCGTGAGGAAGGTCGTCGTCGAAAGCGTAGATGGGCTGCATGGCCGGTTGCTCCGCGCTCACGGGAGCGCGACGATCGTGACGGTGCCCGCATCGCCGTTGACCAGCACCGTCGCGCCGTCGGGGATCCGTCGCGTGGCATCGGTCAC
>JAHDWR010000121.1 GCA_023382755.1 Dehalococcoidia bacterium
GACCGCATGTTCAACCCCGAAGTGGTCGCCGTGGTGGGCGACAAGGGCCCCATGTACATGTGGCTCCAGAACAACATGCCCTTCAAGGAGAAGGGCGGGCGCCTGTATTCGGTTCAGCTCGACGAGAAGGAGATCCCGGGGATCGAGGCGCTCGGCATCCAGAACTTCCGCTCGATGGCGGACATCCCGGAGCCGATCGACTACGCGCTGGTGGCGGTGCCCCGGCAGGTCTCGCCGTATGTGCTGAAAGACCTGATCGCGAACGGCGCGAACGGTGCTGGCTTCTTCACCTCCGGGTTCGCCGAGACCGGTGAGGAGCTCGGCATCAAGCTGCAGGACCAGCTGACCACGATGGCGCGCGAGGCGAACTTCAACCTGGTGGGCCCGAACTGCATGGGCCTCTACCTGCCGAAGTCCGGCGTGCGCTTCAACGCCGATGCCCCGGTGACTGACGCGGGCAGGATCGGCTTCCTCTCCCAGTCCGGGACGCACGGGATTATGTTTAGTCTGGTGTCGGCGGCAAACGGGCTGTATGTCAGCCGGTGCGCATCGTTCGGGAACGCGGTCGTGCTCGATGTCTCGGACTACCTCGAATACCTGATGCTCGACGACGAAACGGAAGTCATCGGGATGTACGTCGAAGGAGTGAAGAACGGGCGGCGCTTCTTCGAGGTGCTGCGCGAAGCGTGCAAGCGCAAGCCGGTCATCGTCTGGAAGGGCGGTCAGACCGAGGCGGGCGCGCGCGCCACGATGTCCCACACGGGGTCGCTCGCGGCCCCCCAGGCGGTCTGGGACGGGATGATGCGCCAGTGCGGCGCGATCACGACCAACAACCTCGACGAGACCATCGACACGATGAAGCTGCTGCTCAACAGCAAACGGCCGAAGGGGAACGGCATGGCGCTTCTGGCCCAGACTGGCGGCCAATCGGTCTCGATCACCGATGCGTTCGCCAAAGCCGGGCTGCGTGTGCCGCGCTTCGGCGAAAAGACGTACGCCGAACTGGGCGAATTCTTCAACATCGTGGGCGGCAGCTATCAGAACCCGCTCGATATGGCCGGGACCATCCAGGGTTCGATGGACACGCTGGACCGGATCCTGCGCATCCTGGATGCAGACCCGAACATCGACGCCATGGCGATGGAGTTGTCGGCGATGTTCGCGGCGCGCCAGTGGAAGAAAGTGCCCGATTCGCTCGACAAGACGATCGACACGCTTGCGGCGCACCAGGATCGCTCGCAGAAGCCCTTCCTGGTCATCCTGCACCCGGCCCACGAGGCGGAGTACGTGGCGAGCATCGCGCCGAAGTTCCACGCGAAGGGCATCCCCCTGTTTCAGAGCTTCGAACGGTCGGCTGCGGCGATGCAACGCGTACTGGCATACGAAAACCGGTAGCCGGGAGGCTCCCATGCAGACGTGTCCCTTCGGCCCCCTCGAACCGGTCTCCGCGCTGACGCTGGGTGGAGGCGGGCTGGGGCAGGTCTGGGGCGCGACCACACGTGATGAAGCGATTGCGACAGTCCACGAGGCGATCGCGGGCGGGATTACGCTGCTCGACATGGCCCCGAGCTACGGCCGGGACGGCGAAGCCGAGCGCGTCATCGGCGAGGCGTTCGGAGGGCGGCTCCCCGCTGGCGTGCGTGTCACGACCAAGCACGTGCTGGGTTCGCCACACGCCGGCGATGTCTACCAGCGCCTGAGCGACAGCCTGGACGGGTCGCTCGCGCGGATGCGGCTCGGACGCGTCGACATCTTCATCCTGCACGGCATGATCGACGCAGCGGCCGAGGAGGGGGCGACCACGCGGACGAACTTCGCGCTGTTCCGGGACTCCGTGGTCCCGGCGTTCGAACGGTTGCGCGCGGAGGGCCGAATTGGGTCGTGGGGTATCACGGGCGTGGGTTTTCCCTCGGCGATCCTGGACGTGCTGGAGCAGGGCCCGCGGCCCGCGGTTGTGCAATGCATCGCGAACGTGCTGGATTCGCCGGGCGGGATGAAGCGATACGACGAACCGGCGCGGCCACGGGACATCATCGCGAGCGCGGTGCGGCACGGCGTTGGCGTGATGGGCATCCGCGCCGTTGCGGCGGGTTCGCTCACGAGCGCCATCGACCGCGAACTGCCGGCGGGTTCGCCGGAGGTCAACGACTTCGAGCGGGCGGCGCCGTTCCGGGCGATCGCGGCGGAGCTCGGCGTTTCGCCGGCGTTCCTGGCGCACCAGTACGCGCTCTCGATGGATGGCGTTTCGACGGTGGTGCTTGGCGTGAAGAACCGCGAGGAGTTGCGCGAGTGCCTTGCGGCGGAAGCGGCGGGTCCGCTGCCGGCGGAAGTGACCCGGCGGCTCGATGCCGCCCTCCGCTAATCGAACTACGCGTCGTCGCCGCCGGCGAGATTTGCCAGGCTCTGCTCCGCCTCATCGACGCTTTCGAGCTTCACGATGCCGCGCCGCAGCGCGTAGCGGATGAGGTCCGTACGGGATTTCGCCTTCAGCTTGTCCATGATGTGCGCTTTGTGCGCCTCGACGGTTTTCACGCTGACGACGAGCTCGTCGGCGATCTGCTGGTTGGTGCGGCCCTCGGCGATGAGCTGAAGGACTTCGCGCTCGCGCGGCGTGAGCGTGTCTACGCCGGTCTTCTGTTCGGGCCGGCGGGCCTGGAGCTGCAGCTCGGGGATATCGAACCCGTCGCTGAGCGCAGCCGAGTAATACTGGTTCCCGCGGTTCACGGTCTGGATGGCGAGGACAAGTTCGGCGACATCGGAGTTCTTGACCAGGTACCCGGAAGCGCCGGCGCGAATCGAGCCGGTGATCTGGTCTTCGTCGACGAAGCCGCTGAGGATGACGACGCGCGTGGAAGGCGAGGCCTTGCGGACCTGGCGGGTGGCCTCGATGCCGTTGAGCCCGGGCATCACGACATCCATCAGGACAACATCGGGCCTGGTGCGTTCGACCATGAGGAGGGCTTCGCGACCGTTCTCGCAGTCACCGATGACTTCGAGTTCCGGGCGGCTTTCGAGGAGCATCCGCAGTCCCTGCCGGATCACGGCATGGTCATCCACCACCAGGACACGGATGGGGAGGTTGTTCCCGTTGCCCTGTGACCGGTTCACGTTCACGCTTCGCCTCCGCGTTTGCCGGCCAGCGCCCCATTTCGCTGTACTGGCCCGGCGGGTCGTGGCCAGTGTAGCCGAGAGTTGCGAGATGCGAGTGACGAGACGCGAGACCGGTCAGTCGCGGCCGGGGCAGGTCGCGCACTCGGGGCGGGTAGCATCGGGTTTGGCGCAGGAAACGCCCGTGGGACCGAGGAGCGCGCGCAGCTGCCAGAGGGGGAGCCCCATCACGCTGCAGTAGCACCCGTCGAGCCGGGTGACGGTGCCGAAATCGGTGTCCTGGATCGCGTAGGCGCCGGCCTTGTCCATCGGGCGTCCGCTGGCGATGTAGGCGCGGACGGTGGCGTCGCCGAGGTCCGCAAGCTGGACTTCGCTGAGCGTGTGGCCTGCAGCCTCATACCCGGAGGCGACCACGGCCACGCCCGTGACCACACGGTGGGCGCGGCCGCGTAGAGCCAGCCACATCGCGAAGGCGTCCGCGGCATCTTCCGGCTTCCCGTAGGCACGTTCGTCGTCGAATACGATGGTGTCCGAGCCGATGACGACGGCTCCGGGATTGGCGGCGGCGACATCGCGGGCTTTCGCCAGGGCGAGTGATTCCGCATCGGCGATGGGGTCGATCCCGAAGGTCTCATCGACAGCCGAGGGGACCACTTCGAACGCGTCGAGCAGCGCAGCGAGGAGCTCGCGACGGCGAGGGGAGGCCGAGGCGAGGAGGACGCGCTTCATTCGCCCTCGGACTCCGCGGGGACGGCCATGTCTGCTTCGGGTCCAACAGCGGCCTCGGGTCCCGGCAGGCCTTCGAAGACGAGGCGGCTCACACACTCGATGTGGCCGGTCTGGGGGAACATGTCGAGCGGCGTGACCCACTCCAGCCGGTAGCCGCCATCGACCAGGACACGCAGGTCGCGGGCGAGGGTGGCCGGGTTGCAGGAGACGTAGACGACCGTTTTCGGCTGGAACTCCTTGATCGCGCTGAGGACGATGGGCGCGCAGCCCGGACGGGGAGGGTCGAGCACGATAGCGTCGGGCTGCTCTTCGAGTTCGGGAAGGATGTCCTCGACCTTTCCCACGAGCATCTCGACGTTCGGCGCCTGGCGCAGGTTCGCCTCGGAATCACGGGCGGCGCTGTTCGACTCCTCGATGGCGAGCACACGTTCGAAACGGTCGGCGAAGATGACGGCGAAGGTGCCGACGCCGGCGAAGCCATCGACGAGGAGGCTGCCGGATTCGGGCAGGGCCTCGCCGACGAGGCGGACCATCTGCTCGGCCTGGGCGCTGTTGACCTGGAAGAACGCGCTCGCGCTGACGAGGAAGCGGTGGCCCGCGAGCTCCTCGATGTAGGACTTCTGGCCGGTTTCAACGGGCAGGCCCGGGATAGCCGGGTTCACCAGGTAGCTGCCGGTGGCGGGCGAGTGGCGCAACTGAATTTGGTGGAGGCCAGCGCCGTGGCCCTGAAGCTTCGGTAGCAGGTCGCTCACCCAGGGGTCGGCGATGGGGCAGGACTCGACCTTTAGGAGGCCGCGTCCGCGGCGGCTGATGTAGCCGACATCGCCCCACTTCTTGCCGGTGGAGAAGCGGAGGTGATTGCGGTAGGCCCACGGGCTTTCGGCGCCGACGATGGGGCGGACGACCGAGTCATCGAGTTTGCCGATGCGGCGGAGCTGTTCGCGGACAACGGCTTCCTTGGCGGCGAGCTGGGCCGGATAGGCCATGTGCTGCAGCTGGCAGCCGCCGCATTCGCCGAAGAGCGCGCAGCGCGGCTCGATGCGGTCGGGCGAGGGTTCGATGACGCGGGTGGTGACCGCCTCGATGTAGTCCTGGTATTCGCGCTCGACGAGCGCCTCGACCAGTTCGCCGGGCGCGGCGAAGGCGACGAAGACGACGCGGCCATCGGGCGCGTGGGCAAGCCCGGCGCCGCCGAAGACGAGCGATTCGACGCGGAGGGTGAGGGCCCGGGGTTCTACCGGGGTCGTGTACTTGTTGGCGCGTCTTCCCATGGGATCAGGGTAGGGTTTCGGGGCGTTAGGGGGCGAATCTGCCACTTGGGTAGTGGGTCAGTTTGGACATAATGACGAGGTTCTTTACCGGGTGGATTTGCCCGGCCTGACCAGGTCGATTCTGCCTTCCCCTCCGCCGCATGGCGGGTCTGACGCTCGGCAGTCCTGCAAGGGGCGGGCGCGAATGGCGAATCGGTAGGTTCCGTCCGAGTACGGCTTTCGCTCATCCAATGCTCGAAGTATGGTCCAAATAAGCTCCTGAGCTTGGACGTTGGTAAGTGCCAGCGTCCAGATATCTGGGTCTCGCTGGGTGAAGTGGTGGATGTGCGCCGTCGTTTTGCCTCTGACTGCCATTGAGGGGTTCCTGAGTTGACTGACTCCCGCAGGCGGGCGCACACTCTAAGACATGCCAGACCGCTCAAGCAAGCCAAAGCGCCCCGTAGACCTGAACAAGCTCGCCGCGGCCATCGTCGAAGCGGCCACGGAAGGCGAACCGGAGGTCGAGGATACTCGCGACCCGGCAGCGGTCGCGCTAGGGCGCAAAGGCGGGCTTAAGGGCGGCAAGGCTCGGGCGGCTAAGCTGACTCCTGAGCAACGGTCCGAAATAGCTCGGAAGGCCGCTGCTGCCCGGTGGAAGGCATCCGAGTAACGATTCCGGCCGCCGCGTCGAGTTCAGCAACATCGTCCGTAAAGTTCAGACTCAATTGAATCGGCTCGCCGTGATTCCAGTTGTCGTTGTAGCTCGTGACATCCGTGTTGAGTTGGCGACAGTCACCGACGATAGCCCGCCGCCGGTCCTTAAAGGCCATGTTCATGAAGTCGCGCGGAGCCGTGCGCATGTCGTCCCACAGGTACAGTTTCTCGCCGTCCCTTTGCTTAACCCGCGCCACGTGTTTGGAGCGGATGGTGCGCCCCTGGGGGTCCACCGCGTATTCCTCGCGAAGTGCGCGCGAAAACTCTTCGGCGACTACACGAATAACCGAATCAACGTACGGTTTCCAAAGGCCTTTGTTCAGCGCCCACGTCGCCATCTGCACGGTGGATGCTGGCCACGGTTCTCCCGCCTTCCGATAGGCTTCCACGACCGCCTGAATACGTTCTGCTTGGGTGGCCATACTTCCCTCCTTTAGGTAAGGGCCGAGAGTCTTACTCCGTGGCCGTCAGTCAGCGTTGAGCGAGTCACCACGTCACGGATGCGTTCAAGGAACGCTCGATGTTGAGACCAGTCGATCTCCCCCATGTGTTGAAGCTGACCGACCACAATGCCGGGGTGGATGTCTTGGAGTCGAGCAAAACCCCGGATGTTCATGACGTTGTAGATCGGCCCGTTTCGGACGATGAAGTCGTTGAGCTTGGCTTGGTCCACCAACGCGCTTGCCGCGAAGTGGTCAGCTGCAACTTCGCGTTCCGGCTTCTCTTCGATCTGCGCTGCGCCAACGAGGTCACTTTCGATGTGACAGTCCCCCGAGTGGTCCTCAAAGATGTGGCCAAGCTCATGCAGAAGCGTGAACCAGAAATAGTCCATCCGGTCGTACCGGAGCGACAAAGCGATGACCGGTGATTTCGGGTCTAGCCAGAAACAGGCCCCGTCTACGCGCGTTCGTGAGAGCTTCTCCACGATCACCAGCCGGATTCCGTAGTCTGCCAGGAGGCGCGGCAAATTCCGGGCATCCTCGGGGTTCCGCGCCAACGCACGGATGTCAGCGAGGAGGCGACCCTTTGCCTTGGGATCAAAGGGCTGGGCCTGGACCGCGCGGGCGAGTTGCCGCGCACGGGCTACCCACGCGAGTTCGCCTGCCGAAGCCGAGTCGTAGGAGGTGGACTTCCGCGCGGCATAAGTTTTCGCCCAAGCCGGTTCGTCATCAAGCGAGTCAATTTCCAAGAAGCCCGCGACGCTTCGTTCCAAACTTTGTTCGTCGCCTGGCTCTATCCATCCGCGGCGGAGCATCTCGCGAAGCGGAACCTTCTCCCGCAGCCTGGCGCGGAGAGCAACCCGTTCGTCCTTGGCGGGGGGAAGCCTATACGCCTGCCAAGTTGCTTCCAACCGAAGCCATGTGGCCGCGTCGATACCTTCAAATGCCTGTTCCAGTAGCTGCGCGGTTTCCGCCGTGACAGCGCGCTTTCCGGAAATGAGTTCATTTACAGCCGCTACCGTCTTGCCGAGCGTGTCAGCCAAATCCTGTTGCGCCCACCCGCGAGCGTTCATCTCCTCCTTGATGTAATCACCGGGCGGGAAGACTTCCGCAGGCCTCCAGCTAGTCATGTGGCACCCCCCTCTTGTTTTCAGTGCTGATCCCGGATTGCCACCGGGATGAAAGTTCTTGATGCGCCTTCCCCTTCGAAGCGGAAGAACAGGCGCCATTGATCGTTGAGTCGAATCGAATACTCGCCAGGTAGCTCGTCATACTTCTCAAAGTGCCAGCCTTTGCGTGCTCTAAGCGTCGGCTCGCCGGTCGCGTCGCGTATGAACTGCATGGCTCGCCGGTAACTCTTGACCACCTCGGGCGGAAGCTTGGTACGGGCCTTGATATTGGTTTCGAGCTCGTCCAGCCCGTCGTCTTCGTGGCGAACTTCCATCTACTCACTCCGTCAAGGTAGCGCCGCAGCGTGCGCCTTCGCAACACTGTTTTATCATTTTACGGTAAAACGGTAAATAGGGGTATTGCCAACTACATGGACGCTCAAGCACCATAGTCAGTATGAATAGGTTGAGCCGTGAACAGCGCGTCCAGATCGTCCGTGCCTTGGTCGAAGGCAACAGCATCCGGGCGACATGCCGCATGACCGGGGTAGCGAAGGGAACCGTCCTCAAGCTGCTGACGGACATCGGGCCAGTGTGCGCTGCATGGGAAGACGACCACAACGTTCACCTCGAAACCACGAAGGTTCAGTGTGACGAAATCTGGAGCTTCGTTTACGCGAAGGAAAAGAACGTCCCCCAGGACATGATGGGCGACATAGTTGGCGACGTGTGGACGTGGACGGCCATCGACGCTGATACGAAGCTGGTCATCAACTGGACCATCGGCCTTCGCGACGCTGATACGGCACTGGACTTCATGGACGGCGTGGCGAAGCGGCTCAAGAACCGCGTTCAACTGACCGCGGACGGCCACCATAGCTACCTGTCGGCCATCGCTCTCGCCTTCGAGAACAACATCGACTATGCCCAACTGGTCAAACAGTACGGCGGGGGCCACGGCAACACCCCTGAGACACGCTACAGCCCCGGAGTGTGCACTGGAGCTACGAAGGAACCCCGGCTGGGCAGCCCGAACCCTAAGCACATTTCTACGTCCTACGTGGAGCGCCAGAACCTCACCATGCGGATGAGCATGCGCCGGTTCACCCGGCTGACCAACGCCTTCTCCAAGAAGACCGAGAACCTGGCCTACGCGGTCGCCCTTCACTTCCTGTACTACAACTGGGCACGGCCTCATCAGACGCTCAAGGGACGTACCCCGGCCATGGCCGCTGGCATCGCTGACCGGGTCTGGACCATCGAAGATATCGTCATGCTGCTGGAGGATTCGGAGGCTCGCCGGGCCAACCTCAAATCTTCACGCTAACTCAAACTGCCCCTTTCCGCCCCTTGAAACGTCGTAACAGGCTTGCTACTCTGGAAAAGGCGCAGTCTGCCCTGCGCGCCTTGTCGTCCCCCCTGTACTGAAGAGGTTTGATTTCTGAGCATGACCGATGATGCCCTGACCGACGCATCCCCCGCGAGCGATGGAACCGTGATCGACGGTGTCCTTTCGCGCCTGTCGAGCTTTGGCGATGAGGACGCCGGCGAAGACGAGCTTTCCGATATCGCCGCGGACGACGAGGAAGAGGGCCCAGGCACCGAAGAAGAGGAAGAGGAGGAAGAGGACGCGAACATCGCCCTCCTGACCGAGGAGTCCGAGGGTATCGATGACCCGGTCCGGATGTACCTCCGCGAAATCGGCAAGGTCTACCTGCTGACCGCCGACGACGAAAAGCACCTGGCGCGCCAGATGGAGGAAGGCCTCCACATCGAGGCGATCGAGCAGGAGTACGTCACCAATTACGGCCACCCGCCCTCGGCGGCGCGCGTCGCGGTGCGGCTGCTCGAACAGTGGGGCGCGCTCCTGCCCGTGTACAAGGAAGCGAAGCGCTTCATCGACGACTTCGACAAAATCGTGAAGCCGGCGGGTCCGGACGAAGTCTCTGTGGTCCGCAAGTGGCGGAACCCGGAAGGCCAGAAGCTCAAGAACCTCTCCTTCAGTGAGACGATCGCCGACCCGCAGTTCCGCGGGCTCATCGACGGCGAGACCGACGCGGACTTCAAGTTCCACGTCCTGAACAAGCTGAAGATCGAGGAGGACGACGCCCACCAGCGGATCGTCACCCTCTCGATCGTGACCCACATCTTGACCTCGGACCTGGTGGCCCAGATGGGTGAGGAAGCGGGCACCGAGGACGACCTGGTGCCGCCGGTCGATGGCCTGATCGAGAAGATCGCGCCGCTTGAAGAGAAGCTGCGCTACCACTTCGACACGGTGAAGCGGAACGGGCAGAAGGCCACGCGCCGGCTGACCGAGGCGAACCTGCGCCTCGTGGTGTCGGTGGCAAAGAAGTACATCGGGCGGGGTATGTCGCTCCTGGACCTGATCCAGGAAGGGAACATCGGCCTGATCCGCGCGGTGGAGAAGTTCGACTACCGCAAGGGTTTCAAGTTCTCCACCTACGCGACGTGGTGGATCCGGCAGGCGATTACGCGCGCCATCGCGGACCAGGCGCGGACCATCCGCATCCCGGTACACATGGTGGAGACGATCAACAAGCTCGTCCGCGTCAGCCGCCGGCTGGTGCAGGAGGACGGCCGCGAGCCGACGAGCGAGGAGATCGCGCGCGGGATGACCGAGAGCGGGAAGCCCGACGCGTCCGCCGCCTACACTCCGGAGCGCATCCGCGAGATCCAGAAGGTCTCGCAGGAGCCGGTCTCGCTGGAGACGCCGATTGGCGAAGAGGAGGACAGCCACCTGGGCGACTTCCTCGAAGACCCGACGGCCCTGGCGCCCGCCGAGGCTGCCAGCCAGCAGCTTCTGCGCGAACAGGTGGAAGACGTGCTGGCGAGCCTCACCAGCCGCGAAAGGCGCGTGCTCCAGCTGAGGTTCGGCCTCGAAGATGGCCGCAGCCGGACGCTTGAGGAAGTGGGGCGCGAGTTCGGCGTCACACGAGAGCGCATCCGCCAGATAGAGGCGAAGGCGCTGCGGAAGCTCCGCCACCCGAGCCGCAGCAAGAAGCTGAAGGACTACCTGGACTAGCCGTCGCCCTTTCCCGTTGGACCGCAAAGCCCGCCGGTTTCCCCTGGCGGGCTTTGTTATGTAGTCTCGGGCGGGATCGATGCCAGCGCCAGTTCCACTACGGCCTGCTGGCGGGCATTGAGCAGCGGGCCGACCTCGGCGGCGACGCGCCGGTACAGCCACTGCACCGCGGCGAAGCCCTCGGCTGACGGCGCCGGGTGGACCGCGAGCGCGGCGGCATGCCGCCGGGCCCACTCG
>JAHDWR010000122.1 GCA_023382755.1 Dehalococcoidia bacterium
CGAGTCCGAGCGCCTCGTCCGCGCTCACGATGCGCTTGTGCATCAGGAAGTCCATCGTCTTCGCGACGCCCATCAGCTGGACTAGCAGGTACTGGCCGCCCTCATCCGGAAGCAGGCCGAATCGCAATGTGGCGCTCCCGAGCCGGGCCTCCTTCGCGGCGATGCGGAAGTCGCACGACAGCGCAAGGGAAAGACCGGTCTGGATGGCGATCCCGTTGATGGCTGCGATGCTGAGCTTGTCGAGGTTGCGGACGGCCGAGTTGAGCGTCTGCGACAGCACGCGCAGTCCCTCGTAGGTGCTGATCGCCTCGCGGTGGCCGGGGAAGATATCGGGCACGAGCTGGGCGCCCGGTGGCAGCGGCCGGCCGGTGATGTCGTCGCCCGCGCTGAAGGCCCGGCCCGAGCCGGTGAAGAGCACGACCCGCACGCGGTCGTCCATCTGGGCCTGGGTGAGTTGTTCGATGAGGTCGCGCTTGATCGCCTGGGTCAACCCGTTGAGGCGTTCGGGCTGGTTGAAGGTGATAACGGCGATGCCCGGCTCGCGCAGCTCGGTTTCGAACCCGCGAAAGCTGCCTACCTGGAACATGGGGGCCTCCCGGCGGTGGATGCCGGGATTGTAGAGGAAGTGCGAAGGACGAAGGGCCCGCTGCAAAGTGCGAAGTACGAAGTACGAAGGGCGCGTTGCGAAGTACTTCGCCCTTCCCCGGGCCCCACGCCACCCCTTCACAGAACGGAGCCCCATCCCGGCGAACTTCGAACTTCGAACTTCGCCCTTCCCCCTACCTTCCCCCCGCGTGGCCCCCGGCCTCGGCCCGCCGCTCCGTCAGGTGCGCCCGCGCGTTGCGGTCGACCGTCACAGCGTTCGAGCGGCCGAAGATCTGCAGCGCGGTCACCAGCACCATGACGGCGATACCCAGGAAGATCATCGTCTCCTGGATGCCGATGTGGTCGGCCAGGATGCCGATGGGCAGCGCCGCCAGTCCGAACATGCTCCAGCTCAGCATCGAAATCGACTGCACGCGCCCGTGGTAGGCCGCATCGGTGCTCGACATGGTGAGCGAGTTGTTCACGCCCTGGAAGCCGCTCGCCAGGCCACCCACGGCGACCATCGCCACCAGTCCGGCATAGAAGCCCGGCGCCGTGCCGAGGCCAACCAGCGAAAGCCCGAACGCCACCGCCAGCACCGGCTGGGCCACCCAGGCCTTCTTGCTCCCCGCATAGGTCGCGACGAACACCGTCGCCACCACCGCGCCGACCGCCCCGGCCGACTGGAGCATGCCCAGCCCGCCTGAGCCCACGCCGTACACGTCCTTCGCGACGGAGGGCAGGAACGACTGGTAGGGGAAGCCGATCATGATCACCGCAAACGAGGTGAGGATGAGGAGCAGGATCGAGGGCCGCTTCAGCACGTAGCGGAGGCCGTCCGCCATGTCGGCCAGGGGCGAGGCTGGCGTCTCGCGGGGAGTGGGGTTGCCCGGCGGCAACTTCAACATCGTGAACATGGCAATGAAGAAGCCGGCGGTGGTCATGAAGTACACCCCGCCCGTGCCAATGAAGGCGACCGCGATGAATGACCCGGCCAGCGATGGGCCGATGACGCGGGTACTGTTCATGCTCAGCTGCTGCAGCACCACCGCGTTGCCGATGGAGTCGCGGCCCACGAGGTCGCCGATGAAGGCCTGGCGGGCCGGGCCGACGAAGGCGAAGCCTCCGCCCTGGACCACGCCGGCGACGATCAGCATCCAGTACTCGAGCTGCCCGAGTTCGATCATCACCGCCACCCAGGCGGAGTTCAGGGCGATGATGCCCTGGCAGACGAAGAGGAGGTTGCGCTTGGGGAGGCGGTCGGCGAGCACGCCGCCCCAGAGGCCGAGCAGCAGCTGGGGGACGCCGAAGGCGAGCATCACGCCACCAAGGGCGCTGTTCTTTCCGGTGAGGTCGTAGGCCAGGTAGCCGCGGGCCACCACCTGCATTTGCATGCCCAGGAACGAGAACAGCGTCCCGATCCACAGGAGGCGGAACTGGGTGTTTTCGAGTGCGTAGAACGTCCGACGGAACCAGCCAGCCAGCCCTTTACCCTCACGTTAGGGTTGTCTTCGAGACTAGCACAGCGGCACCGGCAGAGATACTTCACGGTCCGGGCGCGCCGCACCCCCCGGCCGTCCGCCTTTACCGGCGCGTCGGGGTTTGCCCGGATTTCCCGGGCCAAACCTCCGGGCCCGCCAGGGCAATCGATTACGCAGTGTTGCAATTCTGTATACAAGGGTGTTACAACGGTAGCGGCATCTCGGATGAGGGGGCATGATCGCGCGGATGACAGGGAAAGCGCCCCTCCTGCTTGCATCGTTCCTCTTCGGAATCGGTGTCACGGGGTTGGTGATCACCACCGCCGAACGCGCCGAGTGGGGGCCATTCCAACCACAGACGCGCCTGCCCGAGCCGCGCATCGTCGTCGTCCAGGTCGCGCCAGAGATCACTCCGCCGCCGCTGCTCGAACTGATGGACGGCGGCGCCGTCGCTGTCGATACCTCGGCCCAGGTGCAGGCGCCGGCGGCGCAGGACCCGGCCCCGCCCGAGCCCACGCCCACACCGATCCCGCCTCTGCGCGTGTACGGGATCGCCTCGGATGATGCGAGTGTCTCCGCCGCCGGCACTTCACCGACTCCCCCGCCGCCTATCCGGATCATCAACGTCGCCAGCGATGTCGAACCGGACGCAACGCCTACCGAAACCGCCCCGGCGGACGACTCTCCCGGCGAACAGGCCGAACCGCAGCCGCAGACTGGCTGCCCGGCCGAGCCCGGGTGTGACGGCGGCGAGGCAACCGGCGAAGACGCTGCCGCCCCGGCCCTTATGGCGGGCAACAGCGGCCGCGAGATCGCCGGCAACGCCTACGGTCTGCAGCGCCGCGCCGAATCCGGTGAGTCCGACTCCGCCGTCGAACCGGGCCGCGGCCCGCGCCACCGTTAAGCGGCTGCCTTCCTTTAGCCGGCGGTGGTGTAGCGCCCCAGACCAAACCGTCGCGGCGCCACGGAATCCGATGAAGCGCAGCCATTTAAGAATGCCGGAGAGGGGGCGAACTCCACGGTACCTGCTGGCCGCCGAGGTGGTTCCCGGGCATTGCCGGGCTCGGCCAGGTGGGCTCCGGTCTCCAGGCTGCCCAGTCGTCCGTGAACGGCGGCTGGCCTCTCCCGATTCGCCCGATCACATCATCGGCTTCAACCAGCGCGCGGTCGGCAATCGGCCGTGAGATGACGCCGAGTTCAACCGATCGCTCCAGGTCGTCCGAGTCCTTCCAGCGCCAGTTCCGGTCCGGCGCGACGACGATGTCGAGCTGCAAGTCACGCACATGGAACCCGTCACCGGTCCGGACGAAGGGCTCCTGCAGATTGACGTACCACCCAAGGAACTCCCATTCGGGACTCCACCAAACCCACGTTGCGTGCCAGTCCGCTGGCCGCATGAGAAAAACGGCGTTCCAACGCGACCATGTGCTGTCGACCAACTCCCACTCGCCCGGCCGCCACGGCTTCGGCCGATCCCGCGGAAGCGGAAGGCTCAGCTTGGTCCGCGTCCCGGCAGGGAGCCACAGGCGCACCATGTCCGGGCTATCTTCGATCACGACCACAGGCTTCACATCACAGATGACTGGCGGGCCGCTGGCACCGCTCTCATCGACGAACGGCATCTGGTGAAGGACGACAGAACCGGCCGCGAAGTGACCGTTCACGCGTTCATCGTACGCCCGGCCGGGTCAGTCAGGCATCGCGGGTATTCTCGCCGCGCGCATGAGCAAGCGGAGGGATCCCGACTCCCAACTCGCACCTCACACCTCATCTCTCGCGCCTCGATCTGCTAACCTCTGGGACGCAACCGAACCGCGTTCGGAACTTCCCACCTCACGCTCGAAACCAGGAGGCTCACTTGCCCATCGACCCCTCAAAAGCGCTCGGCGCCGAAATCAAAGGCGGCTCCGTCCGCTGGGACCGCGACCGCATCATCCTCTACCACCTTGGCGTCGGCGCCGGCGTCCCCCAGACCGACCCGAACGAGCTCACCTACACCTACGAGAAGAACCTCAAGGTGCTCCCCAGCTTCGGCGTGATCCCCGCGTTCGGCTCGCTCGGCGGCATCGGCATGGTCCCGGGCCTGCAGTTCAACCCGGTCATGCTCCTTCACGGCGAACAGGACCTCGAGATCCGCAAGTCCATCCCCGTCGAAGGCGAGGTCGAGACCACCGGCAAGGTCGCTGGCATCTACGACAAGGGCAAGGCCGCCCTGGTGGTCCTCGAAACCGAATCGCGCCTCAAGGGCGAAAGCGACCCGCTCTTCGTCAACCGCTTCTCGCTCTTCCTCCGCGGCGAAGGCGGCTTCGGCGGCGAAAGCGGCCCGCCGCCCGGCAACGAGGCCCCTTCTCGCGCCCCCGACGCCGTCGTCGAATCGAAGACCATGCCCCAGCAGGCGCTCCTCTATCGACTTTCCGGCGACAAGAACCCGCTCCACGCCGACCCCGACTTCGCGAAGATGGGCGGCTTCGATGTCCCGATCCTGCACGGCCTCTGCTCCTACGGCGTGGTCTGCAAGGCCGTCGTCGATAGCGCCCTCGGCGGCGATACGGCGAAAGTCGCGCGCTACCAGGCGCGGTTCGCCGGCGTCGTCTTCCCCGGCGAGACCATCGTGACGTCGTACTGGAAGGACGGGAACACCATCCTCATCGACGCGAAGACGAAGGAGCGCGGTACCCCGGTCATCACCAACGCGGCCATCACCGTCCGCTAGGCGCACACGAGGCCAGAGCCCGCTATCCGAGGCGGGTCAGTCATGACCCGCCTCAGCGCCCCTCGCCCGAGCGCCGTTCCGCGCACCCCATCCTTCGTCCCTCGCGCCCTCACGTGCGGCAGCCAGCCACCAGCAACGAGCGAGCCCCGACCGTCAGGGAGGGTGCGGCGTCCCGCCCACCTCGGGCGCATGTCCGGTGAAGCCGGCGGCCACCCTCCGGATCCCAGCCGCGTCGTAGGGGCGTCACGCGATACGCCCCTGCCACTGACATCCCGGCGCGCCCCGCACCAACAACGAGGGGGCGTACCAATCGGGTACGCCCCCTCGCGTGTGCCTAACGCCAGCCGACTCGGCACCGAATACAAGGAAGCAGGTTGGAGCGCTCCCCGGGGGGAGCGGCGCCGGGTTGGGGTGTCCTCCCCGTCGCCGGCCGGGGGAGTCATCCCGGCCTTATCGAACGTAGCGCGCCCCGCCGCAGCCGAATGCGTAACGCTTCACAAACTCCGACCAAAGGCGGAGGGCCATCCCGGCAAGGCGAACTGGAGGCACGGAGGGCAGAGGTTCGAGGAGGAGCCGTCCCAGCGCTTGCCGCCCGCCGCGGGCGTCCCGGCCGAACGGCGTCCTCCGCGCCCGCCGTGCCTCCGTGTCCAGCGATGTCCAGTCCGGCTACGATGGCCGCGATGACAACCATCCCCGGCGTCGACTTAGCGATCCTCGACTGGCTGCTCGAGCCGGAAGACCGCGGCGTCCGCCACCTGGCCCTGCGGGACCTGCTGCGCCTCGACCCGGCCGACCCGGAGCTGGTTGCGGCCCGCGCGGCCGCCATGGGGACCGACCCCATCGCCTCCATCCTCGCGGCCCAGCGCCCGGAGGGCTACTGGGTGAAGCCCGGCGCCGGGTATGGCCCCAAGTACAGCGGCACGACCTGGCAGGTGGTCTTCCTCGAACAGCTCGGCGCCGACGGTGACGACCCGCGGGTCCGGGCCGCTTGCGACTACCTGATCGGCCACACCCAGAGCACCAGCGGCGGGTTCGGCTACAAGGCCGGCGAGCGCGTCCCGCCGCCATCGACGGTGGTCCACTGCCTGAACGGCAACCTGGTGCGGGCGCTGGTCCGACTCGGCTGGGCTGCCGACCCCCGGGTCCAGCGCGCGATCGTCTGGGAGGCGGAAGCGGTCACGGGCGAGGGCAACATGCACTTCAACGCGGCCACGCCCGGGCGGGGGTTCCGCTGCGGCGTCAACGGCGGCGAGCCCTGCGGCTGGGGCGCCGCCAAGGGGCTCCTGGGGCTCGCCGCGGTGCCGTCCGCGCTGCGCACACCAGCAGTCGAGCGCGCCATCGCCCTGGGCGTGGAGTTCCTCCTGAGCGTCGACCCCAGCACCGCGATGTACCCGATGTCCGCCGGGAACACCAGCCCGAACTCGTCCTGGTTCAAGCTCGGCTTCCCGCTCGGCTATGTGGCCGACGTGCTCCAGGTGCTCGAAGCGCTAGTTGAGGCGGGCGCCGCCGGGGACCCGCGCCTCGCCCGGGCCGTCGAGTGGCTCCTTGGCCAGCGAGACCGGGACGGCCGCTGGCGCAACCGCTATAGCTACGCTGGGAAGCTCGTGAAAGACATTGACCGGCAGGGCCAGCCGAGTAAGTGGGTCACGCTCCGCGCGTGCCGCGTCCTGCGGGCGGTGGGAGAGGCGAAAGCGCCCCTTTAGTGGCGGACCCCGCTCACGGCTGGTTCAAGATCCGTTTCCTTCGTGTCGACTCTTACGAGGGGCCACGCTCCCGGTGCCGTGTAGCGGTCCTGGCGCCACGGACCTACGCCTGACCTGCCGAAGGGAATCGCCATGCCGCAACGCCATGCCTGGAAGGCCCGTGCCTTCGCGACCGGAATCGCCGTCGCTCTCGTGCTGGGAGCCTGCGGGGGAGACGATGACCAGCCCACCAGCACACCGGACCCTGGAGAAGCCGCGGCCTCTCCAGCGGCCCAGGGAAACGGCGACTCCTGCCGCCCGGTACCCTACCTGGTCGCGCTCAGAGCGGCCCACGGCGACGAAGTAGCCATCGAAAACGATGTCTTCGAGGTGGTCTCCGCGAAAGCGGTCTCGCTCGCGGGCGGAGCGGCCTACACCATCTACCTCGCCGACTACGAGATCCCGGACGACGAGATCAGCGCGTTCTCCGCGCCAAAGCCGGGCGGGGGCCAGACCCTCGTAACGATCTTCATCACCGTTTTCAACGGGACCGGGACTCCGCCCCCGATCGAGGCCGGAGAGAGGATCGCCTTCACCCCGGATTTCGGCGTCCTCACCTTCCGGGTCATCACCCAGCGAGGGGGCGAGGCATACAGCTCGTACAGCGCGGCGCGCGGCACCGTCACCCTTTCCGAAGTTGGCGACAGCATCTGCGGCGAGATCGTCTACGAAGATTCGACGAAGTCCGACCTCAGCTCGATCCAGAACCGCCTTGAAGGAGCGTTCGGCGCGGTGGTCGTCAAGAGGTACTGAGACAGCGGGCGTTCTAGAGCAACGCCCGCTCCTCCATCACCCGCGCCCACTCCGCCTGGGGGTCATCGCTGCCCAGGTTGGCCGCGGCCGTGCGGCGCGATTGGATTCCCGCCTCCACCAGCGCCCGTTCCTCGGTCACCTGCCGCGAACGGTCGACCGGCAGGATGGGCCCCCAGTGCATCACTGGCCGGATGCCCCCGGCCGCGAGCCCGGTGAAGCGCGCCAGCAACCGCAGGATCAGCTCGGCGCGCCGTTCGTAGACCGCCGTGCGGATGCGCTGTTTGCGGGCCACCTTCCGCGCGACGGGGTCGAGCTCGGTGTTGAGCGCCACCCCGCTGAGCCCTTGCGGATTGTGCCCAAAGGCCGTCCGGGGCGATTCGCCGAGGTCGTGCAGCGTGCGGTACACGAGGTCGATGTACTCGCGGTGGAGGGCCACGCCGCCGCCCTGGAGCAAGTCCAGCAGGTAGGCCTTCGCGCTCTCTGGCACCTCCCACACCGCCCCCGGTTCGACCGCGATGTCCTGGGAGCCCTGGACGCCTTCGAGCACGGCGATGGGGTTGCCGGAGAGTTCCAGGATCTGGCTGAGCTGGCTATAGGCGCGGTTCAACTCCCGGCTCGATTCGATGAGCGCCGGGATGTCGCTCGCACCCCACGCCTGTTTCGGTTCGCGCACGTTTGGGAAGAGGACGAACGGGATGAACCCATAGGGGTTGGGCTGGCGTTCGGCGAGATCGTTTCCCCGCCAGAGTTCGAAGGCCGCGGGCGTCCAGTACTCGGTCACCAGGTCGTCGGGCCGCCCGGGGGCGCCGGGCTCGGGCGGCAGCCGGTACTGCGAGGCGAGCGCGTTCAGCCGCGCGGGGTCGTCCGGCTGGCGCCAGGCGAAGATGCCCTGCACGTCGGGAGCAGTCACCCGGACCTGCCCCGCGACCGCATCCCACGACACGCGGTAACAGGCGTCCCCGAGGACCGCGCAGTCGAGCTCCGTCTCGTAGTCCAGCTGGGCGAGGGCGTTCGCCTGCTCGACGGCGCGGAAGGCCCGTTCGGCCTCGCGGGTACGTCCAGCCCCACCTTCGCCCCCTTCGAGCTGGAGCGACGAGCCGCTGAGCAGGTAGCTCGTGACCTTATCGACGAGCGCCTTCGCGTAGTTGAAGGTGAGGCGCCGTTCGCCGCGGCGCGGCCGGCCGGGCCATTGCGCGCCCTGGTAGAAGGCCAGGTTGTCGCGGTAGCGGCTGCGGCGGTCTTCATCGAGCCGCTGGAGGAGGACGGGCAGGGGCGTGTCGTTTGGCACGGGGCACCTCGGGAAGGAAGTGACACACCCTGTACCGTCGCGGACGGGAGCTCCAAGGCCCGGGTGGCAGGGTCGCCCTGCCCAGGGGCTGCCGTGTGGCGGTGGTGGCACGCCGGAGTGCCGCTCCCTGCCGGTCGCGGTTCGGATACGGCGGGGCCGCACTTCGTACTTCGCACTTCGTCGTTCGGCAACCGGGGGTGCTGCCGCGTGGCGGTGGTGGCACGCCGGAGTGCCGCTCCCTGCCGGTCGCGGTTCGGGAGGCGGCGCAGACCCCTCCTGCGTCGCAGCGGGCTGCCGCGTGGCGGTGGTGGCACGCCGGAGTGCCGCTCCCTGCCGGTTGCGGTTCGGGAGGCGGGCGTACTTCGTACTTCGCACTTCGAGCCTCGCACTTCCGATGGCGGCGGCCGGGCGGGGACTCCTCCCTCCTCCCTCCTCTTCCCGCTTTCTTTCTTCTTTCCTTCCGCCAAACGGGGGTCAAACGTACACTCGGGCTACCTTCGCCCCCGGAGCTCCTATGCCACGCCGGCTCGTGCTGGCCCTTTGCGCCTGTACCCTCGCCCTCCCGGCCTTCGCAGCTTGCGGCGGCGACGGTGGCGCATCCGACGATGACGCCCCGTCCGGGACAACCGCCACCAGCGCCCCGGGCTCCACCAGCAACCCCGGTACCTCGCCGGCGCTCGACGGCCCCGCCAGCAAGTATTCGGTCGCCATCGACGACCTCGGCGTCAACTGGATCACCGATATCCCGTTCACGTTCGTCCTGGACATCGAGAACTACGCCCCCACGCGCACGTTCACCTCGGCCGATGAAGGCCGCAAGCTGCTGAACGAGTGGGGCTACCAGAGCGGCTACGAGACCGGCTACTCACCCGAAGGCCGCGATACCGCCGTCCTCAACGGCGCCTTCTACGTCCGCGTCGAATCGCACCTGTTCAAGACCGAGACGGGCGCCATGGCGGCCATGGCCTACTTCGAGTCCATCATCAAGTCGACCGGCGCGAGCCCGGTCAGCGCCGATGCGGTCGGCAACGAGTCGGCCGCCTACACCGCCACCTTCGGCACGATCGGCAAGTCGAAGGTGAACGCGGTCTACCATCACGTCATCTTCCGCCGCGGGAACCTGGTGACCGTGGTGCTCACGAAGGGCGCCGAAGGCTTCATGAAGGTGGAACCGGCCCGCGAGCTCGCCCTCATCGCCGACCAGAAGGCGCTGGGCCAGAAGCCGGCCGTCGAACCAACCCCAACCAGTAACTACACGCCGGCCGCCGGCAACTAACCCGGAGGCGCGATGCGCAAGAACCAGCCCCTCCTGATCCTCGGCGCCGGCCTGGTCCTCCTCGCCATGGCCGTCGTGATTATTTTTCTCGTCAACGGGAACAATGACGGCGACCCCGACGTTAGTAAGACCGTGGATAACAACAAGGGCCCGGAAAGCACCGGTGGCACCCTCGGCGGCCCCGAACCCGTGGTGCAGCTTCCGGCGTCGCAGTACATCCCGCTCATCACCGAGGTCCCCGGCGAGAACGAGGTCAACGTCTCCGATACGTTCACCATGAACATCACGACGTTTACCAGCTCCTACTGGTTCATCAACGACAAGGAAGGCCAGGACCGCGCCCGCGAGTGGAAGATCGTCGATGGTTACCAGGTCTACTACCAGCCGGTGGGACTTTCCGCCCAGGTGCTCCAGGGCGATTTCTTCACCACGATCGAGACCTACCTCTTCGCCGACGTTGAAGGGGCGAAGGGCGCCTACGCCCACCTGGCGAAGAAGATCGGCGCGTTGCCGGGCACGGAGGTCGAGAAGCCCCGGGGCCTCGCCAACGAATCATCCGCCTACAGCCTGGTGCAGGGCACCGTGGGCGTTTCGGATGTGGTCGCCGTGTACCACCGCTTCATCTTCCGCAGGGGCAATGCGGTGGTGAGTGTCCAGACGTATGGCGGCGAGCCGTTCATGACCATCGACGACGCCCGCGAGCTTGCGGTTATGATTGACGACAAACTCCTCGGCCAGCGCCCGGCCACGG
>JAHDWR010000123.1 GCA_023382755.1 Dehalococcoidia bacterium
CACCAGGATGCCCGATCCCGCCTCGAAGTACTCGACGAAGTCGACTTCCTTCTTTCGCTCTTCAGAGGCCGTCATCGAAGACATGATGACGTCGGCCTTCTTGCTGGTGAGCGCCGGGATGATCGCGTCGAACGGCGTGTTCTGGACGTCCGCGTCCACTCCCCATGCTTCGGCGATGCAGTTGGCAATGTCGATGTCGGCGCCGATGGCCGTATTCGTGCCTTCCTTGACGAACTCCATCGGGGCGTAGCTCAGGTCCGAAGCGACGACGAACTTGCCCGCTTCCTTGATGCGGGCCGGCGCCGCCACGCCAAGCTCCTTGCAGTCCACGCTGGCCGCGGTCAGGTCCCCGCCGCCGCTGTCTCCGTCATCGTCGTCGTCGCCACAGGCGCCGCCCACCAGCGCCGTGCTCGCGAGTGCCGCGATCACCGCGAACGAAACTTTCTTCTTCCAGTGCATTCCAAAGACCTCCCTCAAAGTCGGCGCAACTATCTCACGGCGAAATGTCACAGAGAATACGTTCCCGCCAGCACACCGGGTGGCCCGCTACTCTGCCGTTGCTATCATCCATGCTCCGGCCACCGGAGACTTCGCCATGGAACCTACCGCCATCACTGTCCGCGTCCCCGCTACCAGCGCCAACCTCGGCGCCGGTTTCGACTGCCTCGGGCTGGCGCTGGACCTGTTCGCGTCGATCACCGTCACGTTCTCGGATGCAGAGCAGCCCCCGACCGACGACGTCGGCGAAAAGATGGTGCTCACGGCCATCAAGCAGACCTATCTCCGCATGGGCAAACAGCCACCCCATGGGGTCCGCGTGCGCTACAACGTCGCCATCCCCCTCGGCCGCGGCCTCGGCGCAAGCGCGGTTGCCCGTGTGGCGGGCGTCGTCGCGGTCAACGAGTACGAACGTCACGCCCTCGGCGAAGCCCAGATGCTCGATATCGCCAGCGACCTCGAAGGCCACGGCGACAATGCCTGCCCGGCGCTCTTCGGCGGCCTCCAGGTCTGCGTCCAGGGCGCCGATGGCAGCTACGTGCACGCCCCCGCGCGCTACCCCCAGGATGCCCACCTGGCCATCCTCATCCCCGACCACTCCATGGCGACCAAGGAAGCGCGCAAGGCCCTTCCGGATGTCTATTCGAAGGCCGATGCGGTGCACAACACCGGGCGCGCGGCCCTCTTCGTTGCCGCCATGGCTTCCGGCCGGCTCGACCTCCTCCACGAGGCCACCGACGACCGCATTCACCAGCGCCAGCGGGCCTCCCTCTTCCCCCCGATGTTCGAGATCTTCGACGCGGCGCGGGCCGCCGGCGCACACGCCGCTTGGCTCAGCGGCGCCGGCAGCTCCATCGCCGCCATCTGCCCGGAAGAGCCCGCCAGGGCCGTCGCCTCCGCCATGCTGCATTGCGCCGAGGCGGCTGGCTACGGAGGACGCTCGCTCGTCACGAAGATCGCGCGCGAAGGCGCGACCGTCTCGAAAGTCGAACTGGTCGAGGAGTAGCGTGCCCCTCCGCCCGGCAACCGAAGCCGACCTCGATACCATCATCGAGCTCATCCACGCGCTCGCGGAGTACGAGCGCGAGCCCGCAGCGGTCCGCCTCGTGCCCGACGAGTTGCGCCGCCATCTCTTCGGCCCCCGGCCGTACGCGGAAGTCATCCTCGCCGAGACCAGCGGGGGCGCGAGCGCCGGGTTCGCCCTGTTCTTCCACAACTTCAGCACCTGGGAAGGTAGGCCCGGCATCTACCTGGAAGACCTGTTCGTGCGGCCCGAGTTCCGCGGCCACGGCCACGGCAAGGCGCTCCTCGCCGAACTCGCCCGCCTGGCAGTCGAACGCGGCTGCGCCCGCCTCGAGTGGTCCGTCCTCGATTGGAACGAGCCCTCCATCCAGTTCTACCGCGCCCTCGGCGCCCAACCGATGGAAGAGTGGACGACCTTCCGGGTGACCGGCGAGGCGCTCCGCGGGCTTGCCCGCAGCTGACTCCCGCTTGCGAGACCGTTCGGCGCTCATCGGGGAATTACCCGCGCAAACACGGCGAAACACTTAGTGACGCCACGCACAATCCCTTGCTCTACTCCGGAAACGCGGTGGTATAGTGACTGCTCGGTGCTGGCGGGGGCCTGCCAGTCTTGCTGGCGGGCGGTACCGACGCTGTCCCCCCGTGTCCAATCCTGGTAGCACAAGGACGGTCTGCTTTGACCGAACCACTCCAGGTTGGCCAGTTCGCGATCGTCGATCACGAACCGGTCGACCGGGGACCCAACGCCGGGGTCTTCCACGGCAAAGGTCCCGCCGACGACCGCGCGGAATTGTTCATCCTGGCGGAAGGCACCACGCCCGCGGGCGAAGCCTTCGCCGGTCACGTTGTCTCCGCCATCGGCCAGGCGTTCACCGGGCTCGATATGAGCCTTACCGGCTCGCTTCGCCGTCTCTTCGCTGATGCCGAACGGAACCTGGCCGACTGGAACCGCAAGAGCATCGCCCAGCACCGCGTGAGCATCGGCCTCACCTGCTTCGGCCGCCGCGGCGACCAGGCCGTCATCGCCCAGGGTGGCCCCTCGGTCGCCTTCCACTACCACGCCGGCGGCGTCACCCCGTACTTCACCGATGAAGAGCACGGCCGCCCCATCGGCGCCGCGCCCGCCGAACCCCAGCTCACCCGCATCCCCTTCGCCCCCGGCGACCGCCTCCTCATGATCTCCACCTCGGCGCTCGCCGAACTCGACGACGAACTCATCGGCGGCATCCTCGGGCTCCCGGCGGACCAAATCCTCCCCGATATCTACCGCCGAGTTCAGCACATCCGCCACCTGACCGTCCTGCTCGTCACCGGCCCCGGCGGGGCTGGCGCGGAGTCAGCGGGTGAGTCAGCGGAAGGCGATGTCCTCATCGATGCGACGGGCTCCGCCCCGCCACCTCCCCTCGAACGCCAGGCAGAGGCGGGGCCAACCTACCAGCCCAGCCTGTTCATCGACGACGAACGGGACGATGTCGTCTTCACCGCCCGGCGCCAGCTGCTGGAGATCTCGCCGCGCCGCCAGATGGAACCGATCGTGCCCGAGGCCGTGGAGGCCGCGCCGGCGCCGCTCCTGCGCGCGTCGGGCGAAACGACGGCCACCCTCGCCCGGATCGCCGCCGATACGCAGGCCCGCGCCGCCGTCTCGCTCGCCGCGGTTGGCTCGCTCGCGACCGCGCAGTCCGCACCGCTGGCGAACCGGCCCGCCTGGCGGGGGCCCTCATCGGCGCGCCCGCTCGAGCCGGCCTTGAATGCCGGAGACTCCCGCCGCCACCCGCGCCGCGAGAGCTTCACCCGCGGCCTCGTCCCCCCGGGGACCCCGCCCACCCGCCCTGAAGTGCTGAACCAGGACCTGCCCCTCGTCGATGACCTGGCAGCCGGCCGCCGGGCTCGCGTGGCCAACGCGACCCCCGTTTCCGAGACCATCGCCCATGAGGCCGGCGCGGCCATCAACGGTGGTGGCTCGCTCGTCCGCGTGCGCGATTCGGCCCGCGGGCGCTGGAAGAGCGGCAACACCTTCAACCGCCATGCCACCGGCGCCCAGCTTCCTCCCACCTGGCTCGTCATCGCCGTTGGTCTCGGCATCCTCCTCCTCCTGGTCGGGGTCGTCACCGTCCCGCGCATGCTCGAAGGCGACGACGCCGAGCGCTACGTCGAACTCCTCGATAGCGCGGCCCAGCGTCTCGCCACCGCCCGTGTCGTACCCGACCCCGGCGAGAAACGGATCGCCCTGAACGAGGCCCAGGCGATGCTCCTCCAGGCCCGCGAACTCGACGCCGCGAACCCCCAGGCCGACCAGCTCTTCAACGAAGTCGCGGGCGCCCTGCGCGTGATGGATAACGTCGTCGAACCGGCCGCCGTCGAAGTCGTCGCGACCCTCGACCAGTTCGGGGAAAAGTCCGTCGCGGTCGTGCGCATGAGCATCGGCCCCGATACCGCGTTCGTCCTCGATACCAACTCTTCCCAGGTCATTGCCCTGCCCCTGGACGGCGGAGAACCGCGGGCCGTGTACACCGAGGCCAGGGACCAGGAGCGCGGAAGGCCGCTCGCCATCGCCAACCTCGATGCCAGCGACCTCGGCGGCCCCGTCCTCCTCATCGCCGACAGCCTCAATCACCTCTGGGCCTATTCGGATGAAGACGGCCTGCGCGCCGTCGCCTTCAACGCCGGTTCGGGGCTCAGCGTCACCGACATCGCCGTCTACGGTCGCGACCTCTTCGTCCTCGATGCCTCGCAAAAGACGGTCTTCCGCTACACCCAGAACGAGACCGGCTTCCCGAACCCGCCCGCGAAAGCGCTCGTGACCGATGACCTCGCGGCCGCCCGCCGGCTGATGGTCGACACGGAGATCATCACCAGCGACGAGCCAGGCACGCTCCACCGCTTCATCAACGGCCAGGTAGCCCTGACGCTCTCCCAGGCTGGCATCGACAAGCAGCTCGTCGCCCCAGAGACGGCACAGGCCCTTTCCAAGAACGAAGTCGCCCTCCTCGATGCCCCCAACGACCGCATCGTCGTCTTCCGCCGCGATGGCGCGTTCGACCGCCAGTACACCCACAAGGACTTCCGCGCCGCCAGTGCCTTCGCAGTGCGCGATGGCGAGGTCTACATCTTCAGCGATTCCCGGCTCCGCAAGGTCACCTGGTAGGCGATCTCCTCCCCCGCACGCTTTCCCCCTTTGCCCGCAAGCCCGGGAGTATCATTCGCCCGCCGCAGGATCGCGACACGATCTGTCGCGTTCGGGGCGCACGATCGGCGCCCCTGGATCTCCTCTGGAGGAGTGCCCCATGGACCGCTGGCAGTCCCTCGAAGCCGAGGCCCCCGAGATCGCCCGGGGCGGCCACGCCCTGCTCTACCAGTACGGCCCCGGCCTCGCCTACCTCGCCACGGTCCGCGCCGATGGGGGACTCCGCATCCACCCCTTCTGCCCCGTCGTGACAGACGGCGGCATCTACGGCCTCATCGGCGACTCGCCCAAGCGCCGGGACCTGGTCCGGGACGGGCGCTACGCCCTCCACGCATTCTCGCCTGAGGACCGGGACGACGAGTTCATGCTCGCCGGCAGCGCCCGCCGCATCGAAGACCCCGCCGTCATCGCCCGGGTCAGCGAGGTCTACCACGCTGCCGGGGCGACATCGAGCGGCGAGGAGTGGACGTTCGAGTTCCAGATCGGACGCGCCCTCCTTTCCCTCTACAACCCCCGCGGCGTCGGACCGCAGTGGCCCCCGCGCTACCTGAAGTGGCAAGCCCGGCCATGACGGCCCACTGGCACGACCTGGCCACCGCCGAACCCGCCATGGCCGAAGCAGGCGAGCGTCTGCTGCGGCCATCCGGCGAAGGCGTCGCCTACCTCGCGACCGTGCGGAAGGACGGCGGGCCCCGCGTCCATCCGGTGATGCCCGTGCTGGCCGGCGGGCGCCTGTACGTGTTCGTCGTGCGCATGTCGTGGAAGTACCGCGACCTCATCCGCGACGGGCGCTACGCGCTCCATGCCGCCGCCGCGCCCGAAGGCGGCGAGGAGTTCTACCTCACTGGCCCCGCGCGCGAGGTAGAAGACGGCACAGCCCGTGGTGCCGTAACCGCCGCCTCCGGGGGGCGGCTCGGCCACCACGATTTCGAAGCCCTGTTCGAGCTCGGGCTCGAACGCGTCCTGCACACGAAGTGGGCGGACTGGGGCACGGCATCGGCGTGGCCGTCCTATCGGAAGTGGGCCGCCGGTTAGCCGTCAGCCGGCCAGCGCTTCGAGCGCTCCCCTGTCCTTGATCCGGATCTCCCGCCGGCTCACGTCGATCATCCCCTCGGCAGCCAGCTTCCCCAGCGCTCGCTGTGCCACGTCGGGCACCGTCCCCAACCGGGAGGCCAGTTCGGGGACGGTGTACCACCGCGGCCGCTGCACTACGCCATCGACCGCCTGTTCGATCAGCAGCCGGGCCAGCCGCTCCATCACCGACCGAAGCGAGAGGTCCGCCACGAGCCCGACCAGGAACACCATCCGGTCGGCCATGCTCTCGATGACCTGCTCGGCGAAGGCCGGGCTTTCGCGCAGCAGCCGCCGTACGGGCGCCCGCGGCAACATCCACGCCGCCGAGGCCTCGAGCGCGACAGCCGTGGCCGGGCTGGGGTGGGAGGTGAACACCGCGACCGTGTTGAACGGCTGCCCCGGCGCGATGAATTCGAGCGACTGTTCGCGCCCCTGGGCCGAGGCCTTCACCACTTTCACATAGCCGGCATCGAGGATGAACAGCCCCGGCGCCGGATCCCCTTCGTGGAACACCACTTCGCCGGGCGCGTACTCGCGCCAGTCGGCCTCCCGCGCGAGCGCCGCCAGTTCTGCCTCCGCCAGCCGGGCGAAAAATGGGATCGCCCCGAGCCGTGCGGCAAAGTCGGCGCGCGTGCTTCCTGGCGGCATGCCCGCATCCTACGCGCCGCCCCACCCTCGATCTTGCCCCCGGGCACGATCCTCTCTCGTCGGCCCCCGGAAAAGCGACAAAAGTCCGGGAATCCGCGCCGCCGCTGGCGCACGCTGGTAGCAACGCACCAGGAACGGTACCCCCATGAACCAAAATCGCAGCACCCTCGATCGCTGGGGCCGCTTCGCCTACCGCAAGCGCTGGTACGTGCTCGGCGCCTGGATTGTCGCGGGAGCCGCCATCGGCCTCACCGCCCGCACCATCTCCGAAGGGACCATCAATACCCTGACGCTCCCCGGCGCTGAATCGCAGCTCGCCGTGGACGAGCTCAAGAGCTCCTTCCCCGAGCGCTCCGGCGATTACACCGACGTGGTCTTCAGCGCGCCGGGAGGCATCGATGAGCCGGCCACCCGGGCCGCCATCGAAACGCTCGCCGAAGAGGCGGCCGCGATACCGGGCGTGGTGGCCGTGTCCTCCCCCTTCGCCCCGGCGGGGGCCCTCGTCTCGCAGGACCGCACCGTCGCCATCGCCCGCGTGCAGTATGCCCAGGGCGCCGACGATGTCCCGTCGGAGCACGCCGCGGCGCTCGAAACGCTTGCCGAAGAAGCGCGTTCGCCCTCGCTCGCGGTCGAGCTCGGCGGGCCAGTGCCGGCTGCCCAGGAGCGCGAAGGGCCGAACGAGTCCACCGTGCTCGGCATCATCGCCGCGCTCGTGATCCTCTACGTCCTCTTCCGCGCGTTCACGCCGACCGTCCTCCCCATCGCCAGCGCCATGTCCGGCCTCGCCATCGGCTTCGCCGTGATCTACTCGATGACCGCGGCCATCGACCTGAGCAAGTTCGCCCCGAACATCGCCGCCATGCTCGGTCTTGGTGTCGGCATCGACTATTCGCTCTTCATCGTGGCCCGCTTCCGCGAAAACGTCTTCTCCGGCCACGATGGCGAAGAGGCAGCCGGCATCGCCGTCGCCACCGCTGGCAAGTCGGTGGCCTTCGCCGGCGGGGTGGTGATCGTGTCGCTACTGGGGCTGGGCCTCATGGGCATCCCCTTCGTGGGCTGGCTCGGTCTCGCGGCCGCCGCGATGGTCGCCGTCGCGGTCCTTGCGGCGCTCTCGCTGCTGCCGGCCTTCCTCGGCATCACCGGCGGCGCCATCGTGCGGGCCGGCAAGCGCCGGACCCCGGCCCAGCGCGCCGCCCACGAAGAGAGCGGCTGGTACCGGCTCGGCTATGCCATCATGCGGCGGCCCTACGTGTTCCTCGGCGTGAGCACGCTCATCCTCGTCGTCCTCAGCATCCCCCTGTTCGATATGCGCCTCGGTTCCGCCGATGCCGGCAACAACCCCACCTCATCCACCACACGCCGCGCATACGACTCCGTCGCCGCCGCCTTCGGCCCCGGCATGAACGGCCCGCTCCAGGTGGTGCTCTCAGGCGCATCGGCGGAAGACGCCGCCGCCATCCGCGACTCCATCGCCGTGACCCCCAATGTCGCCTCCGTCAGCCCTCCGATCGTGAACCAGGCCGGCGATGTGGCGGTCCTTTCCGTCGTCCCGGCCACTTCCCCCCAGTCGGCCGAGACCGCCAGCCTGGTCCACACCCTGCGAGACGACATCCTGCCCGCCGCGACCGACGGCACGGCGATCGAGACCTACGTCGGCGGCGCCACCGCCCGCGGTATCGACATCGCCGACCGCATCGGCTCGCGGCTCCCGCTGTTCTTCGCCCTCGTCATCGGCATCAGCTTCCTGCTCCTGGTGGTGGTCTTCCGCTCGCTGATGATCCCGCTCAAAGCCGCCCTGATGAACCTGCTCTCCATCGGCGCCGCCTACGGCGTGGTGGTCGCCGTGTTCCAGTGGGGGTGGGGTGGGAGCCTCGTTGGCGCCGGGTCCACCGGCCCGATCGAGTCCTTCCTCCCGATGATGCTGTTCGCCGTCCTCTTCGGCCTCTCCATGGACTACGAAGTCTTCCTGGTCAGCCGCATCCACGAGGAGTACCTCCGCACACGCGATAACGCCCGCTCGGTCGCGCGCGGGCTCGCCTCAACCGCCAGCGTGATCACCGCCGCCGCGGCGATCATGATCGTCGTCTTCCTCAGCTTCGTGATGAACGACCAGCGCGTCGTGAAGGAGTTCGGCCTGGGCCTCGCCGTCGCCGTGCTCGTCGATGCGACGGTGGTCCGCCTCCTGCTCGTGCCCGCCACGATGGAACTCATGGGCGAATGGAACTGGTGGCTCCCGCGCTGGCTCGACCGGCTCGTGCCGCGCATCTCCATCGAGGGCGGCGAACACCCCGGCGCCGGGTAACCGCCGCCGGGGGCGGACGCCTCGCGCCTCATTCCTCACGCCTCATGCCTCACGCCTCACGCCTCCATGCCCCATACCGCATTGCTCGGTACTCTTAGCGCATGCGCTACCGCCGCATCGTCGCCAAGTTCGGCACCAGCCTCCTCACCGCCGGGTCCGACCGGCTCGACCTCGAGGCGATGTCGCGGCTCGTCGGACAGGTCGTCCGGCTCCGCGAACACGGCTGCCGCGTCGTCGTCGTTTCCAGCGGCGCGCAGGCCGCCGGGCGGCACCGCCTCCGCGGCAAGCTCGAACCCGGCCGCTCTCCCAGCCGCCAGGCCGTCGCCTCCGTCGGCCAGAGCCACCTCATGCAGAGCTGGGACGAACTCTTCGATTGGCACGACACCGTTGTCGCCCAGGTCCTGCTCACCCGCCGCGACCTCTCCGATCGGCTCGGCTACCTCAACGCGCGGAACACCCTGCGCGACCTGCTCGATGCCGGCACGGTACCCATCGTGAACGAAAACGACGCGGTAGCCCTCGACCAGGTCCTGGCCACCCGCATCGGCGAAAACGACAGCCTCTCGGCCTACGTCGCGAACCTGATCGACGCCGACCTCCTTGCCATCCTGACCGATGTCGAAGGCCTCTACGACTCCGACCCCCGCACGAATCCTGAAGCGAAGCTGCTCTCCCGGGTCGAACGCATCGACCTTTCCGTCGAGGCCCTGGGCGGCGGCGCGCACGGGCCCGGCACCGGCGGCATGGCCACCAAGCTGCGCGCCGCCCACATCGCCACCCAGGGCGGGGTCGATGTGGTGGTCGCAAGCGGCAAAGACCCCGGCGTGCTCGTCGCGCTCGCCTCGGGAGAACAACACGGCACCTGCTTCCCCGCCGCCGGCGATCGGCTCGAGAGCCGCAAGCGCTGGATCCTCGGCAACATCAGCCGCGGCGGCCACATCGTCGTGGACGCCGGGGCGGCGGCCGCCCTCCGCGCCCAGGGACGCTCGCTGCTGCCTGCCGGCGTGGCGGCGGTCAACGGCGCCTTCGGCCGCGGCGAAGCAGTCGAAATCCGCGACCCCGACGGCAACCGGGTCGCTGCCGGTACCGTGAACTACGCCAGCGAGGAACTCGCCCAGATCCGCGGCCTCCGCTCCGACAAGATCGCCGGGACCCTCGGCTACGCCTATGGCGAAGAAGTCATCCATCGCGACAATATGGTGCTACTCTGAGGCCGCTATCCTCGTGGACCGGAGGTGCCCCCATGCTCCATGACGAGACCAGCCCCCCGGCGCCGATCCTCAGCCGCGTCCTCTGGGGAGATGTCGCTTTCGAGGCTTTCGCCGGGGCCGTGCTACTCGCGACCGCCACGTTCGCCGACCGCTGGTTCGACCTGTCCACCGCGACCCTCTACGTGGCGGCCGCCCTGTTCTTCGTCGCCGCGGTTGCCATCCTGCCGCTCGCCCGCGCCGATGAGCCGTCCCGCCAGGCTGTCACCGGGCTCGCCTCGGCGAACATCGCCGGCGGGGCACTGGGCTGGCTGGCGCTCCTCCTCTGGTGGGACCGCTTCGAGGGCGAAGGGCGCTGGCTCCTGGCCTTCGCCGCCGATGCCTTCATCGTCCTCGGCGCCGCCGAACTCATCGCCCTCCGCCGCCGCCGGTAGCCGAACACAGAGGCGCAGAGGAACACAGAGGAACTTTCGGGAACGTCCTTCGAAAACCTCTGCGCCTCCTGGCTTGGGTGTCCTCCGCCGCCGTTAAGCCGAACACAGAGGCGCAGAGGAACACAGAGGAGCTTGGTCCGGCCTCCAGAGCTGCTCTCGAAAATCTCCGCGCCTCTGTGCCTCCGTGTTTTCTTAC
>JAHDWR010000124.1 GCA_023382755.1 Dehalococcoidia bacterium
GGGCTGTTGGCGCTGATGTTCCCGGCCGGCGAAATGTGGTCGGTCGTGACCGAATCGCCGACCATCACCAGCACGCGCGCTCCGGCGATGTCAGTCACGGGGGCGGGCGTCATGGTCAGGTTGTCGAAGTAGGGCGGGTTCTTGATGTAGGTGGACCAGGCTTCCCATTTGAACAGCCCGCCCTCGGGCGTATCGAGGTTGCGCCACCGGTCGTCGCCCTTGAACACTTCCGCGTAGCGCTTGCGGAACATGTCCGAGCGGACCGACGTGCGGATTGCCTCCGCGACTTCAGCCTGGGACGGCCAGATGTCGCGCAGGAAAACCGGCTGGCCATCCTTGCCGTTGCCGATCGGCTCGTTGTACAGGTCGATGTCCATGCGGCCGGCGAGTGCGTAGGCGACGACGAGGGGCGGAGAAGCGAGGTAGTTCGCCCGGGTATCCGGGTTCACGCGGCCTTCGAAGTTGCGGTTTCCGGAGAGGACCGCCGCCGCGACCAGGTCGTTTTCCTTGATCGCGTCGGTAATCTTTGGGTCGAGCGGTCCTGAGTTGCCGATGCAGGTGGTACACCCGTAGCCGACGAGGTTGAAGCCGAGAGCATCGAGCGCGGCCGTCACGCCCGCGGCCTCGAGGTAGTCGGTGACCACCTGCGAGCCGGGAGCCAGGCTGGTCTTCACCCACGGCGGCGTCTTGAGCCCCTTCTCGACGGCTTTCCTGGCCAGCAGGCCGGCACCGAGCATCACCTCGGGGTTCGAGGTGTTGGTGCAGCTGGTGATGGCCGCGATGACCACCGAGCCGTGCTTCAGGTCGAATGAAACACCGTTCTGGAGATGCGCAGAGGCGCCGGCCCTGGCCGGGTCTATCGTCGCGGCCAGGTTCTTCTCCCAGTCGGCTTTCGCCCCGGTGAGCGAGATCCGGTCCTGGGGCCGTTTCGGGCCTGCGATCGCGGGCACCACATCGCCAAGATCCAGCGTGAGCGTGTCGGAGAACACCGGGTCAGGCGTCGCATCAGTCCGGAAGAGCCCCTGGGCCTTGCAGTAGGTTTCCACCAGGGCGACCAGGGAGTCGTCCCGGCCCGTGAACCGGAGGTAGTTGAGCGTCTCGGCATCGACCGGGAAGAAGCCCATGGTGGCGCCGTATTCGGGCGCCATGTTGGCGATGGTGGCCCGGGCGGCCACGGGGAGGCTGGTGAGGCCTGTCCCGTAGAACTCCACGAACTTCCCCACCACGCCCCTTTCGCGCAGCATCTGCGTCACGCGCAGCACCAGGTCCGTGCCCGTCGCGCCCTCGGGCAGCTTGCCCGTCAGCTTGAAACCGACAACCTCGGGGATGAGCATCGCGACGGGCTGACCGAGCATGGCTGCCTCGGCCTCGATGCCGCCAACGCCCCAGCCAAGCACGCCAAGGCCGTTGATCATCGTCGTGTGCGAGTCGGTGCCGACGAGGGTGTCGGGGTACGCGAGTGTCGCGCCGCCTTCCTCCTTCGCAAAGACGACCGAAGCCAGGTACTCCAGGTTCACCTGGTGGACGATGCCGGTCCCCGGCGGGACCACGCGGAAGTTATCGAACGCTTGCTGCCCCCACCGGAGGAACTGGTAGCGCTCGCGGTTGCGTTCGAATTCGATCTCCACGTTGCGCCCGAACGCCTCGTCAGTCCCGAAGTTATCGACCTGGACCGAGTGGTCGATCACGAGGTCGACGCGCTGGAGGGGGTTGATGCGGGCGGGGTCGCCGCCGAGCGCCTTGATGGCGTCACGCATCGAGGCAAGGTCGACCACAACTGGCACGCCGGTGAAGTCCTGGAGGAGGACCCTGGCGGGCGTGAAGGCGATCTCGCGGTCGGTCCCGCTGTTCGGCTGCCACGAGGCGAGTGCTTCGATGTCGTCGCGGGTGACCGCGCGGCCGTCCTCCAGCCGGAGGAGGTTCTCCAGGAGGATCTTGAGCGAGAAGGGCAGCCGGTCGAGGTGGCCGACCCCTTTTGCGCGGAGCGCTTCGAGCGAGAAGTAGGTGTAGGTGCTGCCGGCCGCGGAAAGCGTCGTGCGGCTGGCAAAACTGTCTGGATGCACCGTTGGGCTCCTTGTCGTGAACGCTGCCCGGGAGATCCCGGCGCAGGATGGGCGTCGCCGGTGAGCGGGTTACAAGGGTCTGGTGCGTGAGGGCGGGCTGATTCCCATGTCCCAAGCCTCCTTCCACGTGCGTGGGGGTACTTGGGCCCTTTCCGGGTGAAAACCCGGGCTGCCGTCTCGCCAGGTTCCGCGACTTCCCCGTGGGGACCGTTGGGCCCGGACCTGGCTGCGAACGGGACGGTTACCGAAGAGTATAGCGCAGCTTTCTTCGGGAGGTGAGGAAGCGGTTTTCTTTCTCAGGCTCCTCACGCTGGCCTCCCGCGGCCGGATGTTTACTGCCTGTCGAACCGAAATCAGCACATTCTTGATGACAGCCGGGATCGGTACTGGTACGCTGACAACGGTAACCGCGTTCCATCGGCCTCACGGAGAGGTCATTCGAATTCCACCGGCGCTCGATGACCGTAGGTTCCACGCAAATTCAGGAGGGTCATTGGGTGTCGTACACCGACAAGACGCTCGTCTGCAGCGACTGCAGCGAGTCGTTCGTGTTCACCGCGGGTGAACAAGAGTTCCATGCGTCGAAGGGCTTTACGCGTGAGCCCCGGCGCTGCCCCAACTGCCGCCGGGCACGGAAGGGCACAATGGGCGGAGGTGAAGGCGGCGGATTCGCCGATCGCCGGCCGCCACGGCAAATGTTCGATGCGACCTGCGCATCGTGCGGCAAAGAAGCCAAAGTTCCATTCGAACCTCGCGGCGATCGTCCGGTGTACTGCAGTGACTGCTTCCAGCCTCAGCCCCGCACCCTCTCGGGTGGCGGTGGCGGTGGCACCCGCAGCTTCGGAGGCGGTGGTGGTGGCTATGGCGGCGGAGGCGGTGGTGGCTTTGGCGGCGGACGCAGCAGCGGCGGCGGCTACGGCGGCGGGTCCAGCGCTGGCGGCGGCTACGGTGGCGGTGGAGACTTCGGTTTCGATCGCGGCCAACGCGGCGGCGGCGGTGGCCGCGGCTGGAACGACCGCAAGGGCGGCGGCAAGGGCCGGCGCTAAGCGTCACTCGTCTCCACCCGGGCGAACACACTTCACGGGCCCTCGCGTATCATCTACGCGGGGGCCCGTAGCTCAGCGGTGAGAGCGGTCGGCTCATAACCGATTGGTCCTGGGTTCGAATCCCGGCGGGCCCACCACTTTCGAGTCTGGCGGGCGGCCGTTCGGCCCGTTTGCTGTGCCACTCCATCAGGAAACAACTGTGGTAACGGCTGTGGCGCCGATGGCGTCCCGGCCGCTTGCCTCTGCCATCAATTCTACGCCCATTCATCCCCGCGCGACAGCACAGAAAAGCCCGGCCTCACGACCGGGCTATCCCGCTGTACCTCCATGCAACCGGGCCGGCTAGAAGCTGATTTCGACGGTGACCACTTCGCCATCGCCAGCTTGGTCAAGCAACGCAATCTTGCCACCTTCACGCCAGACGGTGAGATCGGCGCCATCGTCGTCGAGTGCGCCCAGAACGGCGCGGCCGATGATTGCCTGCTGGATAACCGCTTGCGCGCCGTGCATGCGGCACATGACCGCCAGGGCGGCATCAAGGGCGTTCGTGTCGAGAGTCTTAACCATGTCGAGTCTCCAAAGGTCGTGATAGGCGCAGCCTTCGCGGTTGGCTTGGCGACCGTGGGAGAATCCCTGTAGGCCGTCGCTGCTTACCCCAGCGATTGGCTTAGCGGCCGTCCGGTGTTCGCGCATCGGGCGGCCGTACCTTCACTGAGGACTCTACACTGCCCATTGGAATATGTCGATAGGGCGCGTGCGACATGGTGTAATGTGATGCACCGACGCAGTAGCCGTGCATGTGGGTCATACAAAGCAGTCGTCCCATGGCTTGCATGGCAGCCCGCGCCCGCCGCCCCACATCGACGCGCCCGGCCGCTGTCCCGCCCCACTGGCCGCCGCGCGTCAGCACTCGGAAGCCTCGACCGCCAGCCGGGGGAGGGGGTGCCAGGGGGTTCCTTCGAGGTGGTGTCCGAAGTGACCATAGTACTGTCCCCCGCCTTCGATCCCGCTTCGGGCGATTCCACACGATTCGCAACTGGTACCGTCGTCCATTTTTGAAACGCTTTCCGGCCGCGATGACCAGCGGGGGCTAAGTGGTAGTGGCCACCTACGCAGAAGTGTTTACTGCGCCTAGCAGTGGTGCGGCCCGGATCAGCCCGCCGGAAGGCGTGTCGCGAACGGAGGCCAGGGCGAGCGTAGATAGTCCCCGCTCGCGGGCGAGTCCGCCGCGCATGTATCGGACTGCCGTCCGAGACTCGCGCGCAGCGCGACCCATGTCGTCAACAGATGACGCCAAAGGCGATGTATGATGCATCCAGATGCGCCGATTCCTTCCGCCTGTCTGGGTACTCTCCGCTGCGCTGGTGCTGGTAGGAGTGGCGTCGTTCGCGGTGGCGGACCGCCAGGCGTTGCACTGGTACGCGACCGAGGAACCCGCGCCGACAGTGGTGCCGGCAGCCACGCCAGTGCCCGATGTGGTGGTGAGTGTCAGCAGGCTTTGCGAACTGGCGCCACATTGGGACTTTGACAAACAGGCCATGGTGCCGCCTTCATCGGGGACGATCCGTAGGTATCAACAGGAGGGCTGTGGCGGTGTGCCCGATGGGTCCAAGCTGAACGACCGCATCGAAGTGACTGTCCGTTCAGGGGCGGGCGGGTCCTACGTCGTGACGTTGCCGCCCGACATGGTGTTCCCGCCCCGCGTCGGGGACGAATGGCGCCGTTAGGCATCAGCCCCGCGGTAGATCAGGTGATGTTGTCGTAAATCGGGAGGTACCCGACCAGCGTCCCGGCGACGTTGCGTATGGCCCAGCGCCCGACGACGGTGCCAAGGGTCGTGTAGCCGGTGGCGAGGCCCTGCGTTGCGTCAGCCCGCACCAGAACCGCCCCGTTTGAAGCCACGCCGAAGACGGTCGTGTTCGATGCCGTGTTGCGGACGCGGAACGCGTAGGCGCCAGACGAATCGCCAAGGTCAGCCGAAACGTCCGTGCCCTGAACGCGTGCGGCCGCCCCGTTCCCGGTGAGATGCAGGTCTACCCCGCTTGCGGATTGCACCGAGAAGATGGTGGACGAGCACAGAATAGATCCCTTGTCCACTCCCGAGATTCGCCACTTGATGGCGTCGCCAAAGGTGCCAGCCGAGACCAAGGTAATTCCGTTCGGCCCCCAGGTGTCGCCGTCGCTGTTCGTGATGACACCCGCGCCGCTGACAGTGATGTTGGAACCGCCGAGACTGAACCCCCCGCCCAGCGACCCGCCGGAGATGCGGTCGGCGACGATGGTCCCCGCCGTAATCGAGGAGGCGTTGAGGTTGGTCACGGTGATCCCGGAGGCGTTCAGCGTGCCCGTCGTGATGGCGGAGGCGTTGATGGTCGCGACTCCGCCTGTTGTCCAGCGCACCGCGGCGCCAGTGCTGAGGCCGTTGGTGCTACCGAGAAAGCCAGACCCGTCCGTGGAGAGGCGTCCGCGCACGGTGCCGCCAGAGTCGTAGACCGACACGCCGTTGACCGCCGTCAGTTCCGCGCGGGCGTTCCCCGCGCCGGACTTGATGGTGGCCCCGGTGGCCGTGAGGACACCCGCGCTGGACACCTGGAACGGTGCCGCCGAGGGCGTCTCCGAGCCTGACCAGATCCGGACGGAACCGGAGGAGGAGAAGCCGATATGGCTGGCCCCGGTGCCCGCCGTCAGGTCTTGCGCCCCGATGGTGAAGCCGCCGATCTCGCCGTCCGTCGCGGTGATGGTCCCTGCCACGTTCAGGACTGTGCCATCCCAAGTGATGCGCGAGCCTGACGGCCCGTTGCCTATGGAGAAGCGCGGCACTCCGCCAGCGTTGTCGAGCCAGAAGCCCGTTCCGGAGTTGAAGTCATCTTGACCGGCGGAGATGTGGCCCGCCGTGGTCAGCGTGATCGAACCGGTCACGCTCAAACTGCCGGTCTTGGCGTTGACCGATTCGAGGTCGGAAACGGAGATGTGCCCGGCCGTGACCGTCTTCGGCTTGATGGCCTTGCCGCTGATGGTGCCTGGCCCGTTCGGTGTCCTGTGCATACCCCAAACGAGTTCGTCTACAGCGAGTTCAAGGGCGGCGAGGCGACGGTCAGTAGGTCGGGGCATCTGCAATTTCCTTCGCGATGGCCCTGATGCCCCGCTGTTCCCGGCGTTCCTCAGGGGTGAGTGGTCGCGGCCGGTAGTCGGCCGGGAAGCTGCGCGTTTGCCCGCAGTGGCGACACTGGCCCGGAACCAGCCGACCCTTTGGGGTTTCAAGCATCCAATGGTGAGTGCAGTCCGAGACTTCGGCGCCTTCGCAGCGAGGACAGACGCCCCGAAGCTGGGATCGCGACGGGCCTTGGTGGCGCCACCGACAGGTAAGCTTTCTCCCACAGCCGCTACAGAAGCCGGGCGGCGTCAGGGCGTCAAACAGGTTTTGGATGGTCACGCTGCCCGCCTTTCGCCAGGGACAGGCCCGCCTAAGAAACACACATGGGTGTGTTGTCCGGCCCGCCTGGCCTCCAAGGCCGTCCCCCATACCCCCTGTATTACCCGCTCACTTTGTACCGGCCTGGAAGACGCCCGCGCCGTGACGTAATTCTCGAAAGAGAAGGCTGGATCACGCGGTTGCGCGACCAGCCCCCTCCCCGAGATCGGCGCCACCGAGACCAGTGCTTTGGAGTCGGCGCCGTACCGAAGAAGCCGCGTGATGGACGGGTGCCCTGTAAGACGATGGCCACCACAGCGGTTTCTTGGCTTTCGGCGCCGGCTTGGAGTGCCGGCCTGGTAGGTCTTCGGCGCCTGGCGGAATAGCCGGGCTTCACCGTCGGCGTTGCGGTGGGCATACAGCCCTTCGTGCTGAAACTCGTTCGCGACGAATCCCATGCTGACCGTTGGGGGGACCAACAGCGACATGTCGATGGCAGTTCGTGACTGCGAGACCGGGGCCTTGCCCGTGCCATCGTGATAGAGGGCCCTCCCCGCTCGTTCACGGCGCCTCTGCGTCGCGGGTGACGTACTGGTCCGCGCGGCCTGCGTTGCCCTCGCCAGCCGCTTCGGGGCCGCGGGCATCAGCGCATCCCGCAACAGATCGCGGAACGCTGCGGCGCCCTTCGCCATCTTGGCCAGAGGGTAGGCCGTGACGCGGTGACCGGCACACGGCAGGCCGAGACGCTGCGCAAGCCGGTCCGGACTCGGGAAGCGGAGTCGGTCCCCGCTGGTGTCCCACCAGACACCCTCGCCAGCTTGAAGCGTGGCTCGAACGTTCCGGCGGTCGCCCAGCAGTTGGCCGGGCAGCCCGGCGAGAACGCGCACCAGCGCAGCCACGGAGACAGTCCCGCTTCGGAGGCTGATGCTGCGGCCGTGCTTGCCAAGGAACGCGCCAGCGCAGAGACGTTCACGCGCCACCGCGTACAGCCGGTAATTCTTGGCCTGGCCGGTGGCGAGGACGTACCGGGCCAGGTCGGATTGAATGACGACGGCGGCCGGGAGTCGCTGGCTGTTCCTTGATTGGATCTTCTCGGGTTCGGCGCCGGCCGCCCGGTTCGTCAAGCTACGCGGTCTTTCCTGTGACGAGCGGTTGCCACTCGGGCGGTGCCGCCGCGGGTAGCGGCTGGACTTGCGCCCATCGATCCCAGCTAACGAACAGGGCCGCGAGTTCGGCCAGATCGCAGGGCTCGGGGGCAGCCATCTGGCCCCATATCTGGTAGGCGGTGGGCATCCCGGCGTCGCCCCACGCGATAACGACAGTGTGCAGCCCGGTCCGCGTGAGACCATCAAAGGTGTACCCTTGACCGCCGCTGATGACCGCGCCGGGCGTCTTCCACTCGACCATAAGGACGCGTCCACGCTTCTCCCTCAGCATGTCCGAGTCCATGAACTGGAGACGCTGGCCAAGGGCCGCCGTGGCCTGCTCCAGCGGACCGAAGGGGATGATTTTGTCAATGTAGGTTGCATCGTTCCTGAGAGACATGGGTGTTCGCGCCATCGCGAGGCACCGGGAAAGAAGGGGGCGGAATGTCGCGTTTCGCCGTTCGGTCAGGAGGGGGGTTTTCGGGGGTGGTATGATGCCTATGCGATCCATCAATCCACCTGAATTCCAACCGTCTAGCCCGCGCGATTCGCGCACATCAGGCCCCGGCTTTTCCGCCGGGGCTTTCGCTTTCTAGGCGGCCGATCCCTTCATGCTCGCCAACTGGCTTTCGAGGACGGCCAGGCGGCGCGACTTGTACTGGTCGAGGTCGTCGGTTTTGAAGGTCCGGCAGCGTTTGCCGTCGTGACCATCGGTCCATTCGCACGGGACGGTGCCGCGGTCAGCCATGGCCCTCAAGGTTTCTGGCCGGATGCCGGCGTACCGGGCTGCGGGGCCTGGGGTGAGAGTTTGGGGAGAAATGTGATAGCTCCTGAAAATGGTGGCGGTCGCACCGGTGCCCGGCGCGCTTGCCTCTAAGTCCATGGTCGTACCCAGTCCGAACCCTAAGTCGGCGCTTTTCGAGTCTGGAAACGGCGCCCTTCGCTGCCAGTCCCAAAGTGTCGCAGCCCATATGCGATCTTGTCTTCGAGGGTCGGCATTGCGTTGACGAATGCTGATATCATCGCCGCCGCATGGGTGCGCTGTGGTACGGGGTGCTGTGTCTTCTGGTGAAAGACCTGGCGAAGCGGGAACGGATACGCCTGCGCTGTTCGGTGACCGTCTTCGCGCTCGTCTACGCCTTTCACGGTGCCATCGCTGTTGCGATGTTGTAGGCCCCACCCATCGGCCGGCCCACCCGAGGTCATGGGTCGGCCCGCCGTCGGCGCCGTGGCGCCGCGTCAGATTGCCATGATGACTTTCACGGTGGCTACTCCGCCGATGAGGAAGCACGCCCAGAACAGCGCGACTCGGACCCGCGCGTAGATGGGCCCCACATCGGGATCGTAGCGTGCGAAGGTCGATGCCCCAAGGAAGCAGAGAAAGGCAGTCACGTACCAGATCATCCGACGCCCCCCTGGCGCCTCGCTCCGAGTCCTTCAATCGCGACCGCCGCGGCGGAGTCTACGCCAGCCATTGCGTGGCTGTAGATCGCGGCTGTTACCGCCGTCGATGCGTGGCCCAGCCGGGCGGAGACCGCTGGCAAGGGCAGGCCCGCTGACAACAGGAAACTGGCGTGGAGGTGGCGCAAGTCGTGGATGCGCGTCTTCGGGACTCCAGCCGCGCCACAGGTGCCTTTGAAGCGATTGTAAGCGGTATGGTGCGGCGGGGATGCGCCGTCGGGAAGGGTGATGATCCGGCCGGTGTTAGTCCACGACTCCCCCACGGCCAGGCGTTGGGCCAGTTGCGCCGGGCGCCACGCTTTCAGGCCATCGATCACGAAGCCGGGCAGGACGATGGTCCGCTTCCCGGCCTGCGTCTTCGGGTCCCCTTCCACGTAGGCGCCGTGGATCGTCGTGACGTTCCGGTGGATGGCCAGGGTGCTGGTGTCGCGGTCGTAGTCTTCCCAGCGGGCGGCCAACGCTTCCCCGATGCGGCAGCCCGTACCGGCGAGAATCAGAAACAGCGTCGAATCCCACGCGCCCGGCTGTAGGGTAGCCAGGAACGTTTCCGCTTCGTCGCGTGACCAGATGGACGGCGCGGACCGGGACGCCTTCGGCGCCTCTACGGCGTCAAGCGGGTTCGTGCCAATCAGCCCCCAATAGCGGGCGACGGTCAGGGCGCGATGGAACGTCCTGAACACGTTCAGCCGCGTCTTCGGGCTGTGGGTTCCGGCCGTGTTCCACTCTGCGAATTGGCGGGCAACCATCGCGGGCGTGAGGCGTTGCAGGCGGACGTGACCGAATGCCGGGATCAGGAACGTGCGCGTCACCCATTCGTAGTCCACGCGCGTTCGCGGCCGAAGGTCGGCGCCAGCGACCTCTAACCATGTCCTAAGGTGTTCAGCGACGGTCAGGCGCGATGGCGAGACCAATTCCCCCGTCGCGTGCTTCCGGCGGAGTTCCGCGAGCCCGCGCCGCGCCTCTGCCTGGCTGGCCGCCCTTAGCCAGTGGCGGCGCCCATTGAACTGTACAGCCGCCTCCCACTTCCCATCCGGGCGTTGCCGAATCGTGCCTTCGTTGTTTCCTCGCCGTGACATGGTGACCACCTCCGAAAGTCTTCCGAGGCGGTCACGGCTGTTCCTGAAACTGTGGTGTGACTGTGGCAAGGGTGGGATTCTGAATCTGGATTCCCATTGGTAACCGGCTCATAACCGATTGGTCCTGGGTTCGAATCCCGGCGGGCCCACCACCCACCCAACCCGGACACACAACGGGGCGCGGCCCAGATGGCCGCGCCCCGCGCAAACTCCCGGCGGCACCGAGGAGAGCTGCGCCGCCTGATCGATCTAGCGCGCGCCTTGCTTCAGCACGCGGTCCGCGACGGTGAGCCGCATCATCTCCGACGTGCCCTCCAGGATCGTGAGGATGCGCACCATCCGGTAGATTCGCTCGATGC
>JAHDWR010000125.1 GCA_023382755.1 Dehalococcoidia bacterium
GCGGCCGGGCCGTGCGGGACGACGCACGATGGACTCAGCAGTGAAGAGCAGGAGGTCCTCGGCCTGTTGCAATCATGGCGGAACGCGAATCTGCCGGTATCGTCACCCCTCGAAACGTCTGGCGCGCTGAACGCGGCGGCGGCGTGGTATGCCGAGTGGCAGGTCTCGAACGGAACACCTGGCGGGCATAGCGACGGGTACGGGCGCACGTGGGTGCAGCGAGCCATCGACTGCGGCTACGCGGGGACAACATCCGGCGGGCAGCCATATGCATCAGGGAGCGGCGAAGGCACCTATGCCGTGGCTGCATCCGGGGGCGTCTCGGTTGGCCCGGGCCAGGCCATCACCGGCATCACCTACTCGGGCAGCGGAGTCTACGCCTGGACACCTTCGACCGGACTACCATTCAAGTGCGTAGGGGTGGGCGTCGGGAGAAATGGGTCCGGGACAGCGGTGGCGTGGGTAGTGGTCGTTGCTCAATACCCGGCGGGAGTGGCCTGCCCCGGGAGCACCAGCTCACCACCGACCACGACGGCGACCGTCACCAACACCCCGACGAGCACCCCAACGCCCTCACCGACCCCATCGCCGACGCCGTCCCCGACCCCATCGCCGACGCCGACGGCCCGTGGCGACGGGGCGACCGTTTACCTGGGCGCCGGTTGGAACCTGACGACGCTCCCGCCAGGACCGGTGGACCGGGTGCTGGCCAGGGCGGGCGGCTGTTACCGGGCCGTCTATCAATGGGACGGGAGCCACTGGCTCCGATTCGTGCCAGGCGCCCCGGCCTATGCCAACAACCTTCAAACGCTCAACGGCGGCACCTTCTGGATCGAAGGCACCGCCGCGAACTGTGGGCTGGTGTGGCTCTGAGTCTCAGAGGACGTCCGGCAGGTCCGTAAACCCGGGGGAATTCGCGATCGCAACGCCGAGTTGCTGAAGCGCGAGGATGCACACCAGCGCGATGAACGCGAGGATGAGCGCGTATTCGGCGAGGCCCTGGCCGGCCTCGCCCCCGGATCGCTTCCGCAACATCCTGATTGCAGCAACCTTGTGCTTCATAGTGCCCATGCTCCCCTGCAGAAGTCTCTCCCTGATCCCACATTCGGCAGCGAGCGATGGGAGAACCGGGCAGCCGGGGTGCCATTCCGTGTCGCGCGGGTGACGATTTTACAGTCTGTTTACAGGCGGACCATCCGCGGAAAGGGCCGCGGCAGCCGCGGCCGCGGTCAGCGGGGCATCGGTAATGACGGTCCGAACGCCGCACCCGAAGAGGCGGTGAAGCAGCCCGCCCACATCGGGCTCCGATTCGCGAAGCGTCCAGGCGGCAAGACTCACGCCGTAGCGGGCGAGCTCGGCGCCGAGCTCCACGCCGAGACCCGCGATGTGCTGGATGGTCGCGATGTCGACCATCCACTCAACGGCCGCAGGGAGGAGCCCCAGGAGATCGCGCACGCGGGAGCGGACGTACTCCTCCGGCCCGGGGTACGGATTGGTCGCGAGGGGCGCGTCATCCCAGATCCCGTGGCGGCCGAGTGTCCGGGGAACGGTGTGGCCGTTGCGGCCGCGGTCGCTGTGCCACTGGAGCGTTGGGTCGAAGGCGAGCGGAAGGCCGCTGATCTGGCGCAGGTTCCAGTGTGCCTGCGAGCCCACCAGCACATGGGCTTTGATTGGGGCAAGGGCCGCCTCCAGCAGGCGGGCCCGCACACCGGACATCGGCCGCATGAGTTTCAGGTCGACCTGGAGGACGGTACCACTCCCCCGCATCCGATCGACGACGTCTTCAAGAAAGCACAGCCCTACCGCTTCGTGGCTGCGATACCGGAGCGCCGCCGCGGCGGCACGGTCGAGGGCGTCGACCCTGCCGGTACCGGTGGTCTCGTGGTCCAGGAGCCCGTCGTGGAACACAAGCATGGCGTCATCGGCGAGGAAGCGGACATCGATTTCGAGACGGGGAACGCCGGCGCGCACGCACTCATCGACCGCCGCGAGCGAGTTGGGGACGTGGCGGCCGGAAAGCGTTGCCCGGTGGCAGCTGAACACCCGGCGGCGGCCGTGGACTACAGGCGCGAGCGGTGAATCGGCGGACGGGGGCACTGCTGCGCAGTGTAGGACGGGCGAGGCCAACACACAGCGGGATTGCCACGGCGCGCCAGGCCGATTCACGATGAACGGGATGGATGAGCTGGAGGCCGCCAGGTTCCGGATCTACGCGCTGCAGGACGGCGCCGTGAGGGCGCAGGCGCTAGCCTTCGCGCTGACGGTCGGACTGTTCGACCGGCTGGAGCGGGAACCACTCACACGCGATGCGATCGGGGCGGCGTTCGGGCTGGCACCCCGGGTGTTGCCCGCGCTGCTGGCGTTCCTCGCGAGCAACGGCCTCATCGAGCGGCGGGAGGATGGCGCGTTCGCGAACACGCCGGCGACTTCCGCCTTCCTGGTGCGTGGCAGTCCGCGGTATGCGGGAGGCCGGGGCCTGCTGTTCCAGGGGTTCTACCCGGCGATCGCCCATTTGCCGGAGAGCCTCGCGAGCGGCCAGCCGTGGACACCCGAGGGCCAGCACGACATGTTCGCGGGGTTCACCGCCGAACAGCAGCGCTGGTTCGCCGAGGGCATGTACGCGAACGCGGTGCATGGGGGCCGAAGCCTTGCGGAGGTCGTGGATTTCTCTGATTTCCAGCGTTTGCTCGACGTGGGCGGGAACTCCGGCGGGTATGCCATTGCATTGGCCGGCGCCAATCCCGGGCTCCGGGCGACGATTTTCGACCTGGAAGGAGTGCGGGAGCTGGCGCTGGAACGCGTCGCCGCGGCCGGGCTCACCGAACGGGTCGCGTTCGCGGCGGGGTCGTTCTTCGAAGACGAGCTTCCTCGCGGCCACGACGTGGTGCTGCTTTCGAGCATCCTGCACGATTGGGACGACGGCGATTGCATGACGATCCTCGCGCGGTGCTTTCGCGCGATCGAACCGGGAGGGACGATCGTGGTGGCCGAACCGATGCTCGCCGAAGACGCGACGGGGCCGGACCACCCTGCCGCGAGCGGGCTGACGATGGCTTTGCTCGGCGGGGAGAACCGGACGCGGCGGCGCATTGGGGAGATGCTCGAGGCAGCGGGGTTTAGCGGGACGTGGATGTCGGAGCTGCTGCCGCAGAACAGCGTGGTGAAGGCAGTGCGGGCGGAGTAGCAGGGGGCGCTGGGGGGAAAGGGAGCGAACCATGTCCCCTGTCGCATACGGTCAATCACGTTATTATCGTTAAGTACGCCGAAGTTGCCGCGTAGCAAATGGCGCGTGATATACTCCCGCGCGTCCTGAGGGGGCCGCTAGCTCAACTGGCAGAGCAGCTGACTCTTAATCAGCCGGTTGGAGGTTCGAGTCCTCCGCGGCTCACCAGCTCCCTGTTTCCGAACTGCGGGCCTGCTCCGGTGGGCCTGGCCACTCGTGGGGAAGTGTCGGAATTGGCAGACGAGCATGACTTAGGATCATGTGCCGCAAGGCGTAGGAGTTCGAGTCTCCTCTTCCCCACATACTCGAAAATGGAAAGCCGCGGTGCTAGGCCGCTCTGCCCGGTGGGTTGGGCAGGCGAAAGGAGAAGGGATGGCGCTACTCGAGGTCAAAGACCTGCGGACGTACTTCTACACGCAGGAGGGGATCGTCAAGGCTGTTGACGGGACCTCTTACGTGGTTGAAGAAGGCGAAACGCTCGGACTGGTGGGGGAATCGGGTTGTGGCAAGAGCGTTTCCGCCCTTTCCATCCTTCGCCTCATCCCGCAACCCCCTGGAAAGATTGTCTCCGGCGAGATCATCTTCCAGGGGCGCGACATCCTGAAGCTGGACGAGGATGAGATCCGGAAGATCCGGGGCAACGAGATTGCCATGGTCTTCCAGGAGCCGATGACCTCGCTGAACCCGGTGCTGACCATCGGCCGGCAGATGACCGAAGCCCTGGAGCTCCACATGGACCTTCACGGTAAGGCAGCGCGCGACCGGGCAGCCGAGCTGCTGGAGATGGTGGGAATTCCAGAGGCGCGCAACCGCCTGGACGACTACCCGCACCAGTTCTCGGGAGGCATGCGCCAGCGCGTGATGATCGCCATGGCCATGAGCTGCAACCCGAAGCTGCTCCTCGCGGACGAGCCGACGACGGCGCTCGACGTGACCATCCAGGCCCAGATCCTGGAGGTCATGAGCCGCCTGAGCCGCGAGTTCGGGACAGCCGTGATCATTATCACGCACAACCTGGGCGTGGTAGCCCGGTACGCGGACCGCGTGAACGTGATGTACGCGGGCAAGGTGATCGAGACGGCTTCGGCGGTCGAGCTGTACCGCAACCCGAAGCATCCCTACACGGTTGGTCTGCTGAATTCGGTGCCGCGCCTCGACGAATCGCGGAAAGAGAAGCTGGTCCCGATCGAGGGCCTGCCGCCGGACCTCGCGCACCTGCCGCCGGGATGTCCCTTCTATCCGCGCTGCGCGTGGCGGGTTGACCGCTGCACAGAGGAATACCCACCCTTTAACCTGGTCGCCGAGAAGCACTACGCGGCGTGCTGGGAAGCGGAACGCGTTCATCGGGAGGTGCCAGTTGGCGCAGCAAACTAGCTCGAGTGCCCGCCAGCGGACCGGTACCGTCGGCGAAACGCTTGTCCAGGTCGAGGACCTGCAGGTCTACTTCCCCGTCACGGCGGGCGTGATTTTCCAGCGCAAGGTCGCGGACGTGCGCGCGGTCGATGGTCTGAGCTTCGAAGTCCGGCGCGGTGAGACCCTCGGGCTCGTCGGCGAATCGGGCTGCGGGAAGAGCACGACCGGCAAGGCCATCCTCCAGCTGACTCGGCCGACCGCCGGGCGGGTCAATTTCGAAGGCACGGACCTGACGAAGGTAAAGGGCGGCGAACTTCGCCGCTTCCGCCGGAAGATGCAGATGATCTTCCAGGACCCATACGCGAGCTTGAACCCGCGTATGTCCGTCGGCAGCATCATCAGCGAGCCCCTGACCATCCACAAGCTGGCCGGAGGCAAGGAGAAGAAGGAGCGCGTCCAGAACCTCCTGCAGACGGTGGGGTTGAACCCGTATTTCGCCAACCGGTTCCCGCACGAGTTCTCGGGAGGCCAGCGCCAGCGCATCGGCATCGCCCGGGCACTCGCGGTGGAGCCGGACTTCATCGTCTGCGACGAGCCGGTGTCCGCGCTCGACGTGTCGATCCAGGCGCAGATCATCAACCTGCTGCAGGACCTCCAGGATCAGTTCAACCTGACCTACCTGTTCATCGCGCACGACCTCTCGGTCGTCCGCCACATCAGCGACCGCGTCGGCGTGATGTACCTCGGCCACATGATGGAGCTGACGGACCGGGACTCGATCTTCGAAAACCCGCTGCACCCGTACACGAAGGCCCTCCTTTCCGCGGTGCCGATCCCGGACCCGGACGTGGAACGCCAGCGTGAACGCATCATCCTGCTGGGCGACGTGCCGAGCCCGCTGCGTCCGCCGAGTGGCTGCGTGTTCCACACGCGCTGCCCCATCGCCATCGATGAATGCCGCTCGCGCAAGCCCGATTGGCGCAACGTCGGGACGGCCGACAAGGAGCACTGGGTCTGGTGCCACCGCGTCTAGCGGCGGTAGAAGCACAACGACAAAAGGGGCTGCCTCCGGGCAGCCCCTTTCTTCATACCGGCGGTTATCTCACGGCGTCGGGGAAGGTGTCGGGGTAGACGTTGCGGGAACGGTCGGTGGCGAGGTGGGGCCCGGAGTGGTTTCGGTTGGTGATTCCGTCGGGGCCGGCTCGGTGGGGGTAGGAGTCGGCGATGGGGAAGGGCTCGGGCTCGGGGAGGGGGACGGGCGGCGCGTCGGCGTGGCGGTGGGCTCGGGCTCGGGCTCCAGGGTCGACGTGGCGGTCGCGGGCGCAGTCGTGGGGGTCGGTGTGGGCTCGGGGCTGGAACCGCGGTCCTGGTTCGCGAGAAATATCGCGGCCGCGGCGCCAACACCGATGGCAATGAGAATGATCCCGATGACCACGAGGATCGTGGCGCCGCTCACGCCGCCGGCATCCTGACGCACCGCCCCGCGCCGCACGCGGGCGGTGGGCTGGCGGCGCCGCAGCTGCGGGGGACGGCCCGGCGGCGCGACTACCGGCGCGGGTTGGGCCTGGGTCAGTGGTACGCGGCGAAGAGCCGTGCCGAAGGCGGCCGCGGTTGGGAAGCGGTCCTCCGGAGAGAGCGCGAGCGCCCGGGCGAGCACCGCTTCGAACTCCGGAGACGCGCCGCGCGCATGAGTCCGCAGAAGCGGAGCCGGGGCTGCAAGCCGCTGGCCGGCGATGGCCGCGGCACTCGACCCGGAAAAGGGAAGGCGCCCCGCCACCATCTCGTAGACGGTGAGGCCGAGGGCGTAGACATCCGCGCGGGGTTCTGGCCGGGCGCCCTGGATGACTTCTGGCGCCAGGTAGGCAATGGTGCCGAGCAGGTCCTGCGCCTGGCCCGGGGCGAGGGTCCTGTTGATGGTCTCTGCCACACCGAAATCGGCGACCTTGGCCACGCCGGTCTCGTTGATAATGATATTTTCGGGCTTGATATCGCAGTGGACGACGCCCTGTTCGTGGGCGTACTGGAGGGCGGCCGCGACCTGGGCGCCGTAGCGGATCGCCTCGACCTCCGTCATGCGTCCCTGGGTCTCGAGGAGTTCGCGCAGGGTGTACCCGTGCACGTACTCCATCACGATGAAGCGGCGGCCCTCGTGGATGCCGGCATCGAACACGCCAACGATGTTGGGATGCTGGAGCCGGGCGATCACGCGGGCCTCGCGCTCGAACGCCGCAACGGCGTCCGCGTCGGAAGCGGCGGTGAAGGCCTCGCGGAGGAACTTGACCGCGACCCACCTGCCGAGGCGCTGGTCCTCGGCCAGCCAGACCTCGGCCATGCCGCCGGTACCGAGCAAGCGTTCGAGGCGGTATCGTCCATCTATGACGTCTGTGGCGTTCAACGGGGCGTGAGTCTCCGGCAAGTTCGCGGTCCGCGTGAGCGTAACATCGAGGTGCTCCTGCTCACCGGAGCGGCGGCATTTGCGGTCCTGGGGTGGTATGCGCTCCGCGCCGCTGATTTCGCGCTTCCAGCCAACACTGGTCGAATCCTAACCCAGTTTGGGGTTTCCGGGGTGGTGGCGCATCTGGCCGTGCGTGCGCTCGCGCCGCGTGCGCGGCCGGAGATCCTGGCCGTAAGCGCGTTCCTGGCGGCCGTCGGGCTGGTGTTCGTGGTCCGCCTGGCTCCGGGCGTGGCCCAGGACCAGGCAAATTGGGCGAGTGTGGGCGCGGTTGCCTTCGCCGCCGGCCTTTTGGCGGGTTCACGGTACCCGCGGCTAAAGGGCTACACATTCACGGGCGGCATCGCCGCGCTGGCCATCCTGGTCGTCACGGGTGTGTTTGGGACCACCATCAACGGTGCCCGGCTCTGGGTGGACGTCGCCGGGCAGACGGTGCAGACTACCGAGTTGATCAAGGTGTTCGTGGTGATCTTCGTCGCGGGGTACCTGGCCGACTCCGCCAGCGTGCTTGCATCGCCGACGCTGCGCCTCGGCGACCGAACGTATTCGGGAGCCGCCTATCTGGTACCCCTCGGCGTGGTGTTGCTCGGTGCAGTTGGCGCGCTCGCGCTGCTCCGCGACCTCGGTTCGATCGCTATCCTGCTCCTCCTCGCTGTCAGCGCGCTCTTCGTGGCCACCGGTCGGGCCCGCTTCGTCGCCGGGGGCCTGGCGCTTCTCGCAGCGACGGGGCTCGTCGGTTACGTGGCGTTCGGCCATGTCCACGTCCGGATCGACACGTGGCTTGACCCCGGTGGGGACCCGGCTGGAGCGGGCTACCAGACCATGCAGGCGACCTACGCTATCCAGGCGGGTGGAATAACAGGCGAGGGCCTGGGGCTCGGACAGCCGGAGTCGGTTCCGGCAGCGCCGACCGATTATGTCTATACCGCGATCGCCGAGGAGCTCGGCCTCGCTGGCGCCGCCGGCGTAGCGCTTCTCTACGTGGCGTTCCTGTACGCGGGACTGCGCGTGGCGGCCGAAGCGGGCGACACATATGGGCGATTGCTTGCGGCGAGCGTTGCCTTGCTGATCGCCATCCAGGCCGGGGTCATCATCGCGGGGAACCTCCGGGTGATCCCCACGACGGGCATCACGCTGCCGTTTGTCAGCTATGGCGGGTCGAGCCTGGTGGTGAACTTCGGCCTTGCGGGCCTGCTTGGCGGGATTTCGCACGTTTCGCGGCGGGGCCTCACGGACCGGCAAGCCTGAGGACGACGGCTCCAAGGACGATCTTCTCGCCTCCCTTCAGCACGACACCGCCCGGGCCGACCGGACGGCCGCTCGCCGACGTGCCGTTTGTGCTGCCAAGGTCGGTCAGGCGCCAGCCCCCCTGGACACGTTCGATGGCGGCGTGGCGGCCGGACACGGAGGAGTCCCCGAGCACGATTCCGGCGCCCAGGTCGCGGCCAATCGTCATGGTCCCGGCTACCGAGAATTCGACGCCGGGAGCGAGGCCCGTATCTCCCGGAGCGACGACGACCAGACGCCAGCCCCGCCCCCGTGCAGGGACAGCACGGCCGGCCGGGGCCCGGGCCGGGCCAAGCCCGGCGCGCAACGCAACAGCCACCGCAGCGACGAAGGCAAAGATCACGGCTATCAACCCGAGCCGGAGGAGGAGCAATTCCGTCTCGCCGCTCACTCGTCCGCCTCCAGCCACAGGCGGGCATCGCCCAGGGTGAGCGTCGCACCCGGCCAGAGTTCAGACTCGGCCTCGATTCGTTGGCCATCGAGGGAGACTCCATTGCGACTGCCCAGGTCGCGAATGGTGAGCACTCCGCCGGGGCCGGAACCGATCTCGGCGTGACGCCGCGAAATGCTCAGGTCGGGGATCACCAGGTCGCAGCCCACGCCGCGCCCGATGACGAACGGTGTGTGCGTGAGCGGCACGCGGGTGCCGTCTTCGAGGACGATGCGTTTCCCACGCTGGCGCGTTATGACGCGCGTTGAGCCGGCGGCGATGGTCTCGGGACGGTGGGCTGGCTCACGATAGGTCGCGGAGACGCGGAGGGAGCCGGGTGCGACGCCCGGGCCCGGGGCGAACTCGAACTGCCAGGGGCCGAGCCGGCGAAGGCCCCGGCCAGCGGCGAGTTCATCCAGCATGCGACTGGCCCCCCGGGCGAGCTGTTCGCCAAGGCGGCCGACCCGGTCGGTATCGGCGGCAGCAAACTCGACCTGGTAGGCATTGGCGATTGCGCCGTCGCGAACCGAGCCCTCGGCGGCGGCCTGGATGCGCTGGAGCACTTCGATGGGGTGGATGCCAGAGCCGCTCGCCATGCGGGCCGCGTGTTCGAGGAATCGCTCGATGCGGGGCTGATCGCTCATCGGTCCAGTACCGCCCGGATGACGGCTCCCGCGATTGGCGAGGCGATGACGCCCCCCTGGCCCCCGTTTTCGACGACAACGGCAACGGCGACGCGGGGATCTTCCGCCGGGGCAAAGGCGATGAACCACGCGTGCGAGCTACCATCTCCGGCTTCCGCGGTGCCGGTCTTGCCGCCAACCTCCACGCCTTCGATAGCGACGCCGCTCGCCTGGCCGTTGTCGACGACGGAGACCATGAAATCGCGCAGTGTCCGGGCGAGGGACTGATCGATCACGCGCGTGGTTTCGGGGCGTTCAAGCTCGCGGACCGGCTCGCCGTGGCGATAGGCCCCCAGCACGAGCCGCGGATGGGCGAGCTCGCCACCGTTGGCAATGATCGACGCGACTTCGGCCATCTGGAGCGGCGTTGCAAGCAGTTCACCCTGACCGAACGCGGTGCTGGCCAGGAGCACGCGCGAGAGATCCGAACCGGGCGCGTAGACCTGGCTGGCCGCAGTCTCGAGGGTGAAGTCGAGGGTCCGTTCGAAGCCGAACGCGCGGGCGGTGCGCAACAGCTTTTCCCAGCCGGTCTTCACTCCGACATCCGCGAATATGGCGTTCACGGAGAAGGTGAAGGCGTCGCGGAAGGGGTAGGTGCCAACCCCCTGGGGCACGTTGCGGCAGGAGATGGGGAAACCGTCGATCACGATCTCCCCGGGGCACTCCACGGTGGTCTCGGGCGTGATGACGCCTCCGCCCAGGGCTGCCGCGGCGGTGATGGTCTTGAAGGTCGAGCCCGGGGGATAGAGCCCCTGGGTGGCGCGGTTGAGCAGGGGGGCGTCCGGGTCGTTGAAAAGCGCGTCGCCAGCGACGGAGAGCCCGCCCGGGTCGTAGGTCGGGACGCTGACCATTGCCAGGACCTCGCCGGTGCGCGGGTCGAGGGCGATGACAGCGCCCTTTCGCGCGCCGAGTGCGGTGGTGGCGGCGGACTGGACCGCGGGGTCGATGGTCAGGCGGATGTCGTCCCCTTCGATGCGCCCGCGGCTGAACTCGGCCTCGATGGCGCCGGCCCAGCCAGACGGCCGCCTGCCGGAGAGTTCCTGGTTGAATGCGAGCTCCACTCCCTGGGAGCCATAGCGTGGGTCCAGGTAGCCGACCGCATGGGCGACGGAGG
>JAHDWR010000126.1 GCA_023382755.1 Dehalococcoidia bacterium
ACGCTGCCAGAGAGGCCGCCGCCGAGGATGATCGCCGGCATCAGCATGAGCTTGATGTTGCCGATCGGGTTATCCGTGAACTCGATGTAGGTGGCCGGGGGGACGCCCCACTTGAAGTAGCGGCCCGCCATGCTGATGAGGAGGATGGCGATCCAGAACCCGGGGGCGGCAAGGAGGCCGATGGCGAAGCTGCGGCCGGCGTAGTCGGCCCATGTGTCCTGCCTGATCGCCGAGATGATCCCGATGGGGACGGCGATGAGGAGGGAGAAGCAGATGGCCATGATGCCGAGCTGGAAAGTGACCGGCATCCGGTTGCTGAGCTCGCTGGTGACGGTACGGCCGCTGATGAGCGACTTACCCATATCGAGCTGGACGATGTCGCCAAGCCAGCGGACGTACTGGCTGACGATGTTGCCTTCGAGGCCGAAGTCTTTTCGGATCGCCTCTTTCACCGCCGGGTCGGCCGCGCCGAAGTCACCGGAGATGAGGTCCACGATATCGCCGGGGACAGCCCGGACGATAACGAAGACCACGAAAGAGACGCCGATCAGCGTCGGGACCATCAGAAGGAGGCGGCGGAGGAGATAGCGCTGCATAGACCGGCTCCACTAGACGGGATGAGGGGGTGGAGCCACCAGTAGTGAGTCCACCCCCAGAGTGAGTGCATTATGCAGGACGCGGCGGATTTACGCCTTATCGAGCCAGATGAAGGGCGCTTCCTCGGTGGCGCCGCTGTAGGCGCCGGGGACGGTCTGGATGTCGATGTTCTTGACGTAGCCCTGGTAGCCGGCCCAGCCGGTGCCAGCGCCCGCGTTGCTCGGGACGTAGTGCATCTTCTCGGCGTTCTTGCGCTGGATTTCGAAGAAGAGTTCCTTGCGCTTGGCCGGGTCGAGCTCCCGCTGCTGCTTGGCCGCGAGGTCCGCCAGCTCGGGATCGACGATCTTCGAGTGGTTCGACGGGTTGTCGGTGAACATGCGGTTCGGGTAGTTGCCGCCCTCGGGGAACGGCGTCTGGTATCCGAAGGCGATGCCCTTGAAGTTCCCGACGAAGGTCTGGGTGATGTACTTCGAGGAGTAGTCCTGGACCTCGGTCGTGGTCTTGATGCCGATCTCGTTCAGGAACGAGATGTGGGCTTCGGCGATGGCGTTGAAGGTCGCGCCATAGCGGTTAGCCGTGTACTGGTAGGTGGTGCTGAAGCCATCGGCGAAGCCGGCGGCGGAGAGCAGGGCCTTGGCCTCGGCCACGTTGTATTCGAAGAACTTCTTCGATTCGCCCTGGTCGGCGCTCCGCGGGTCGAGCCAGAAGCGCTCCATGCCCGCGGGGATGATGTTGTTCCAGCGCTCGCTGACATCCAGGCCCTCGGCCTTGAGCTTACTTACGTTGTAGCCCAGGTCCATGATGCCGGCGCGGTCGATGGCCATGGAGACGGCCTGCTTGACGCGCGGGTCCTTCGCCCAGGGCGATGCGGGGTCGGGGTCGAAGTAGACGAAGCTGAGGAGCTGGGAGACTTCACCATAGAGGTTGATGTTGGGCATCGACTTCTTGATGTTGACGATGTCTTCGGCGGTGATGCCCTCAACGTCGGTGTTGCCGGCCTGGAACTGGGCGATGCGGTTGGCGTACTCGGGGATGATTGCGCCGTCGATGCCATCCATGAGCGGGAAGCCGTTGAAGTGCCAGGCTGGATTCTTCTTGAACTTGAAGCCAACGCTCGGCTGGTAGCTTTCGAGCATCCAGGGGCCGGAGCCGATCGCCTGCTTTGCCGGGTCGAACCCGCCCTCGGACTCGGTCGGCATGATCCAGAGGATGTTGGCGTCGGCGAGCACATCGAGGAAGGCGGCGTTCGGGGCCTTCAGCGTGAACTTCACGGTGGTGGCGTCGGGGTATTCGACCTTGTCGACGAAAGCGACCTGGGCGCGGTTCGTGTTGGTGTCGGCGGTGGCGCGGCCCCAGGAGTACTTGATGTCGTCGGTGGTGACGGCGCGGCCGTTGACCGGGGCGACGTTGTGGAACTTGGCGGCCGGGTTGAGCTTGATCGTCCAGACGAGGCCGTCCGGGCTGGCCTCGGCCGATGCGGCGAGGTCGCCGACGGGCTGGAGGTCGGCCTTCTTGACCCCGGGGCCGGAGTTGTACTTGAAGAGGCGGCTGTAGATGTAGGCGGCAAAGCCCTTGGTCAGGAAGGAGAGGTTGCCGTACGGGTCGAGGGTCGGCGGGTCGCCGGTCCAGGTCGTCTTGTAGATGCCGCCGCGCTTCGCGTTGGCAAAGGGATCGGACGGAGTGGGTGTGGCGCCTGGCCCGGAGGTTGCGGTCGCGGGGGACGTTGCCGTAGCGATGCTCCCGCCACCATCGTCGTCATCGTCGTCGCCGCAACCAACGAGCGCGAGGCCCGCGGCCCCGGCGCCCGTCGCAACGGCTCCGCCGAGGAAGCGGCGGCGGCTGCGCCGCTCCCGCCAGTATCGATCCCAGTATTCTGCTGCCATGAATTCCCCCTGAATGGTGCTGGTTACACCGGAGAGTACGTCGCCGGTGTCCGATAGGATTGCCCTATCTTCGCCATAGTTTCTATAGCTATGACTGAGGATGTCTACTGGCCTCCCAGCTTCCAGTCAACCGTTCACGCCTTTCGAACGATTGCACGCGCCCGGCACTTCGAGGCCGAAAAGGGGCCTAACCTACCGGACGGTAAACCAGTCCCAATTGTGGCAATGACAACGACGGCGACCAGTTCCGGCAAGTTCACGGCGGCTTTCCGGGGCGCGCCGGCCCGGACCGGGACACGCGGAAGGGGGTGGGCCCGGGACCGGGCCCACCCCCTGGTGGAAGAGTGCTTGCCCCGCGAGGGGCTGGATCAGGCCTTATCGAGCCAGAGGAACGGGAGTTCCTCGGTGGCGCCGCTGTAGGCGCCGGGGACGGTCTGGATATTGATGTTCTTGACGTAGCCCTGGTAGCCGGCCCAGCCGGTGCCGGCGCCGGAGTTGCTCGGGATGTAGTGCATCTTCTCGGCGTTCTTGCGCTGGATTTCGAAGAAGAGTTCCTTGCGCTTGGCCGGGTCGAGCTCGGCCTGCTGCTTGACCGCGAGGTCGGTCAGTTCGGGGTCCTTGATCTTCGAGTGGTTCAGCGGGTTGTCCGTGAACATGCGGTTGGCGTATCCACCACCCTCGGGGAACGGGGTCTGGTAGGCGAAAGCGACGCCCTTCATGTTCCCGGTGAACGTCTGGGTGATGTACTTCGAGGAGTAGTCCTGGACTTCGGTCGTGGTCTTGATGCCGATGTCGTTCAGGAAGGCGATGTGGGCTTCGGCGATGGCGTTGAACGTCGCGCCGTAGCGGTTGGCGGTGTACTGGTAGGTGAGCTCGAAGCCGTCGGGGAAGCCCGCGGCGGAGAGCAGAGCCTTGGCCTCGGCCACGTTGTATTCGAAGAACTTCTTCGACTCGCCCTGGTCGGCGCTCCGCGGGTCGAGCCAGAAGCGCTGCATGCCCGCGGGGATGATGTTGTTCCAGCGCTCGCTGACATCCAGGCCTTCGGCCTTGAGCTTACTCACGTTGTAGCCCAGGTCCATGATGCCGGCGCGGTCGATGGACATCGAGATGGCCTGCTTGACGCGCGGGTCCTTCGCCCAGGGCGAGGCCGGGTCGGAATCGAAGAACAGGAAGCTCAGCTGCTGCGAGACTTCGCCATAGAGGTTGATGTTGGGCATCGACTTCTTGATGTTGACGATGTCCTCGGCGGTGATGCCTTCAACGTCGATGTTGCCGGCCTGGAACTGGGCGATGCGGTTGGCGTACTCGGGGATGATCAGGCCTTCGACTGCATCCATGAGCGGAAAGCCGTTGAAGTGCCAGTTCGGGTTCTTCTTCCACTTGAACGACACGCTCGGCTGGTAGCTTTCGAGCATCCAGGGGCCGGAGCCGATGGCCTGCTGCGCCGGGTTGAACCCGCCATCGGACTCGGTCGGCATGATCCAGATGAGGTTGGCATCGGCGAGGACATCCAGGAAGGCGGCGTTCGGCGACTTCAGGGTGAACTTGACGGTGCTGGCATCCGGGTATTCGACCTTATCGACGAAGGACACCTGGGTGCGGTTGGTGTTGGTATCGGCGGTGGCGCGGCCCCAGGAGAACTTAACGTCGTCGCTGGTGACGGCGCGGCCGTTGAGCGGTGCCACGTCGTGGAACTTGGCGGCGGGGTTGAGCTTGATCGTCCAGACGGTGCCGTCCGGGTTGGCCTCGGCCGATTCGGCGAGGTCGCCGGTGGGCTGGAGGTCGGCCTGCTTGATGCCGGGGCCGGTGTTGTACTTGAAGAGGCGGCTGTAGGTGTAGGCCGAGAAGCCCTTCGTCAGGAACGAGAGGTTGCCGTACGGGTCGAGGGTCGGCGGGTCGCCGGTCCAGGTGGTGCGATAGGTGCCGCCGCGCTTGGCGGCGGCAAACGGGTCGGACGGGGTGGGAGTTGCATCGACGCCGGGCGTGGGAGTGGCGAGTCCGCCACCACCGCCGCCGTTATCGTCATCGTCATCGCCACAGCCAACAAGCGCGAGACCGGCGGCGCCGGCACCTGTCGCAACAGCTCCACCAAGGAATCGGCGGCGCGTGCGGCGCTCTTTCCAGTATCGGTTCCAATATTCTTCTGCCATGAATTCCCCTACACAATGATTGCGCGATATCAGGTAGTACGCCGCACGAACGGTGAAGGTTCTTTCCTTAACCGTTTTCCATGCGGACGTGCCTTTAATCGTCAATCAGTGCGTACACAAGGCTTCCGGTCAACCAGCGTGCATACATCACGAGTCATGTATCAATGCTTCTAATGCTGCTACAAAAGTGATAAATAGCTGGCCGTCCGGCCAGTAGTACCGCTCGCGGCCGCCCCTGCTCGCGGCGAGGGGAAGTGACCGCATTCCGGGGACGGGTTATTCGCCCCAGAGTCCGCGGGCCGCCCGGGCGGCTTCACGCTGGGCAGGCAAAAGCCGGTCCTCGATGTAGCGCACATCCGGGGGAAAGGTGACAACCCGCGCCATGCCCGCGGCGACCAGCAGTTCGTTGACCATCGTGCCGTCTTCGAGCCAGGCGTAGCGGAGGAGGCGGCCGAAGCGGTCACGGTCGGACACGTCGCGCTCCAGGCACACGGGGCCATCGCCGAGGAGCTTCCGGTGGTAGTCCGTGGCCTCGGGGCCGAAGGGCTCCTCGCCCCGGGGCGAACCGGCGGTCTCGGGCGTATCGATGCCGATGTAGCGGACACGCTCCTCCATGCCAGCGATGCTGACGCGGATGGTGTCGCCATCGACGACACGGACCACTGGCGCCCATTCGCAGACAACGCCCGCGGGGAGCCGCGAGCCATCGGGGGCGTCCGAAGGTCTCCCGGCGCAGGCGATTGACACGAGAGCGAGAAGGCAGATGACAACGGCGAGGCGGTGCACTGGGAGACGAGGATACGGCGCAGGCGGACAAACGGTGTCGCGGTGACACCGGGGGGTTGTGGCGAATCGATCGGGAATCCTACGTTGCCTCCCCGGGCGGGCCCGGGTGGAGGTGTGCAGCGTGCAGTACGTGGTCGTTATCGAATCCGGCGCGCCGATCGAGCTGGTGGAGGCGAGCTGCCGGTGGCTTCCCGGGAAGGTTGTGGTGGGGCCGCGGGCGCTCCATGGGCCCGGCGGCGTCGACGCGGCGGCCGGGCTATTGCTCCAGCCCCCGTGGCTGCCGGACTGGGTGGTCGACGAACTGCCGGCGCGGGCGCGCGGCGGGGTGCCGCTCCTGCTCGTGCTCAAGCTGTTCCGCCACGGGACGCCGGTGGTGGACCCCGAGACGGGCGCACGGCGGGCGTACTGGTCCGGCAAGTTGCCGGGGCTCACCGGCGCTTCGAAGCGGGCGCTCGACGCGGCCGTGGCGGAACTCGTTGCGCTCGAGGTGTTGCGGACGCACGAGCCGCCGCGTCCGGGCGCCGCGCGCGGCTATAGCGCCGGATACGAAACGCCGGCCTGGGGCGTTATACCAGGCCCAGGTGGCCCGGGCCGGGGCGTTGTTTCGGCCGCCGGAAGGGGTGCGGAAAATGCCACCATTCAGGTTCACGCGGGTGCAGAAACTGCCACCCCATCCGAATCCCGCGCGTATGCGAATGGTGGTGGTGGAGATCCTGATCCTCTCCCTCGCCAGGGAGAGAAAGAGATCCACCACCACCACCAGCAGTCTTCCGGGGAGTCGCGCGAGCAGATTTTGCGCGCCCTGCGGCAGCTGGGGGTCGATTCGCCGGGGGCGCTGGTGGCCTCGCACGGGCCGGTACGGGTGCTCGGCGCGCTGGGCGAGCTGGCGACAGAGCTGCGCCGCGGCGGAGTGCGCAACCCGGCCGGCTGGCTGGTCGCGGCCCTGGTCGACCGGGAGCGGGTGTTCGAGCAGGCGGGCGTGGAGGTGCTGGAGGACCTGCAACGGCCGGCTGAGGTGGTGCGGCGCTGGGGGCTGGACGCGGTGTTTCCGGAGTGGCGCGAGCGGGCGGCGGCGCTGGGGAAGGGGTGAGGGTGAGACCGTGCTCAGCTCACCTCTTCTACGACGTGCCGATAGTCCGCGGCCGTGAAGTCGTCGTCAGGCGCGACCTGGTGACCGGTGGGATACCTAAGCCTGCGACCGTAGATGTCACTGAAGTCGATCACGCAGTATGCGACGTACTGAGTAAGTGGCTCCGGAACGCCCACGTTAAGCCGGAAGCCGCCCTCGAGGAATGGCAATGTCGCGGCGTCCCCGACACCAATCGCCACCGGGCTTGAAGTGCCATGTGGGGACTTGCAGCGGAACGGCCCTTCAGAGCGACTGCCCGTTGGGCGGTCGTCGGGCAGCCACGCTCCGGCCTGCTTCAGCCAGACACGCGCCACCACCTCTAAGGCAGGCCCCACGCCGATGTTGTGTACCTTGATGCTGATCACCCAAGTCGGCCCGGCCTCCTCCTCGTACTCCTCGCGCCCATAGACGTCCACCGGGACCACGAGGGGCCGTTGCGCGTCCCTTCGAGCCTCCTCAGCCTCGAGCAGTTGTCCTTTAGAACTGCGGTACGCTCCAATCGCTCCGATCGCCAGGATCAGGGTGAACAACGTGTACGCCCACGTGCCCCAGGCGGTCCAAGTCGCAGCGTCATGCTCAAAGAGGGTCAGCAACATCGGGCAGGAGTCTAACGCACAGGAGCTGTCGCGCGGGTGACGAGTTTCGGAGCGTGGAGGAGCTAAACGTCCGGCAGGTCCAATTCCTCCATTCGCGCATAGACAGCCTCGATCGCGGGGTGGGTCATTGCAATGAAAACCATCGGATCCGTTGCCCGATTGATGACCACCTGAGTCAATGCATCGTTGAGGCGCGCTAGCCGCGCTGTGAGCTCGGCGTCACCGCATCGATACTTCACCTTGACTGCGAAACCCGTTGAGAGGCGCTGAAAAGTGCCGATATTGATTGCCGTGGGGTCCTCCCCTCGGCGAACGCTACCACCCACTCCTGGCACTGCTGGATGTATGACTCAACCAGACGGCGGACGTCTCTGAGTCGCTCGGTTTGCAGCCGCAACGATTCCGCGCGTTTGGTGCGCTTCCTCTCGCGACCCGCGCGCCATTCCTCGAGACCGAATCCCGCAATGAGCCCCAACAAGACCGAGGCTACGGATGCTATCCATGGCCACATACCGAATCATCCTCAATCCGAGCCTGCCCGCTCGTCGAGCCGGCCCCAAGGATCACTGCCTGCACCGTAGGTTCACTCGCTTAGGATTTCAAAGCGAATCTCGTCGGCCCGCCTGCCCTGCTCCTGGGCGGCTCGGAATCTCGTCATCGCCGTGATCCAATCTGACCGATCGCCACTGGCCACGGCATCGGCTGCCTCCGAGAAGGCGCGGCGGTATTCGCGGAGGGTGCTCAACAACGCCCGGCGGTATCGGTCTGCGTCATCATCTCCGAACGGCTCGGATAATGCATTGATGGCATCAGACAGGACATCCTCGTTGTCCTGTGTCCAGGCGATCCATCTCCTACAAGGCGGGCTTGTCGGCGACCCCCAACCCGTCCTGAGGCACGACTCAGCAGTAGTGGCTATTGGTGCCGACAACTCCTCGACGTAGCGGTTGTATGCATCCACGGCGCCATCGATGCGCTCGCCTGCACTCTCACCTTCGGAGCACCCAACGCCGACGGCTGTCAAGGCGACCGCCAGGGCGAGGATGGGCGTGGCGAAAAAGAGCCGCAGCTGCATGGGGCCGCTCCAGGGTTGGGGTTGCCACCGCGGAGTGTAGCGCGGTGGCAAATGTTTTGCATCCGCGACAGGAATTGTCGCGAAGTAACCGAACTCAGCCACGACATCGCAAGCCAGCTAACGTTCGAAGTGTAGGCGCGGAAAACGTCGATGGCGTTTCGACCGTTGGAGCGGGACGCGCTCGGAAACGGCCTGGCCGCCAACAGCACAACGGAGGCCGAGCGGAGGACAGCGGTCGGTCGTTTCTACTACGCGCGGGCCGCGTTCTGGGGTGGGGGAGGGGGTTGCGGTCGTTGGCCGTGGTGCGTGGCCCTTGCTGACGCGCGGGGCGCGCCGGGCCGTGGTGCGCGCGGGGCGGTGGGGTGGTGTCGCGGGGGCGTCCGGGGGTGGTGGGGGCCGAGAATCGGCAATCGACAATCGAAAATGGGGCGCCGGTGGGGTGGGGGGTTGGAGCCTCGACACGGATTCGAACCGTGGACCTAGCGATTACGAATCGCTCGCTCTACCAACTGAGCTATCGAGGCGCCCGAGCGTTTTATGGTACCGGAGGCTCCGCCTTAGGTGAATCGCCCGCGGGCGGCTCAGGCGGAGCCCAGCAGGCGGACGAGGTCGCCGGCTTCGCGGGCTTGCTCGACCGGGTGGCGCAGGGGGAGTTCGGGGTGGATTTCGTACTGGTTGCGGCGGCCCACGCGGGTCCTCGTCAGATAGCCCGCTTCTACCAGGTCGGCGACGATGCGCTGGGCAGCGCGTTCGGTGATGCCGACTTTTTCGGCGACATCACGAAGCCGCACGCCGGGGTCGGCGGCGATGCAAAGCAGGACGTGTGCGTGGTTGGTGAGGAACGTCCACCGCTCCATAGCGCGGGTAGACTAGCAGGTTCCGGCGGATGCGGAAGTGAGAGGGTCTCGGCCGGTCAGGCGGCCTTGCGCTGGTGTTCGGTCCGGAAGCGGTCGCGGACTTCGGCGGCGGAGCGGAGGGCGAGGACGGCGGCCTGTTTGCGGCGCTTTTTCGCGAGCGCGCGCCGGCCGAAGCGGTTGGCGACCTCGGCGATGACGCCGAAGGCGAGGACGACCACCATCGCGATCGACCAATCGGCGACGCCCCGGTAGCCGGCGAAGGCCGCGATGCCGCCGAGCAGGACCGCCGGGTTGCGGAGACCCCAGAGCCAGAAGATTGCCATGTCTGGTATATCGGCTGCGAAGCGCTGTGAGGAAAGGGGCAGCCGTGCGGCGCTACACACGCGCGGCCGCGTCCCTGCCCGCGATGCGGCCGTAGACGGCGCCGCGGATGACCGAGCTGGCGCCCGGGTAGTTGTAGTAGAAGATCTCGCCCATCGGCTCGCCGGCAGCATAGAGCCCCGGCATGACGTGGCCACGGGTATCGATCACGCGGGCGAGCGTGTCGCACTTGAGCCCGCCGAAAGTAAACGTGATGCCCCCGGTGACCGGGATGGCGATGTACGGGGGCTCATCGAGCGGGAGGGCCCAGTTGCTCTTGGGCGGAGTGATGCCGAGCGTGCGCTTCCCATCCAGCCGGTCGAGGTCGTAGTCGCCGGGCTGCACGGCGGCGTTGAAGTTGGCGATGGTGTCCATGAGGTTTTCGGCGGGCAGGTCCATCTTCTCCGCCATTTCCTTGAGTGTGTCTGCTTCGACGGGTGGGCCGACGGGGCGCCAGGCGCGGGCGAATTCCTCCCGCTGGTAGGCCTTCTGGTCGAAGATGCACCAGGCCTCGCCGCCGGCCTGTTCGACGATGAACTTACTGAACTTCACGTAGGTGTGGTCGCGGAAGTCCTCGCCCTCATCGAGGAAGCGGTGGCCGGAATGGTCGATGAAGATGCCCATCTGGTAGTTGTAGAGGGCGGTCACGCCGCATTCGATCTTCGGTGAGCGGGCATCGAGGACGGCGGAGTGGTAGTCGCCCCACTGGCCCGCGGGCTGGGCGCCGGCGTCGATGGCCATTCGGATGCCTTCGCCGGTGTTGTAGCGGCTGCCGCGGAGGATGAGCGAGTCGGCGAAGCGGCCGAGGTAGCGCACGCGCATCTCGACGTTTGCCTGGAAACCGCCGGAAGCGAGGACGACGCCGCCAGCGGCGTAGATGTCGACGAGTCCTTCGGGGCTGCGGGCACGGACGCCGGTCACCGCGCCATCGCGGTCCACGACCAGGTCGATGGCGCCGGTTTCGTAGGAAACGATGCCGCCAAGGCTTTCGAAGCGGCGGTAGAGGAGGTCGACGAGGCCCTGGCCGCCGGACTTCGGGCTACGGCGGTAGCCGGCGGTGTGGGGGTAGC
>JAHDWR010000127.1:0-4188 GCA_023382755.1 Dehalococcoidia bacterium
ATGCCCGGAATCCCGGCCGGCTCGCGCATCCGGATGGATGGGGCGGACTTCATGACCATCCGGGAAGGCCTTGTCGTGTACGACAAGCAGCTCAGCGGACCCATGGTCCTCTCAATCGACAAAGAGGAGGTGTGAGATGGCCGCCTCGACTCCGAAAGACGTCGTCCTCCGCCACATCGAGCCTTACAACGACGGCACCCCCGAGACTTACGGGACAGAGCGCTTTCTGGAGGTATGGGCCGACGACGCGGCTCATCACCCGCATGGTCGAAATTGTCGGCCCACCGCTCCTTGGGCCGGGAGGTACCCCATGACCTACGCCCCAACCGAACGGACAAACATTGATGTCGTAAGAAAGCTGTGGGCGGGCGCTCAGCCAGCACGCGGCCATCGCGAAGCCGCCGGAATGGGCGCTTGCCGACGGGCCCGGCTCCCCGCAGTTCACCAAGCGTGTTGGGAGCCCCTGGCATGAACCAATACAAGAAGGAACCCCTGGGCGGTGTCATGCTCATCGGCCGAATGGTTGCCCGAGAGGGCAAGCGCGAGGAGTTGCTGCAGTTCCTCGAAGAGGTAACGGCGGCCGCCCCCGAGATCGAAGGCCCGGCAGCGCCCCTCGCCGTGGTCTTCAGCACCTCGCCTGCGAACCCCGACATGGTCGTCCTCTACGAGCACTACGCCAGCCGCGCCTCCCTCGACGAGCATCTGGCGAACCATGAACGCATTCCCGCCTATCGGGCGCATCTCGCCCGGGCGAGCGAGCTACTGGCGCAGCCCACCGAGATCGTTGAGGTAGCGACGCCGGTTGTTCGGTTCAGCCGGGCCGGTCCGGCCTGGCGGCAGGGGCCACCGAGCGGTCACAGCGGCTGCAGCAAGGAGGAAGTCGACGGTATTGTCGTGGTCGCCCGCGTCCACGCGACTCCGGGTCAGGGGCCGGAGTTGCTCGCGGTCCTCGAGGAGGCCGTTCCTCCGCAGGCGGTGTACGAAGCGGATCCGGCACTGGTGATGGACTTCGCCAATTCTGCGGCGAACCCGGACACGATCGTCTTCTACAAGCACTATCCCACGCTCGCTTCTCGCGACGAGCACGTGGCCAGAAACCAGCAGCTTTCCGTCTATCGCGACCTTCTTCTGCGCATCAACGCGCTCCTTGCAGCGCCAGTCGAAATCGTGGAAGAGATGACACCCGTCGTTCGTTACACCCGCAAACCGGCAGCAGAGGAATAAGCAATGACCAGCACCAGCCCGAAAGCCGTCGTTGCCCGCTTCTGGGAGATGTACAACGGCCCGGACACCATCCTCCAGACGGCGGACCTGGGTGCCGAGGACTGTGAGCATCATCAGGCGGCGCTCTTCGGACCGCCCGCCCACTACGTCGGCCGCAAGCCTCAAATCGAACGCATCAGGATGGTTGCCGCCGCCCTCAGCGACTGCTGCGTGACGCCGCTCCAGATTGTCGCCGATGGCGAGGATGTCGCGTGCCGGTACGCGTGGACGGCCACGTGGCGCGTGCCACTGGCCAGGTTCGCTGCCGGCGCGAAGCTCCAGATGGAGGCCTTGTGTTTCTTCACCGTCCGTGACGGTCTCATCGTGCGGATCAACGACGGGCCCGGCGCAATCACCGCCCACGCCGAGGGGTAACACCATGACCTGCAGTCACTCGACGACCCAAACCCAGGGAAGGAGGCCGAAATGAAGGCCGTTGTTATGGAAGGTCCGAAGCTCCCGCTGGAGGTCCGCGATATGCCCGTCCCGGAGGTGGGCCCGCGCGATGTCCTCATCAAGGTCATGGCCTGCGGCGTTTGCCGCAGTGACTGGCACATTTGGCAAGGCGACTGGGCATGGATCGGTCTCAAGCCGCCCATGCCGGCCATCCTCGGCCACGAACAGGCCGGCATCGTCGAACAGGTCGGGGCGGATGTCCGCCTCATCAAGCCCGGAATGCGCGTGCTCACGCCATTCCACAACGGTTGCGGGGCCTGCCGGTTCTGCAACTCCGGCGATTCGAACCTGTGCGAACGCGCCGGCCGGCGCACGGGCGGTTTCGCGCAATACGCAGTCATCGGTGGCGCCGATTTCAACGCCATCCCGCTTCCCGACGAGGTGTCGTTCGCGGCCGGCGCCGCCATGGGCTGCCGCTTCATGACCGCCTATCACGGTGTGGCCGACCGCGGCGAGGTGAAGGGCGGCGACTGGGTCGTCGTGAACGGGTGCGGCGGCATCGGGCTCTCCGCCATCCAGGTCGCAGCCTCGCTCGGCGCCCAGGTCATCGCGGTCGACCTCGATGAGACAAAACTCGTGCGCGCCCGCGAGCAAGGCGCCGTGGCGACAGTCGATGCGACTGCCGGCGATGTGCCGGCCCGCGTCCGCGAGATTACGGGCGGCGGCGCCGATGTTTCGGTCGACGCGCTTGGGATCAAGGCGACGCTCTTGAACTCGGTGAATTCGCTGCGCAAGGGCGGCATCCACGTGCAGATCGGCCTAACCTCCGCCGCCGAAGCGGGCGAGGTGTCACTGCCGGTCGACGCCATGGTCTTCAACGAAGTGCAGTTCCGGGGCTCGCTCGGCAACCCGCACCACCACTACCGGCCCATGTTGAACATGGTTGTCTCAGGGAAGCTCAACCCGGAGTCAATCGTCTCCGAGCGCATCGCCCTCGCCGACGTGCCCCGCGTGATGGAGTCGATGGGCAGCTTCGGCACGGTCGGCTTCACCACCATCGAGGACTTCAGCTAAGGAGAGCCCGAACAATGACAGACAACGCACCGAAAGCCGTGGTCCTCCGCGCGATCGAGCTCTACAACGATCACCCGCCAGAAGTGTACGTCGACGTCGAGAAGTTCCTGAGCGCGTGGAGCGAAGATTGCGTCCAGGAGTTCGCGGCCACGCCGCAGACGCCTGCGCGGCGCGTAGTGGGGAAGCAGCCGACGCGCGACACGGTTGCCGGATTATCGACCTGGTTGCGCGACAGCCACACAGAGGTCCACGAGGCCATCGCCGAGGGCAACCGCGTCGCCCTCAGGTACACATGGACCGGCATCGTGGCGCGGGATGTCCCGGGCTTCTCGGCCGGGACGGAGTTGCGAGCGGAGGGCACAGAGTTCTTCACGGTCCGCGACGGTCTCATCGTCGAGATGGTCGATGTGATGGGGCCAATCCTCCCTGCGGCAGGTGCTTCCCCATGAACCTCGAAGAGGCCACACGCCTCGCGAAACGGCACGAACACGTCTACAACGACGACTTCGAACGCTACGCCGGCCTGTATGCCGACGACTACGATGGCTACCGGCCCAACCGGGGTACCAGTGGCGGCAAGGTGGAGATGTACGCCCTCGAGCAGCGTGCGACCGCCGCCTGTCCCGACCGTAAGACGAAGGTGCTCCGCGTGCTCGCCGGTGAGGGCGACTGGTTCGGCATCGAAGAGCTGTGGCAGGGCACGAACACGGGCAGCGACGAGATGTTCGGCCCGCCCGGCGCGAAGATCGCCATCTACGCCTTCACCGTGTACGAGGTGCGCGACGGCAAGTTCACCCGGTCGGTGGCATGGACGGGGCGGCCCGCGGCGCAGGGAGGGACCGCATGACAACCCAACGCGAGAACGGCATCCGCCTCGTCCAGGAGTGCGTGGCCGGTGAGAACGCCCAGGACTATGACCGCATGTACTCGGTCTGGGGCGACACCGTGACGTACTACCTGAACGGCGACATTCCCTGGGCTGCCCCGACTGCCGAATTTCGAGAGTTTGAAAAGACGACGACGCCCCGCATCTATGGCAATGCGCACCGCGAGATCCAGTGGATCGACGCGACCGGCGACCGCGTCGCCTACCAGTACAAGATCCAGTTCAACCACAATGGGGAGGTCTTCGGATTCCCGCCGACTGGCAATCGTGTCGAGTTCCACGGTGTGGGCATCGCCGAGCACGACGGTGAGCGCATCCAGCTCATCCGCCTTCACGCCGACCAGGGCGAGATGGACCGCCAGCTCGCCGGGAAGGTGAGGGCCCCAGGCGCAGCCAGCGCTGCGCCGTCGGGGCCCCCGATCCCGGAGGGAGAGCGGGCGCGGTACGAGGAAGCGGGCGAGCGCCTCATCCGCACCGTCTACGAGGCCGAGAACGAGCGCGACATCGAAAAGCAGCTCGCCTGCTACGCCGACCCGCTCCTGGACCACTTCGCGGGACGTGTGAACGCG
>JAHDWR010000127.1:4288-10499 GCA_023382755.1 Dehalococcoidia bacterium
GCTCGCCTGCTACGCCGACCCGCTCCTGGACCACTTCGCGGGACGTGTGAACGCGGTGCCGGTGTCGAGGGCTCGCAGGATTCTGCCTGCGTGGTGGGAGAGCGTGCCCGGCCTACACCGGGAGATCGAGGAGGTGCTGGCGATGGGCAACCGGGCCGTCCTCCGCTGGTACCTGACCGCGGCCGAACTCGACGGAAAACCGGTCAGTCAGCACGGCTGCTCCGTGGTCGAACACGACGGTAAGCGAATCACACGGATGTGGACGTACTACCCGGACGTGGCACAGGTCTTCCCGGCCGTCCTGCAACTCGAATAGGAGGGTGTCGTCGGGGGCGCGCCGCACCTCGCTTCTGGCACTCCGCGTGCCAATTGTGATTGACGACCACCGCGGCCGCTTCGATGATGGGCCCCGTGAGCTCCCCTGCCTCGAATGCCGCCGGAGAAACGGCCCCGGCAAGGCCGGACGGCCGCCGCGCAAGCCGCGAGCGCAACAGGGTCGCGGTCGTCGACGCCCTCCTGGACCTCTATGCCGAGGGAAACCTCAGGCCCGGCGCCGGCGAAGTCGCCCGTCGCGCTGGTCTCTCCCGGCGCTCCGTCTTCCGCTATTTCGATGACCTGGACGACCTGGACCGGACCGCGATAGCGCGACAGCAAGAGCGCGTCCGCTCACTCTGGGATGTCCCGGCGACCGGTGAAGGGCCACTGGCCGGCCGGATCGCTGCCGCCGCCGAACGCCGGCTGAAGCTGTTCGAGGCGGTCGCCCCGGCCGCCCGCGTTGCGCGCATGCGCGCCCCGCTCCACCGCGTGATTGCCCAGGAACTCGCCGAGAGCCGGCGGCTCTTTGCCCGCCAGCTCGAACGCCAGTTCGCCCCGGAACTCGATGCGCTCGACGCCGCGGACCGTGCCAGGACACTGGCGCTCCTCGACGTGATCTGCTCCTTCGAGTCCTATGACCTGATGCGGACCGTCCGCGACATGAGCCCCGCCCAGGCCCGTGACGCCATGGCCGAAGGCATCCGGGCCATCCTGTCGTGCTCCTGATCGTCCTGCGAGCGAAGCCGCCGCTATTGGCCGGATTCCGGGAGCCGCGCTAGGAACTCGGCGGGATGTCTCCCGGCGGGAGGTCGTGGGAGAGCCGGTCGTAGCGCCGCGCGAGCCTCCCGATATCCGGGCCCTTCCCCATCACGGCTTCCACCTCGGCCCCATACGTTGCTTCGGCCTCGGCCAGCTTGTCGCCCTCGGTCAGGTGCCGCGCGAACGGGCTCATGATCCTCTTCATCCGGTGCGGGTTGGTTTTCCCGGCCTTCCCGTTCGGGCAGGGAGGAGGTGTGGCGGCCCGATCCACGCTCCGGGCGAACACCTCTTCCCTGGCACCACAGCACTCGCACAGGTACTCGTACAACGGCATCGCCGCCTCCTCCTTTCGCCTGGTCCGATGGAGGTGCAGGGGCCCCGCCAGCACATGCGGGACCCCTGGCACCACCGGGGGGAAAACTGCGCTCCTAGCCGGCCCGCGGCCCGCCGGTCGCGGAAATGATGTCCCGAGTCCGGTAGGAGTTGACGTTGCCGCCACGGAGGTCGGCCCACTTGAGGTAGTCCGGCACCGCCGTAATCGAGCCGATGGTGAACAGCGGCACCGTGTAGGCCTTGTCCATCATGTACTTCTGGATGTCGCGGACCAGTTCCTGGCGCCTGGTCTTGTCGAGTTCCCGGCGCTGCTTATCGAGCATGCCATCGAGTTCCGCGTCGTTGAGGTTCTGGTGCTGGGCCGAACCCTTCGAGTGGTAGTACTCGCGCAGCGTGCGGTCCGGGTCGTCGAACGACCAGTCGCCGTGGCTCGAAAGCGGGTAGGGCTTCTGGGCGCGGTAGACCTCGGAGATCCACTGGGCGTTCTCGAGCGTCTTCGGCGCGACGTCGATACCGAGAGCCTGCTTCAGCAGCCCCTGCATGATCGGCGCCAGCGTCGTGCCACTGTATTGCGGCGAGACCCAGTTCTCGGTCTTCAGCCCCGACTGCCCCGCCTGCTCCAGGAGGGCCTTCGCCTGGGCCAGGTCGAACTTCGGCATGTCGGCTTCGCGCGCCGCCCAGAACGCGTTCCCGGAGGACATTTCGCCCGTCCGCAGGCCGCGCCCGGCCGCGAAGGCGGCAATCATCTGGTCGTAGTTGAATGCCAGCGCAATCGCGCGGCGGACCCGTTCATCGTCGAACGGCTTCGTCGTCACGTTGAAGTACAGGTGGAGCTTCGAGCTGAAGGCCGCCTGGATCTCGACAAAACTTCCCGGCACCTTGGCCTTGATGTCCGACATCTGGCTCGTGATGACGTCCGCTTTCGAACCAAGGACGTTCACCGCGCCCAGGTCCGTCTCGCCCGAAAGGTACTTCGCCTCGCGCACCGCACGGTCGGCAAGCACCTGCATTTCCAGCTCGTCGAAGAACGGCAGGCCGGGCTTCCAGTAATCCGGGTTCCGCTTGAAGGTCGCCTGGACTCCGCGCTCCCACTTATCAAGCAGGTACGGCCCCGTGCCAATCGGTGTCCGCTCAATCGTCCCGGCCTCGACAACCTCGCGCGAAACCATCTGCGCCCAGGTGAACCCCAGGTTGATGAACAACGGCGCAAACGGATGCGCCAGGGTCAACTTCACGGTGTAGTCGTCGGGCGTCTCGATCGACGAAATCGGCTCGAACATCCCCCGCAGACGGTTCTCCGGCCGCGTCTCGACCATCCGCTTCAGGTTGTACGCAACGTCGCTGGCGACGAACTCCCGCCCGTTCACCGGCTTGACGTTCTGCCACTTCACGCCCTTCCGAAGGGTCAGGACAACCTCGGTGTCCGATGGCTGCTCCCACTTCTCGACCAGCTCGCCCATGATGGTCTGCTCGCCCGGCTTCTCTTCCCAGGGGAAGAACAGGCAGTTGTGAACCGGCGAAGTCAGCGCCTGCGTGCCCGGCTCCTCGTGGCTGTGCGGGTCTCCGCCGACCGGGTCATCGGCCTGCGCCCAGACGAACTTGCCCCCGGCCTTCCCGCCCGGGAGGCCTTTGAACAGCGGGTGGTCCGGCAGCGCCGATGCGGTCCCGCCGCCGCCCGCCGCAGTCGTTGCCGTGCTCGCTGCCGGCGTGGTCCCGCCCGCGTCGCCTCCATCATCGTCGTCGTCGTCACCGCACCCGACGATGCCGAGTGCCGCCGCCCCTACGCCGAGCGAGAGCCCTCCGCCGATCACCCGCCGCCGCGATGCGCGTTTCGTCCACCATCGCGACCAGTAGTCAGTCCTGTCTTGCATTTGCGTTCTCCTTACCCCTCGGAAACTCAGGCGGCTTTCGCGCCACCCCTAAACCTGTGCCGATTCCGTATCCGCATTTGCTTCCCTGTCTGGTTCGTTGCTGCCTCCCCTCTCCCGGGACGTCGCGGGCCCGCTGGCCACCAGGTCATCCCCATCAGCGGCCCCGCAACCGGGGGTCGAGCACGTCCCGCAGGGCATCGCCCAGGAGGTTGAACGCCAGCACGGTGAGAGAAATGGCAACCCCTGGCACAACCGCCAGCCACCACGCCGTCGTGAGGTAGAAACGCGCCTCGAGCGAGAGCATGCTGCCCCACGTCGCGTTCGGCGGTGGCGGTCCCAGCCCAAGGAAACTCAATCCCGATTCGACCAAAATGGCCGACCCGATCGCTCCCGTGGCCACCACCAGGATCGGCGCCGCCACGTTCGGCAGGATGTGCCGCAAGATAATCAGCGGGGTGGACTGCCCGATCGAGACCGCCGCCTCCACATACGTCATCTGTCGCACCGAGAGCGTGGACGCCCGGACGATCCGCGAAAACGACGGGGCCGAAACGAACGCCAGCGCAAACACGAGGTTCCCGACCGATGGACCGATGGCCACCACCACGCTGAGCGCGAGCACCAGCGGCGGGAACGCCAGGATGGCATCCATGAACCGCTGCACTACCAGGTCCACCCATCCCCCGTAGTACCCGCTCACGATGCCGATGGTGGTCCCGATGATCGCCGCGATCGCCACCGCGCCAAAGCCCACGACCGCCGCAATCCGCGCCCCATGGACGACGCGCGAGTAAATGTCCCGCCCCAGCTGGTCGGTCCCAAACCACGCCGAACTCCCCGGGCCTTCCAGGATCCGGAACGGGTCGACCGTGTTGGGGTCCGTGCGCTCGAACGCCTGCGGTACGGCCGCCACAACCAGCACGACGCAGATGAAGAACAGCCCGAGCGCCCCGAGCGGCTTTTTGGATACAAAACGCCTCAGGCCCGCCATGGCGCGCCACGTCCGCCGCTGATTTTGCGTGATACCTATCGCGGGATTGACCGCTGCCCTGGTCGTCATGAATGCACCCCATGAGTTGCTAGCATTGAGTGATCGTCCACGTACGTTCAGGTGTACTTGATTCGCGGATCAACCAGGGTGTAGGCCATATCCGTCACAAAAACAGAGACGATATGGACAAGGCCAAAGATGAGGATCAGCGTCTGCGCGAGGTCGTAATCACGCCGCCCAATCGCCGAAAGTACCCCGGCGCCCATCCCCGGAATACTGAACACCGACTCGATGATCACCGACCCGCCGAGAAGCGTGGCGAATTGCAACCCGAAGATCGTGACAATCGGCACCATCGCGTTCCGGAAGCTGTGCCGGATGATGACCGTCCTGCCCGCCAGGCCCTTTGCCCGCGCCGTGCGGATGTAGTCCTGCCGAAGCACCTCGAGCAGCGATGACCGCGTCAGCCGGGTAATCACCGCGGCCTGCGCCAGTCCGATGATCACCGCCGGCAAGAGCAGCGTCTGCACGTTCTCCACCGGGTTTTCGAACAGCGAAACGTAGCCCGTCGGCGGCGTCCACCCCCACCACCGCGCCGGCAGCATGATCGCCAGCGTCGCCAGGAAGAAGTTCGGTATCGCAATGCCCACCGCCGTCCCAACCTGCAACACGCGGTCGATCCAGCGGTCCTGGTTGAGCGCCGCCATGGTCCCCGCGGGCACCGCCACCAGCACCGCGAACAGCGCCCCCAGCACTGCGAGCTCGGCGGTCGGCGGGAACCGCCGCTTGATCTCTTCCGAGACCGGTTCCGTGCTCCAGATCGATTCGCCGAGGTCTCCGGTCACGAGCCGGCCGACCCAGTTCAGGAACTGCACCGGGATCGGCTCATCCAGCCCGAACTGCTTTTCGAGCCGCGCGACGTCGGCCTCGCTCTGGCCCGCGCCCGCCCGCAATTCCGCGGCACTCCCCGGGATGAGGCGGAGGAGCGCGAACGATCCAAACAACACGAGGATCAGCACTGGCAGGGTGAGCACCACCCGCCGCAAGACGTATGCAGTCATTCCGTTTCGAACACCCCTGCCGTCAAACTGGGTCGCGGCGGAGTCTAATAAGCGCAATCTATCGCGGGTATACGCTCGAAGGCCTAAGTTGCCCCGTGAAGGGCCTAGGCCTTTCGGGCCCCCAGAATAAGCCTCCGGGTGCATACCCACGGCTGCCCGCCCCGTGGTGAGATATATCGAGTTTGGGAATCACCCTCGGAGGCCACAGATAACGATGAGCGCATCGTCGACTGAACAACTCATGGAGCCCGGTCTCGACCTCTCCTGGCTCAACATCGATGACGGCTGGGGTACCCGCGCCGAAGCCGGCGCCAAGGGCCTCACCCTCGAGAACCTGCGCCAGCTCCCGCACTACGGGGAAGCTCGCCCCGATGCCGGCTGGCCGACGTTCACCATGCGTGGCGCCCGCCCCGACCCCCGCTCCGCCGCCCACCGCAACCAGTACAAGACGAAGTCCGATGTCTGGTCCGAGTCCGCACTCCTCCTCTACGAAGAGGCCATGCAGCGCCAGTGGTCCTCCGCGGTCGATATCCCCTGGGAGGAGATCAAGGACCTCCCCGACGACATCGAAATGGCGATGTGCACGCTCTGCACCTTCCTCACGCAGGTCGAATTCATCGCCGGAGACCTTCCCGGCCGCTTCATGGGCACCGTCCACCCGGAACAGTTCGAGACCCAGCTCATCCTCGGCACCCAGCTCATGGACGAATCCCGCCACGAAGACGTCTTCCGCAAGCGCGCTCTCGTCAACGGTGGCGGCCTGACCGACGCCGGCTTCGGGGCCTCCCAGCTCCTTTCGGCCGATGACTTCACGGAGATGACCGCCCGCCTGCACCTCGTCGGCGAAGGCTTCGTCCAGACGATCTTCCGCATGGGCGAGC
>JAHDWR010000128.1:0-6000 GCA_023382755.1 Dehalococcoidia bacterium
GGCATCCTCCTCGGGGCGGTCCACGGGATCATCGAGAGCCTCTACCGCCGCTACATCAACCAGGGCATGAGCCACGACGACGCGTTCCGCCACTCGGCGGAGGCGATCACGGGGCCGATCTCGCGGATCATCTCCCGCCAGGGGATGCTCGGCGTGTACGAGGCCGTCGGCGCCGATGGCCGTTCGCAGTTCGAAGCCGCCTATGCCGCATCGTACCCCGCGGCGCACGAAATCCTGTCCGAGATCTACGACGAGGTCTCCAGCGGAAACGAGATCCGGAGCGTGATCCTCGCGGGTGAACGGCTCAAGAAGCGGCCCATGGGGATCATCGACCGGACGGAGACCTGGCAGACCGGGAAGGCTGTCCGGGCGACCCGCAAGGAAGACGAGATCCCGCTCGATCCGTTCACGGCCGGGGTGTACATCGCCACGATGATGGCGCAGATCGACATCCTCATCGAGCACGGCCACCCGTATTCGGAGGTTGCGAACGAGTCCGTCATCGAAGCGGTGGACTCGCTCAACCCCTACATGCACGCGCGCGGCGTTTCGTACATGGTCGACAACTGTTCGACCACGGCGAGGCTCGGGTCGCGCAAGTGGGCGCCGCGGTTCGACTACGTGCTGACCGAGCAGGCCTACCCCGCGCTGGACGCGAAGGACCCCCTGGAGGCCGGGCGGGTCGAGAGCTTCAAGACGCACGAAATCCACCAGGTGCTGGCCGAATGCGCCAAGCTGCGGCCTACGGTGGACATCTTCGTCGAGTAGCGGTGGCGGCTGGCCAGACGCAACTGGCCGGACACAAGAAGGAAGGGGGCGCTGTTGGCGCCCCCTTCTTGATCGGTGCGGACGTTCAGCCGAGACGGGAAGGCTAGATCGGCAGGATGGCGCGGCGGGCGTGACGGTCGCCGGCATAGTTCTCGAACGGATTGACGCCGATCTCGCGAAGCATCCAGTAGGCTTCGACGACGCGTACCTTGCCATCGACCAGCCGGAACCACTGCGCCAGGCGGGGCCGGGAGGGGTCGATCGCCAGTTCCAGGAGGGCGTCGTGCTCGCCCGCGAGCAGCCGCGTGACACGCTCCGTGCCGAACGAGGGAGCGGGCCGGGATGCGATAAGGTCGACCAGGTTGTCGACGCCGCTCGCGACGCCGAAGACGCCATCGATGACGGTGGCCTTTTCGTGGGTCTGCTCTTTGATGCCGTCCATGTCGGCCGTGGCGATGGCCGCCAGCAGCTTCTCCATGGTCGATCTGGTGGCGGAGGCGCTCCCGCCCTTGAAGCCCTGGGCGTCTGCCATGGAGGCCGTGGCGGCCTTGTCGAGCTCGATGTCGCGGAGCATGCCGTAGAGGCGGCGCGCTACGACATCGCCGGCGTCGCCGAACTCGAATACCTCGACGACGCGCTGCGTGAAGGGGCGCCAGTCGTATGCCTTGGCTTCGATGGTGGCACGGACTGCGACCACGTTGTCCTGTTCGATGTACTCGAGTTCGGTGTAGTTGCAGTCGGCGTAATCGCGCAGGAACTCGCGGTGCCAGTCGGCGATCGAGACGCTACTCCGCAACGTTGGGCCGCGGAACGAGGTGAAGACGGCATCCGGGGCGTGACGTGCTTCGATTTCGGCGAACCGGTCGAAGTTGATGGCGGTGATGAGCGCGTTGACCGCGGGGATGTTGGACATGGTGGCCGGCACTACCTGGTGGTGGGGTCGGGCGGGATTGTAACGCGCTTCACGAACTCGGGGTAGCGAACGTGGGACGCACACGGAGCCCTCGCGGCAAACGTCCCGTTGACATCAGGCATATACCGGAAGGCCCCCCCCCAAGCGGAGGGTGAGAGGAGGATTGAGCGTGTTGGAAGCGGGTGAGCGAATGCCCGGCGTCGCAGGGGAGCTTCAGAGGTTCTGCGTGAAGGGGCTGCGTACCGAGCACCACCTGGTCATTGCAGCCCGGGTGCATGCGGGGACCACGAGGGGCGCGGCCACGCTGTCGTCCTATTCGGAATCGCAAACGAAGCGGCGCTGGGATGAGGTAAAGGACTTCTTCCTCGTGCCGCTTGGGCTCCCCCCGCACGACGACGTGTTGGCCGGTCTCTGGGTCGCGCTGCACGCCGGATGTTGCACCGCGCCGTCGTTTTCGCTGCTCAGAAATGACAGCCGATTTGCGGGCGAAGCTTCGTAGAGTCGCTCGGCATGTTCGCAGCACAATGGCGCCAGCCGGGCGCCTGGCTGACCAACCTGACAAAATGGAGTTCAAACATGAGAACGCGGCGCTTCCCCGGTTTCGCGCTGACCATCGCCCTCGTCGCTGCCGCCCTTCCGGGCGTGGCATCCGCCCTCTACAGCTATGAGGGCAGCGACTACTCCTACGACTTCGGCTCCTATGGGAACGGCTGGCTCGCCAACTGCGACATGGAGAGCGACGGCAACGGGGCGTACGCCAAGTACAAACTCGTCGGGAGCGGAGACCAACACCGGCTCGAGGATCCCAACGGATCACAGTCCGGCTGTGGGTACGGCGGATCCTACGCGACCTACATCTACAGCCACCAGACCTGCGAGGATCAAGCCTGGCAGCCAGATCCGTGCGGGGCCACCGTATATCCTTCGTGGTGACGGACGGCTAACCTCGATTGCAGCGCGAGGGACACTGACACCTCGCGCTGCAAAAGGCAGACGGAGGCACGGATGCTGCACCTGGATGATGTCGTTCTGAGATACGGCAGCCGCGCCGTGCTCGACGGGGTAGATCTGCGATTGAAAGAAGGAACGGTAACGGCGATCATGGGTCCATCCGGGAGCGGCAAGACATCGCTCCTCCACTGCATCGCCGGCATAATCCAGCCCGATTTCGGCACTATTCATGTTGACGGCACCAACATCTCGTCGATGAGCGCGTCTGGGCGCGCCCGGTTCCGGCTCGAACACGTCGGCATCGTCTTCCAGTTTGGGGAACTGCTTCCCGAGCTTACCGTCGGCGAGAACGTCGCGCTCCCGTTGCGCATGCTCGGCACGCCCGCTCGCGCATCGGGCGATCGCGCCCTCACCGCTCTCCACGCCGTTGGCATCGATTCCCTCGACCGACGACACCCGGGCGAGATTTCGGGCGGAGAGATCCAGCGTGCGGCCATCGCACGGGCCATCGTTGCCCGCCCGCAGATCCTCCTTGCGGATGAACCAACCGGCGCGCTCGACGAGGAGAATGTCGAGTCGGTCGCCAGGCTGATTACCGCCCAGGCGCATGAACTCGGCGCCGTGGTCATCATGGCCACGCACAACCCCGCGGTTGCCCGGTTTGCGGATACGATCTTCCGGCTCCGCGCAGGGCGACTTGAGGAATCGGCGGCGCTGGTCCCCGCATGACGGTTACGATCGCCTTCCGCGTCGCACTCCACCTGGTCACGCGGCGCCGGTTGGAGAATCGCTGGCGCTCGGTCGCAATCCTCCTGTCGTGCGCCTATGCCATGCTCCTGGCGCTTGGGTCGCTGAGCGTCTATCTCTTACTCGAACGGGAGCAAGCACGGGTGGATGACCGATGGCCAATCCTGGCCAGCCCCGATGAGCCAACCAGGCTCCTGGTGGTCGAACGCGACGACGATTGGGATGGTGACCAGTTCCCGGTTTTCTGGATCGAGCCGGTGACCGGCGTCGTGCCCGTGCTTCCACCGGGCCTTCCGCGGATGCTCGAACCGGGGGAGGCGGCCGTCTCCCCGCGGCTCGACGAACTCACCCGGAAGCATCTTGATCTCGCGGCCAGGTACCCGGACCGCATCGTTGTCGGCAACGAGGGTCTGCAGAACCCGGACGAACTCATCGCCTATTACCGCCCCGTGGAAGGACGATCTCTCGGTGAGTCCCCGTTCATCATCCGGGTGGCAGCCTTCGGCCAAGGCCCCGCGGAACAGCGTGGACCTCCCTTAAGCCAGCAGAACCCACCGAACGGCACCGCAGTGGCGCTCGGACTCCTGGCCCTTGCGGTGGTGCCGGGCATGGTGCTGCTGGCCTGCGGTCTTGCCGCGCTATCCAGTGCGCGCCAGCACCGCTTTCAGGTTCTGCAGTGGCTTGGCGGCCCGGCCTCGATGCTGGCCGCAGTTAGTGTCTTCGAGGTCTTGATTCTGGCCGTGCCTTCGGCCGTCATCATGGGCGCGGCGTGGTATGCGGTGTCAGGGCAGCTGGAGGCGATTCCCTTCCTCGGGCGACCGGTGCTGCGCGGCGATCTGCAGCCGTCGATCTGGGCATGCCTCGTCGCCACGGGCGGCTTCACGCTGGTGGCCGTCCTGCTTGCCGCGGCTGAGGGCGTACTGGCCCCGTTCCGGCGTTCTTCGCAGGCCAGACCGGGGCTGCGGCCAATGGTTGTTTCGCGCCTCCGCCTGGCGCTGCTCACCTTGCCGTGGCTTCTGCTGGTATTCGGGGCACGGCTTGGTGGCTACCGGGGAGCTCTCGCTCTCATGTCCGGCCTCATCTTGATCCCGCCCGCAACCGTCAGTGCAGTCCCACATGCGGTGCGCGCCTTCGGCAGGCTGTTGCGGGCTTCATCAGCCCCCGCACTGCTCATTGCTGGCCGACGGATGGACTGGGATCCCTTCGGTAGCGGGCGCCCATTTCTTGGCGTAACGGCGCTGGCAGTCCTCCTCATCGGGACGACGGGGTACATCCGCATAGTGAGCTGGGGAGACCCGCCACGAAGCAACCCGGACGCTACTTCCTACGCCACAATTGGATGGCTCAACCCAGCGCCCGGCGACATAGAGCGGCTGCGAAACGCGCTCGGTTCCGACACCGTAGTCGTTGGCCTCGCGAGGTCTCAGCAGGGCGACGTCACCATCTACGGTTCCTGCCCTGCCCTCGCGCGGGTGATCCGCCAACTGCCCTGTAACGTAGCGGACCCGTTCGAGCTTTCCCCGGTCGCACGCGCATTGTTACCGAAAATCGTGCCGCCGCAGGTACCAATCCGGCTTGGTGGGGAAGGCGCCGCGCCGCCAAGTGGGGCATTGGTCATCTCCGGCGAGTCCCAAGACTCACTCCAGCAGCGCAGCCGAACGGCTGCGATGACCAACCTCCCCGCACCCACAGTCCAAAACCCGGCAGGATTCGGGTTGAGAGCCTCGCCGCTGGTCCGCTGGCTCACTCTCGGGATCGCCGCCGGCGCTTCGGCCCTGGTTCTCGGCACCGTGCTCCTGGCGGTGAACGGCGTGATGGAATGGCGGCACTACCTGCGGCCTCTGATCATCATGGGCATTCGGCGCGGGCAACTCCAGCGGCTGCAGGTTTCCCTCTTCGCCTTGCCTTTCGCGGTGCACGCCGGCTTGGGCCTCGCCATCGGCCTGCCCGCCTGCTGGTTCATCGTCAGCCGCGACGGTGCCCCCATGCCCTGGTCACACATCGGGCTCATCGCGACCGCTTTCGCCGTCATTGGGGCTGTTGGAAGTGCGCTCCTGTATTACTTCGCGCCAGCGCTCCAACTGCGCGACCAGAGGGAGTAACCTCCCGAGTGCCTCACGCGGTGATCCCCTACCCTACCGTGCGACCACCCCCCGCCCCAGGGCTCGGCCCCGAACGGATTGGCAACGGCCACAACAGCGGGGGCCCAGGGGTAAAGGGGGCACTCATGTCCAGCCTGGCGCGGAGTAGCCCGACGCATCCTCATCGACGACGCTCGTGCAACTCGTGAAGACGTTCGCGGCGGTTGCGATCCTGGTGGTGTTGAGCCTCGTGTTCACGGGCTGCTCGTCGTGGCAGGACGCCGACGTGAAGGAGGGGTGGCGGTCGCCAGGTGGGACGAGAGTCTCCCTCCTCATAGGCACCTGCAACGCCCGCCTGCGCAGCCGGGTTGAGGAGACCGAGCGGGAGGTGCGTGTGCTGGTGAGCGCGCGCGGCGGCCATGTCAATGACTGCGCGGACGCCCATACAATCTTCCTTTCCGAACCACTTGGTGATCGGCTGCTCATCGATGAGTCCGACGGCGAGCCTGTTGGCGTGAGCCTCAACGAAAACATGCCGGA
>JAHDWR010000128.1:6100-10273 GCA_023382755.1 Dehalococcoidia bacterium
GGCTGAAGCGCCTCAGGCGGCGATCCCCTACCCTACCGTGCGACCACCCGCGCCCCGCGCGGCTTCGAACGGAGCGCCCCATGACCACAGCTACCACTGACGTGCGCGACAACCTGACCCAGGCCGACGCCGAGGCGCGGGCCGCCCGCGTCCGCCACTGCGACTACACCCTCGACCTGCAGCTCACGCGCGGCGGGGAGACGTACCGCGGCGTCGCCAGCCTGCGCTTCGATGCGACTGGTGCGGATGACCTCTTCCTGGACTTCCGCGGCAAGACCATCGATTCCCTCGAAGTCAACGGGTCGAAGGTCGAGCCGCGCTGGAACGGCTTCCGGCTCTGGCTGCCGGGCAGCGCGCTTGGCGCTTCCAACACAGTGCGCATCGTCTACGAGAACGAGTACGACCACGAGGGCGACGGCTTCCACCAGTTCAGGGACCCGGAGGACGGCGAGGAGTACCTGTACTCGAACTTCGAGCCCTACGATAGCCATCGCCTCTTCCCGCAGTTCGACCAGCCCGACATCAAGGGCACGTACGCGCTGAGCGTGACCGCGCCCGCCGAGTGGGTGGTGCTGCACAACAGCCGGGCCGTCACGGTGACAGCCGCGGATGGCGGCAAGCGGTGGGAGTTCGAGCAGACCAAACCGTTCAGTACGTACCTGTTCGCGCTGGTGGTCGGGCCCTACCACGAGGCACGCGACAGCCACGAGGACGCCGAGATCGGGCTCTTCTGCCGGAAGTCGATGGCGAAGCACATGGACACGGATGAGCTGTTCGAGCTCACGAAGCAGGGGCTGACGTTCTTCTCGGATTTCTTCGATTTCCCGTACCCGTTTGGCAAGTACGACCAGGTGTTCGTGCCGGAGTTCAATGCCGGTGCAATGGAAAACGTCGGCCTTGTGACCCACAACGAGTACATGATCTTCCGCGACCCGCCGACCGATAACCAGCGGCGCGGGCGGGCCGAGACGCTGCTCCACGAGATGGCGCACATGTGGTTCGGCGACCTGGTGACGATGCGCTGGTGGAACGACCTCTGGCTGAACGAGAGCTTCGCCACGTACATGTCCTACCTCTGCCTGGAGAAGGCGACCAGGTTCACGACGGGCTGGCAGGACTTCGCGTCGTCGATCAAGAACTGGGCCTACCGCCAGGACCAGCTCGTGACCACCCACCCGATCGCGGGGCAGGTGGCCGACACGGACCAGACGTTCCTGAACTTCGACGGCATTACGTACGGCAAGGGCGCTTCGGTCCTGAAGCAGCTTGTCGCCGCCATCGGCGCGGATGGCTTTCGCGAGGGGATGCGGCACTACTTCCGCACGCATGCCTACGGCAACGCCACGCTTGCACAATTCCTCGCGGCGCTCGAAAAGGGGAGCGGCGCCGACCTCCAGGACTGGGCACGGCTGTGGCTCGAAACGCCGTCGCTCAACACCATCGGCACGCGCTGGGAGGCCGATGGGGAGCGCATCACGAGTTTCACGCTCACCCAGGCTGCCCCGGCTGACTACCCGACGATCCGGCCGCACACCCTCGAAGTTGGCCTGGTGCGCGACCTCGATGGGAAGCTGGAAGTGACCGTGCTCCCAGCCGCGATCCGGGAGGCCGAGACCGACCTTCCGGCGGCGCGGGGTCTGGCGGCGCCGGCGCTGGTCTTCCCGAACTACAACGACCACGGCTACGCCAAGATCGCGCTCGACCCCGCGTCGATCGCTTTCATCCGCGGGAACATGGAACGGATCGACGACGACCTGCTGCGGCTGCAGCTCTGGGCGTCGCTCTGGAACATGGTCCGCGACCAGCAGCTGAAGTCGACGGACTTCCTGGCACTGGTGCGGTCCAAGATGGTGCTGGAGACGATGCCCGAGGCGGTCGAAGCGGTCACAAACAACGCCATTGCTGCGATCGGCCGCTACGTGCCGGACGAGTGGCGCGACCGCGAGGCGCACGACTTCGCGCAGGCCGCATGGGGCGCGCTGAAGGCCGCGGGCTCGAACGACCTCCAGATCATCTGGGCGCGGGCGCTCATCGCCACGGCCTCCGTGCCGGAGGACCTCGACTTGATTGGGCGGCTCGCCGACGGCGCCGAATCCGTGCCCGGTTTCACGGTCGACCAGGACATGCGCTGGAACATCGCCGTGAAGCACGTCGCGTATGGCGCGGCGGGAGCTTCTGCCCGGGTGCAGGCGGAGGCCGAGCGCGACCCCTCGGACCGGGGTGTGCGCGCGAAGCTCCGCGCGGAGACCTCCGTGCCGGATGCCGCTGCGAAGGCGGCAGCGTGGGAGAAGATCCTCGGCGAGGGGTACGGTTCGCTGGCGCTCACAGAGGCAGCCATGATGGGCTTCAACTGGGTGGAGCAGCGAGACCTCCTGGCGCCGTACGTCGACCGCTTCTTCGGCACGGTGACAGAGGTCTTCCGCACCCGCGACAAGGAGTTCGCGAGCTACTTCTACCGGTTCATGGCGCCGTCCTACCTGGTGGAGCGGGAGATCTACGGCCGCGGCGAGCGGCTCATCGCAGCCGTGGGGGACGAATTGCCTGTGCTGGTGCGGATGGCTCGCGAGGCCAACGACGACCTGTTGCGGGCCATCCGCTGCCGGGAGTTCGCGGCGAGCTGACCGCCCGGTTGTCGCCGCTCTCCCGGGCGCCAGAGACGGTCTGGTAGACTGGACGCATGGCAGTCGGAGTCGTCGATATCGATCGTCTGCTTGAGGTGCGCCCCGGGTTTCGGGGTGGTCGTCCGTGCCTGCGTGGCACCGGGATTACCGTCCACACGATAGCTGCGCACCATCTCCAGGGGATGTCGCCCGAGGAGATTCTCGATGGGTTTCCGCAAGCGAGCCTGGCCGGGATCCATGCCGCGCTCGCCTACTACTACGCCAACAGGGCGGAAGTCGATGCCGATGCGGCCGACGACCGTGCGCTTGGCGCACAAGCGATAGAGCGCCAGGAGCGGGAATGGGATGAGCCCGGCGGCCGCAACATCCCGTGAGCTTTCCGGTCTACCTCGATGAGGACTCGCTGCACCGGCGCGTGGCCCGCGCTCTGCGCCCCGACCACGATGTCGTCACCACGCTGGAAGCGGGAAACTCAGGGTTCAGCGACGAGGATCAGTTGGAGTATTGCGCCCGCCAGGGACGGGCCATTGTCACCGCGAACCAGGCTGACTTCGCCCGGCTCCACCGTGACTGGATGTCGAGCGGCCGCGAGCACGCGGGAATCATCATCCTGACCGACCAACGAGCCGCCCCGGAAGTCATCGTCGCGAAACTTCGTCGAATCCTGAGTCTGCGAGACGCGCGTGCGATGCGAAGCAGCGTTCTCTACATAAACAGCGATCCGGGACAGCGTCTCGACTGATCCGCCCGGTTGTCCCGGTTGTCCCGGGGCCATAGGCTCTGGGCTTCCAGAGGAGGCCCCCCAGTGAACTTCGGACTGCACATCGGTCAGCAAAACATCACCATCGACGAGATGCGGCGCACGTGGAGGTGGGCCGACACGGCCGGGTTCGACTGGGTCGACGTCTGGGACCACTTCTACGAAGCGCCGCCGGTCGATGGGAGCGGGAGTTGCTTCGAGGCGACGACCTGCATGGCTGCCATCGCCTGCGAAACGAAGAACGTGCGCATCGGCGTGCTGGTGCTCGGGATGAACTACCGTCACCCGGCGATCCTCGCGAACGCGCTGTGCACGATCGACCAGCTCAGCGGCGGACGGCTGGAGATTGGCCTCGGGGCAGGCTGGCACGAGCCCGAGTACCGCGCGTACGGGATCCCCTTCCTTCCCATCAAGGAGCGCATGGACATCCTTGAGGAGGGCGTCCAGGTGGTCCGCTTGCTGACAACGCAGGACCGCTCGGACTTCGCCGGGAAGCACTTCACGCTCAACAACGCGGCCTGCAACCCGAAGCCGCTGCAGCCCCGCGCGCGCATTTGGGTTGGGGGGAACGGCGAGAAGCGCACGTTGCGCATCGCGGCGCGCCACGCGGACGGCTGGAACACGCCCTACACCTCTCCCGACGAGTTCAAACGGCTCTCGGGCGTGCTCGATGCGTGGTGCGAGAAGGAAGGGCGCGACCCGGCGGCGATCGAACGCAACGTGAACCTGAGTTTCCACATGGCCGCGGGCCCCGCCGACCTCCCGCGGGCCGAACAACACTTCCGCGAGACC
>JAHDWR010000129.1 GCA_023382755.1 Dehalococcoidia bacterium
ATGCCGCCTTCGTGGCCGCGCTCCTCGCCGAGCTGCCATCGCTCCACGGCGCGCGCGTGGAGGTCCTGCACCCGCCTGTCCTCCGCGTCTGTTCGGGCTGCGGCCAGTTCTTCGAGTCGGTGGAGCACGACGCAGACTGCCCCTATTGCGGCGGCGAACCATTCCCGGCATGGATGGAGGAGCGGATCGCATACGAGTTATGTTGAATGGACCCCATCGGCACGCCACATTGGGGGAATTCCCGTAGTGCCCGCGGGCGGACCGCGCCATACGCTGTATGGCAACGCGCGCGATTGTGCCGCCTCGCCGCAAGGGTCTTTCATGACATCGACTGAACACCAGCCAGTGGCCAGGCCCGAACCAGAGTGGGCGGCGCGTCTCGCGGAATACGAGCAGTTCCGCTACCACCTGCCCGATGCGCTCCTGGAGATCGCGTACCCCTCGATGAAGGTGGCCTACATGAACCGCGTCGCCCAGGTGCTCCTGGGTTATGCGGACGGTGACTGGGAAGAGGATATCAACGGCCTCTCCCTGCTCACGCCCGAGGGCGCGGCCGAGGCCGTGCGGATCGCCGAGAGCCAGCTCGGAGCCGCCGTCCATACGGGCAAACCGTACGAACGACAGCGCGGGCAGCACCTGTACGAGTTCGCCATGGTGCGCAAGGACGGCACCGTCTTCCCGGCCGAGGTCCAGGGTTCTTACGTACTCGACGAACGCTCGATGCCACGCGGCGTGCGCTTCATGTTCCGCGACATCACCGAGCGGAAGCGCGGGGAGGCCGCCCTCGAACGTTCAAATGCGCTGCTGGCGGCGCTCACCGAGGCGCAGGCGAACTTCATCCGCGGGGCAAGCCCGGGCGTCGTCTTCGACCGGCTGCTCGACAGCCTTCTCGAAACAACCGGGAGCGAATACGGCTTCATCGGCGAGGTCCACCGGCGGGCGGACGGGACCCCGTTCTTGCGTTCCTGGGCGCTGACGAACATCAGCTGGGACGAGCCAACCCGCCGCCTGTACGAGGAACGCGGCTCGACGGGCATGGAATTCACCAACCTGCGGAGCCTGTTCGGGCACGCGATCACGAGCGGCGAGCCCGTGATCGCGAACGATGCGCCGAACGATCCGCGGCGCGCCGGCATCCCGGCCGGCCACCCGCCCCTGAACGCTTTCCTCGGCCTGCCGGTGGTCGTGGGGGGCGACGTCATCGGCCTGCTCGGCATGGCCAACCGGCCAGGCGGCTACACCGAACAGGATTGCACCGACCTGCAGCCGTTCATCACCACCTGCGGGACGATCATCGAAGCGCGCCGGAGCGAGACGAGGCGCCAGGAAGCCGAAGAGCGCCTGGGCCTGGCCCTCCGTGGAGCCGACCTCTCCATCTGGGAGTGGGATATCCGCCACGAAACGATCTTCACCACCTACCGCCCGCGGCACCTCCCCGAGGACGACACGGGCATGGAGGGCGCCGGCCTCGAGCGCTGGCTCGAACTCGTCCACCCGGACGACCGCGACCAGCTGGCCGCCGCGTTCTCCGCGCACATCGCCGGTGAGACGCCGCTCATCGAGTGCGAGCATCGCTTTAGCGCCGGGCCGGGGCAGTGGGCGTGGGTACTCACGCGGGGGACCGTGGTGGAGCGAGACGCGGAGGGGAGGCCCGTCCGCGCCGCTGGCAGCTTCCTCAACATCAACGACCGAAAAGCCGCGGAGGCCGACCTGTCCCGTCTCCAGATCCAGGCCCGCCAGAGCCAGAAACTCGAAAGCCTCGGCGTCTTCGTCGGCGGTATCGCCCACGACTTCAACAACCTGCTGACGGCCATCCTTGGCAACCTCTACCTGCTCCAGCGGTCCTCGCTAGAAAACCACGACCGCGAACTCGCGGCCGACGCCGCGCACGCCGCCGAGCGTGGCGCGGACCTGGTCCGCCGCCTGCTGACGTACGCGCGGCCGGAAGTCGCGGCGGGCGAGGTCATCGCGCTCGACCCGCTGGTGGATGAGACCGCGGCCCTGGCCCGTAGCATGCTGACGCCCACTATCCGCCTGACGGTCCGTCACAGCCGCGAGCCGGGGCTCGCCAATGGGAGCCGGACATCGCTCCAGCAGGTGCTGCTCAACCTCTTCCTGAACGCGCGCGATGCGATGCCAGACGGCGGCGGCCGGATCACGGTGTCGCGCCGGATCGCCGAGATCGGTCCCCACCACCGCTGGGCGCCGCCCGAACTGGCCCGCGGCCGCTATCACGTCATCTCCGTGAGCGACACCGGCACCGGTATGGCGCCCGATGTGCTGGAGCGCATCTTCGACCCGTTCTTCACGACGAAGGGAGTGGGGCGAGGGACGGGCCTCGGCCTTTCCACGGCGCTGGGGATTGCCCGGGCGCACAGTGGCTGGCTCACCGCCGAAAGCTCGCCCGGGTCTGGAAGCACCTTCCGGCTGCTGCTGCCCGTCCCGGAGTAACTTCCCGCGGGGATGCGCTGCGTCATACCCGCAGCGGGCCAACTCCTGCTCTCGTCGTGCAGTGGAGAAGGACTGGGATGTCATCGTCATCGGTTCGGGGCTCGGCGGCCTGAGCGCCGGCGCGCACCTCGCCGCCCTCGGCAAGCGCGTGCTCATCCTCGAACAGCACTACATCGCCGGTGGCAATGCCGGCGTTTTCCGCCGCAAGCGGATGTTCGAGTTCGATGTCGGCACCCACTACCTCGCCCAGTGCGAACCCGGCGGCGCCATCCGGACGATCCTGCATAGGCTCGGGCTCGAAGACCGCGTCGAGTTCCTTGAACTCGACCCCGATGGCTTCGACACCATCCTCTTCCCCGGCGTCTGCGTGCGCATGCCGAAAGGGTGGGAGCGCTATCGCGAACGGCTCGTGGAGGCGTTCCCGGCGGAAGCCGAGGGCGTGGGCCGCTGCGTCGACACATTCCAGGCGATCGTGAAACAGTCCGAGGCGTTGCGCGGCGCCAGCGGCCCGCCCGATTTCGCCCGCCTGGCAGCCGAGGCGCCGGAGCTGCTGCGCTGGGGGATGCAACCGGTGACCGCCCTGTTCGATGACTGCGGGCTGGGGCCGGGGCCGCGGGCCGTGCTCCTCGCGCAGAGTCCCTCGTACGCCACGCCCCCGTCGCGCACGCCGACGGCGGTCGCCGCCGGGTTCCTGGATGGCTACCTGCGCGGGGCCTACTACCCGAAGGGCGGGGGCCAGGTGCTCCCCGCGCGCTTCCTCCAGGTGCTGCTCGCCAACGGCGGCGCCTTCCGCACACGGGCCCGGGTGGCGCGCATCCTCATCGAAGACGGCGCTGCCCGCGGAGTCGAACTCACCTCGGGCGAACGCTTCCACGCGCCCATCGTCATCTCCAACGCCGACCTGAAGCGCACCGTCTCCGAACTGGCCGGCGAGGAGCACTTCTCCGCGGCGACCGTGGCGCGGGTCCGCCAGTACCGGATGGCGCTGCCGTTCTTCGTCGTCTACCTGGGGCTCGATATCGACCTGCGCGACCGGCTCCCGAAGACGAACTTCTGGGGGTCCGACTCACTGGACCTCGAGGCGACCTATACCCAGACCTTCGCGGGCGAACTCCCCGAGCACCCGCTGGTGTTCATCTCCATCGGCTCGGTGAAAGACCCGGAGTCGCCCTGGATCGCGCCAAAGGGCTATACGTCGCTCGATGTGATGACCCTGGTGCCGCCCCACCCGGCACTGTGGGCGACGGGCGAAGGCCCGGCCCGCGGCGAGCGCTACCACCGCAACCCGGACTACCGGAGCATCAAGGATGCGTTCACGGAACGGATTGTGGACGCCGCTGAGCGGATGATCCCGGGCATCCGCGAACACATCGTTTGGAAAGAGGCATCCACACCGGTGACCCACGAGAAGTTCACGCTCTCGACCGGCGGCACATCGTACGGCATCGAGATCGCGCTCGACCAGGTAGGCCCCAACCGCCCGGGTCACGCCACGGAGGTCGCCGGCCTTTACCTGGTAGGGGCAAATACGCAGTCAGGCCACGGTATTTCGGGCGTGATCAAGAGCGGCGTGGGCTGCGCCAGCGCCATCACGGGGCGCGACCTCACGCGCGAGGCGGCCGAGGGCGCCGTCTTCAGTCCCCCCGAGCGGCTGGCGCCCGACCCGCCGGCATGGGACCCCTGGGAGGCAAGCCGGGGGTAACGCTCTACCGGCAGCGACGAAACGGTTACCATCCGCCGATGGAGTTCGAACCGGCGATCCCGGGGCGGCGCCTGGCCATTTCCGCCGGGGCGGCAGCGCTTCTTGCTCCGCTGAACTCGACGATGATCGCGGTTGCGCTCCCCGCCATCCGCGACGAGTTCAACGTCGGCGTCGTTGCGGTGTCGTGGCTGGTGACGTCGTACCTGGTGGCGGTAGCCATCTCCCAGCCGGTTGGCGGGCGCCTGGGCGACGCGATCGGCAGCCTTGCCGTGCTGCGGATCGGGCTGCTGGGCATGGCGTTGTGTTCGGTGGCGGCCTCGCTTTCGCCGTCGTTCGAACTGCTGGTGGTCACGCGGTCGCTCCAGGGGGTGGCGGCGGCCCTGCTCATCCCGAGCGCGACGGCCTACCTGCGAAAGAGCGTCACGGTGCGCAGCCTGCCCGGCGTGCTCGGGACCAACGGCGCGATGATCTCGGCGGGCGCGGCCCTGGGGCCGGTAGCGGGGGGCCTCATCCTGGCGGTGGGCGGCTGGCAGTGGCTCTTCCTGTTGAACCTCCCGGCGGTGGTGGCCGTGTGGCTGCTGCTGATGCCGCTCCCGGCGGATGGCGGAAAGGGCATCGCCACCTTCCGGGTCGATCCGGCCTCGCTCGCGGCGCTCATCACCGCGTTCACCGGGCTTGCCCTGCTCGGTTCGGCGCTTCGCTCGGGGAACGCCATGTTCCCGGCGGTCTCCGTCGGGCTGCTGGCGGCCGGTGTGGCAGCCTACGCCCTGGTTTTCCGGGCTGCGGGGCAGGCGGTCGTCGACCTGAACCTCTTCCGGGCGCCGGCCTTCGCGCGTTCCGGGGCGATGACGGCAGTGTCGAACCTGGTGATGTACACGATCCTGGTTGCGATGCCGGTCTACCTGCGCGATGAGCGCGGGGTGAGCGCGGGCGTGACCGGCTCGCTGCTCTTCGCGATGAGCGCGACCTCGGTGCTGGCGGCGCCGGTGGGCGGGCGGGTTGCCACGCGCTTCGGCATCCGCGCGGGGCTGGTATCCGGCTCGGGCGTACTCATCCTTGCCACAGCCGGCGTGCTGGCAGCCGTCGCCGCGGGCGGTACGTATAGCCTGGCGCTGCCGCTTGCCCTGGTGGGCATCGCGATGGGGCTCGCGGGGGCCGCCCAGCAATCTTCCGGCCTGGCGGCCTGGCCGGTGACGATGGCAGGTTCGGCGGCGGGCACGCTGTCGTTCATGCGCTACGTTGGCTCGGTTGCGGGCGCGTCGCTGCTCGCGGCGGTGCTTGGCGGCCACCCCGGGCCGGGCGAGTTCGAGGCGCTCCTGGCGATCCTCGCCGGCGCGGGTCTGGTCAACGGCGCGCTGGCGCTGTGGGGGCCGGGCAGCCGCACGCCCGCCGGCGAACAGCTGGCCCCGAACCCCATCTGAGCGGCCTACGGCTGGATGGTCACCGTCCCGGATTCGCCATCGACCGTCACCATGGCGCCATCGGGGATGACGCTGGTACCGATCTGCGTGCCCACCACGCACGGGATGGCGAACTCCCGCGCGCAAATCCCCGAGTGCGACATGACACCGCCGGTATCGGTGACCACGGCGCCGGCGATGGCGAAGAGCGCCGTCCACGGCGGCGCCGTGGTGACGCACACCATGACATCGCCGGGTTCGAGCTTGTCCGACTCGTCGAGGTGGCGGATGACGCGGGCGCGGCCGGTCACGGTGCCACGGCTCGCCCCGGCGCCCTGGACCACGCCGTTGTTCACCGACGGCATGCCGAGCCCGAAGAAGTGGCGGACCATGGGCAGCATCTCCGGCGGGAGCTGGGAGATGTCCGGCGGAGTCCCGAGGAAGGGAGGCGGAGCGAGCCGTTCCCATCGCTCGAACTCGGCCCGGCCGGCGCGGGCGGCGGCGCGAGACCACTCACCCGGTTCCGCGGCTGCACGCATGGCCTCGTCCCAGGTCAGGTGGAAGATGTCTTCCGGGCGATCCAGCGCGCCGGCGGCTGCGAGCTTGCGGCCAAGCGCGAGTGCCGGGAGGCGCATGACGCCAACGATGCTGAGCTGCCAGCGCGCCCGGTCTTCGCTCACCGCCACGTGCTCCCGGGTGACGCTCACAAGCGCGCGGAAGGCCGCGAGCTTGTCGCCCTTGAGGCGCGACTCGACTTCGGCCAGGGCTGCCGCCTGCTGCTCGGTGGACCGGAGGCCGAGTGCGGCGGGACCGCCGTCGGGGTCGGCCAGGTAGCGGGCGACAAGGTCGAGCACACCGGCGGGGTTTTCGGCCCATGTGGGCACATGCATCGCGCCCCATGTCTCGGCCCGCCAGCCGAAGTCGTTGAGGAAGCGGTCGAGTTCGGCCAGGAACTCGCGTCCGCCGGGGAGTTCGCCGAGGCCTTCGAAGTTGCCCGCCTTCAGGGCTTCGGCGAGGGCCGGCGAGGCGGCCGCCTGCGAGGCAAGGGCATCGAGACCTGCGCCGGAGGCCGCGGTCGCGTTCCGCGAACCCTGGAGCAGCGTGCCGCTCAGCAGGGGGCCATCGGCACCGAGTTCCGTCTCGAGGAACTGGAGCATTTCGAACGTGGGGCCCATGAACTGCTTGACCACGACCATCGTCAGGCGCAGGGCCTCGATGGCCTCGCCCGCGAGCCGGTCCATGGCGGCGGCGGCCTCCGGGGCGGTCATCGCGTCGAAGCCGGTCCCGCGGACGCGTTCGCAGAAGGCGCGGATGCGGGGCGCATAGTCGTTGTGCCAGACGGCCAGGCCACCGGCCACGACATCCGGGGGCGGGTCGGGGATGGTGGGGGGCAGGCTGAATTCGTAACCGTTGGCGAACACGGTCGGCGCGCTCAGGATCCGTTCTTGAAAGGCCCCCACCACGTGCTGGGCGAGCTGCACCGTGGGGCCCGGGAAGTGCATGCGGTCCCCCACCCAGGGGGCATGGCTCATGGCCGGGTCGGGCCATGTCACGGCGAATTGATCGGTTGCCTGGACTGTTTGCATGTTCTCCCTTTCCGTCACCCCTCCTGGAGCGGGTCCGCCGCAGCCCTCCTCTCCGGGAGTAGGCGGTATTAACTGCTGATTAACCCACAAACGCAAGCCGGGTGCCGCGGACACCGTGAACCGGGTCACAGTCCAGAGGGGCGCACCGGGGTTACCCGTTTCCCCCCGCCGATGGGTAAACTCGGGTATGCGCGTCGGCCTCATTTCCGATACCCACATCCCCGAAGCCCGTTACGAACTCTGGCCCCAGGTCTTCGATGCCTTCCGCGGCGTCGATTGCATCCTCCACGCGGGCGATATCCACGACCTGGTGGTGCTCGACCAGCTGGCCGACATCGCGCCGCTCTGGGCGGCTCGCGGCAACGGCGAGGATGGCAGCGGCGGCCGCCCCATCCAGCCTGACCACCCGCGCCTGCGGGAGTCGTGGCTGCTCGACCTGGACGGGCTCAAGGTGGGCCTCACCCACGATGTGCCCATCCCCGAGTACCCGCCCCACCTCACGCTCGAACGTGCGCTCAACCGCTATTTCGGCACCACCGAACTGGACGTGCTGATCTACGGCGACACCCACGTCGAGGCGATCGACCACATCAACGGGGTACTGTGCGTGAACCCCGGCTCGCCCACCTACCCACGTAACCTGGACACCCAGCTCGGGACGATCGGCTTCCTCGAAATCAGCGGCGGGCGCGCAGAGGCGACCATCTGGCAGCTCACCGAGCACGGCATCGAGCCGTTCAACTGGAGCAAGTGGAAGCGGCCCTGGTAGGCCAATCCCCAACCTCCACCCGGCCCCACCGATTGTCGATCCACGATTTTCGATTGGCGATTCCCCGTCCGCCCGGACTGGCGGCCAACTCGTGAATGCCTGCGATAGTGGTGGCACCACCGCCGCCGCGCGTCATCCCTGACGCCCTTCGGATGATCGGCGGGCGCGCCAACCTCATGCCTCATGCCTCATGCCTCATCCCTCATGCCTCGCCTGTCACAGAAGCCCCTGCTCACTCGTCTCTTCTTCAGGAGCCGCCGACAGCGGCCCGGCAGGAGATTTGGGATGGTACGCACGGACACATCGAAAGAAGTCGCGGTCGTTGGCGGGGGGCTGGCGGGGCTCGCCGCCGCGGCCTACCTGGCCCGCGACGGACACCGCGTCACGGTCTTCGAACGCGCGGAGGCACCCGGTGGCCGGGCCCGCACGCGGGAGCGCGATGGCGTGCTACACAACCTCGGGCCCCACGCCTTCTACCGCGGCGGGGCGGCCGAAGAAGTGCTGTCGGAACTCGGCGTGACCATCACCGGGAACAGCCCCAACGGCATGGGCGTGGTCCTGCGCGCTGGCCGCACGGCGGTCCTCCCGCGTGACGCCCGCACGATGCTGACGTCCCGCCTGTTTCGCCTGCGCGACCGGGCCGAGGCGGGCGCCCGGATGATGACCCTCCGCGGCGCCGACCCCGCGAGCATGCGCGGCAGGACCGTGGCCCGGTACCTGCGCGAGGAGTTCGCCCACGATGCCTCGCGCGACTACGTCGAGGCGGTCATCCGCCTGGCGACCTATGCGAATGCTCCAGAGCAGGTCGACATCGCGGACGCGATGCTCCAGCTCCGGGGCGGCGGCATCAGCGGGGTGACCTACATCGACGGCGGCTGGCAGACCCTGGTCGCGGGGCTCCGCAACGCGGCCGAGGCGGCCGGCGCTGAAATCCGCACCGGCGCGCGCATCGTGCGCGTCGATCCCGGCCCCCGGCCCGCGGTCGTCCTCCATGGTGGCACGCGCATCGAAGCCGGCGCGGTCATCCTCGCGGTGGCGCCCGGGGTTGTTGCCGACCTGTTGCCCATTGCCGCCACCCGGCGCTGGACCGAAGACGCCGTGCCCGCGCGAGCGGCCTGCCTCGACGTCACCCTGCGGAGGCTGCCACGGCCCCGGCGGCTCTTCGGGCTGGGCGTCGACAGGCCCTGGTACCTCTCGGTCCACACGAAGTTCGCGCGCCTGGCGCCGGAGGGGCTGACGACGGTCTCCGTGGCGAAGTACCTCCCGGCGGGCGAACCCAACGACGCGGAGGCGGACCTGCGCGAACTCGAAGGCATGCTCGACATCGTCCAGCCCGGCTGGCGCGGACTCGAAACGGGACGTCAGTTCCTCCCCGAGATGATCGTCACCACTGCCGTCCCCCGGAGCGACCGCGGCGGCATCCCGGGACGGCCGGGGCCGGCGGTACCAGGCGCCGAGGGCGTACTGGTCGCCGGCGATTGGGTGGGCCCCACCGGCTGGCTCACGAACGCGACCCTCGGCAGCGCGCGCATGGCCGCCCGCGAGGTCTCGCACCGGCTCGCCTCGGCGCCCGTCCGCGAACCCGCGCTGGCGAGCGGCTAGGATACACGGCATGGAAGCGCTGCTGGACGAGCGCGATGCCACCTTCGAGGAACACCGGGGCCTCCTCTTCGGTGTCGCCTACCGGATGCTGGGCTCGGTTGCGGCGGCGGAAGACGCCGTCCAGGACGCCTATCTGCGCTTCCGAAACTCAGCGACCGCGGCGGCCAACCCGCGCGCCTTCCTGATCACGGTGGTCACCCGGTTGTGCCTGGACGAACTGAAATCGGCGCGCACCCGGCGGGAGCAATACATCGGCCCGTGGCTCCCTGAACCGCTCGTGCGGCTTCCCGGCGATGCGCCCTCGCCCGAAGACACGGTCGAGCGCGAGGACAGTGTCAGCATGGCCTTCCTGGTCATGCTCGAAGCGCTCGGACCGGTGGAGCGGGCCGTGTTCCTGCTGCGCGAAGTGTTCGACTACGACTACGGCGACATCGGGCCGGTCGTCGGCAAGTCGGAGGCGGCCTGCCGGCAGGTGTTCCGCCGGGCGCGAGAGCGCATCGCCGAACGCCAGCACCGGCACGCCGCGAGCTACGACCAGCGGCGCGAGCTGACCGTCCGCTTCCTGCAGGCGGCGAACGAAGGCAACCTGGCAGGGCTGATGGAGATCCTCTCGGCGGACGTGGTGGCGGTCTCGGATGGCGGTGGGGTGGCGACGAGCGCCCGCCGGCCCGTCTACGGCGCGGACCGCGTGGCACG
>JAHDWR010000130.1 GCA_023382755.1 Dehalococcoidia bacterium
CCGCGGAGGGCCCAGAAGAGGTCGGGGTTCTCGGTCTCGGTCGCCTGCACGATCTGACCGTCGGCGGTCACCATTTCGATGCCGAGCAGGTTATCGATGGTGAGGCCGTGCTTGCGGACGAGGTAGCCGATGCCGCCGCCGAGGGTAATCCCGCCCAGGCCGACCGAACCGGCATCGCCGAAGGGGACGGCGAACCCGTACGGCTCGACGGCGGCAAGGAATTCGCGGGCGACGGCGCCGGACTGCGCCCAGGCGGTGCGGTTCTCGGCGTCGACGCGGATGTTGTTCATGCGGCGCATGTCGATGACAAGGCCACCGTTGTTGACGCTGTGGCCGCCCAGGCTGTGGCCGCCACCCTTGACGGCGAAGGGCAGGCCAAAGCGGCGGGCGAAGGTGATCGACCGGCTCACGTCGGCGGCATCTTCGGCGCGGACGATGACCGCCGGCTTGCGGTCGTAGATGGTGTTCTTGGCCTCGCGGGCGGCCTCGTAGTCCGGGTCACCGGGCAGGACGACCTGGCCCTTGATGCGGAGCCGGAACGCGGTCCATGCCTCGTTCGAAACCTGTGGCAGTGCTGTGGTGCTTCCCACGGTTGATTGTTCTCCTCTACCTGACTGGAGACCGTCTGTGGCGGCCTCGCAAACGACCGTAGCGCGGTCCGGGCAGGCGGAAGATCAGACCAAAGGCGGAGGTATGGGCCCCGGGGTGGGATAGTTCACAAAACAACTATCCGCAGTGTGGGACAGGTCACGCTCTCAGGGGGTCCGTGCGTCCCCGATCGCGTCGTAGGCCGGAAGGTACGGCTTGATGTCGAGCACGGCCGTCCCGTCGACCGCATCGAGGCCGCGGACTGTGAGCGCCAGGCCCTCGCGGGCGATGAGGGGTACCGCGGAGACGCCAAGGTGGTTCGGCCGGAGCTGGCTGCGCGTGGCGAAGATGCCATAGGCCTGCCCGCTCTCGAGCGTGAGCTTCTCTGGCTTCTCGGGCGCGTCCTCGGCGATATCGAGGTAGAAAACCACGATGAGGTGGCTGTAGCGCTCGATCCCCTGGAGGCGCGCCTGGTGCTCGGGCAGCAGTTCGATGCGGCTCTCAACCTTCTCCCAGCCACGCGGCCGGGGCTTCCGCACGCCGTTCCGGACGTAGCCGATGGCATCGAGGGTCACCTGCGCGGGGGGGTCGGGGCGCACCCATCCTTCGCGCTTCCTGCGCCAGAACACGGCGTTAGCCGCCGCGCTGGGCGCGGAAGACTGCCGGGTCGATGCCGAAGCCGGAGGCGATGCGCTCGCCCATTTCGCCGAAGCGGCGCCCGGCGGTGATACCGCCATCGACGACGATCGCCTGGCCCGTGACGTAGCTGGCTTCGTCGCTCGCAAGCCAGAGCGCGGCGTTGGCGATGTCCCCGGGGATGCCGCTGCGGCCCAGGGGCGGCCAATCGGCGAACGCGGCATCGATGTTCTTGAGCGCGGCATCGGCGGCGGGGCCCTGGATGCCCATGCCGTTGGCGAAGATGTTGGTGAGGATGAGCCCCGGGCAGATGGCGTTCACGCGGATGTTGAACTCTGCCAGTTCGACGGCGAGACAGCGGCTGAAGTGGGCGACGGCGGCTTTCGCGGCGCTATAGGTGAGCGGCCCAAAGCCGGATTGGAGCCCGGCGATGCTGGCCGTGTTGATGATGACGCCGCGCTTCGCGGGTTTCATCACCTTCGCGGCGTGCTTGGCGCCGAGGAAGACGCCCCGAAGGAGGACGTTCATCGTCTGGTCGTAGCCGGCCATGTCGAGATCCTCGATCGGGCCGGAGACGCCCCCGAAGCCGGCGTTATTGAAGATAACGTCGAGGCGGCCCCAGCGGCTCATGGCGAGGTCGACCGCGGCGGCGACCTGGGACTCGTCGCTCACGTCGGTGCGGAGAAAGGCGGTCTGGGGGCCGAGCTCTTCGGCGAGCTGGCTGCCGCGGCCCTCCTGGACATCGGCGATGACGACGCGCGCGCCTTCGGCGGCGTACTTGCGGACGGTACCTTCGCCGATGCCGCTGGCACCGCCGGTGATGATTGCCACCTGGTCCTGGAGGCGAGGCATGAGCGAACTCCCCGGGGAAATGTGAGCGGAGTGTACGTGGCGCGGGCGGGGAGCCCAAATCGGCCCCGGATCCACGGCGCCTACCACCCGGTGGCGGGATGGGCGGTCGCGGCGGGTGTTACCATCGCTGTCATGAATCGCGTCGATGCGCACACGCACCTGTTTCCGCCGTCACAGCGGGATGCACGCGCGGAGATCGCCGGGCGCGACCACACCTTCGGCGAAATGTACGGGACTCCCGAGGCGAAGATGGCGACGCTCGCCGAGTTGCTGGCGGCCCTGGACGCGGCAGGCATCCAGCACGCCGTGGCAGCCGGCTTCGCCTTCACCAACGAGCGCGACATCGAGGAGCAGAACAGCTACCTGCTGGAGGCGCGGCGATGTGCGCGCGGACGGGTAGCCGCGCTGGCGACGGTGAACCCCGCTTCGCCGGGCTGGGAGCGTCTCGCGCGGAAGGCGCTCGACCTCGGCGCCGCCGGGTTCGGGGAGTTGCGGCCGCACAACCAGGGCTGGGACCCCCTGGGGCCGGCGGGCCGGGCGCTCGGCGGGCTGGCGCGGGATGCCGGGGCGGTGCTGCTCTGGCATGTGAGCGAGCCGGTTGGCCACGGCTACCCGGGAAAAGAGGGCGGGATCTCACCGGTGGAGCTGTGCCGGGTCGCGACTGAGTTTTCGCAGGTGAAGATGGTCGGTGCGCACCTGGGTGGGGGGCTCGCCTACTACCTGCAAATGCCTGAGGTGAAAGCGGCGATAGAAAACGTCTATTTCGACACCGCGGCGGTCACGCTGCTGTATGATGATCAGAGTGTCGCGCGGCTTGTGGACCTCGCTGGTCCCGGACGCGTGATCTTCGGCTCTGATTACCCACTGCTTTCGCCCCGGCGCCAGCTCCAACGCCTCCTCGGGCAACTCCCGGGCGACGTGGCGAAGCAAGTGTGTGGCGGTAACGCCGAGAGACTCTTTCGGATAACAACAACTCATGACTGACATCCCCCAGGACCACGTCCGGCTATTCGTGGCCTGCGAAGTTCCAGACGAAGTGAAGGAGGCCATCGGTGAAACGATCGAGGGCCTCCGGAAAAAGAGCGGGCCGGCGGTGCGATGGATCAAGCCGGAAGGCGTCCACGTAACCCTGAAGTTCCTCGGCGAGGTACCGGTGAAAAAGCTGCCGGCCGTGAAGCTCGCCATCCAGGAGGCAGTGGTCGGCCATTCGCCGTTCGAACTCGAGTTTTCGAATATCGGGACCTTCGGCGGCCGCGAAGGCCTCCGCATCATGTGGGTGGGCATCGCGGGCGACGTACTGCGGCTCGAGGCGCTGGTGCGGGCGGTGAACGCCGCGCTGGCGGTGGTTGGCTTCGAGCCGGAACGGCGGCCGTTCCGGCCCCATCTCACGCTCGGGCGCGTGCGCGACGAAATCGGTACCCGGCAGCGGGCCGAGATCGAGGTCGCCGTCGGGAAGACCGATGTGCCGGGCGTGAACTGGCGGACGTCGCAAGTCTCCCTGATGCGCAGCAAGCTCGGCCCGGGCGGGGCGAGCTACGAAGTGCTCGCCACGTTCCCGCTGCGGGTGGTGCAGGCGCAGGTCTAAGCCCGGACGGCTGCCGGAGGGTTCGCAGCCGGCTGCTGGCGCGATGGCAGCCTGGTCGTGGCGGCCGCGCCCAGGACCAAAGCCCACAATGGCGCTCCCATGCCCGCGATGGACAGGTCGGATGCGGCGACGACGAACGCCACGAAGGCGGGGAACGCCATTGGCCCCGAGAGCGCGGAGCGCAGGCTATCGAACACGGTGACGAGCAGGATGATGCCGACCGTGGCGCTCACGAATGCCAGGGGCAGGGCGGCGATGAAGGACGCGACGGTAACGGCGCCGGCTGCGATCAGGAGGCAGCCGATCGAGGCGACGATGGCGGCGATCCAGCGGCTCGCCCTGGGCCCCGACTGTTCGCCGGCGAGGATGAACAGGGGCGTGGTCTGCATGCCGCCGGGAGGCGCCCCAACGCCGGCGTGGACCAGGGAGACACCGCCAAGCACGGCCGTGACCATGCGGAAGGGCGGTGTGTACCCGGCGGCGCGGAGGCCCCCGAAGCCCTGCATGTTCTGCAGCCCGACCGCGAGCAAGAGCAAGGGCAGGCCGGCGCCAACCATCGCGGCGGGATCGAACACCGGGCGGACGAAATCGACCGCTGGCCACCCGGCCTCGATGGTCGCCGGATCGAAGCGTCCCTGGGCGACCAGCACCAGCAGCCCGAGGGCGCAGCCGGCGGCCAGGGGCGGCACGAAGCGGTTGGGACGCTTGCGGGCGACGAAGAACCCGGCGACAAGGCTCCCCGCGACGAGCGGCTCGGCCTGCACGCTCGACACTCCGGCGGTGCAGAAGTGGAGCGAACTGCCCGCGAAGACGGCGAGCACCACGGGGACCGGCAGCGCCCGCGCCAGGCGTTCGGCGAGGCCGGTCACCGCGAGCAGGACCATCGCCAGCCCCGCGAACATGGTGGCGCCGGCGAGGTGGCCGATACTGTATTGCGACGCCATGGCGGCCATGTAGACCAGTCCGGGACCAGACCAGCCGATAGCCAGCGGCTGGCGGTACCGCACAGAGAGCGCGATGGTCACGACACCGGCGGTCAAAAAGGCGACGAAGAACCCGGACGTGACCTGGGCCGGTGAGCCGAATGCCCGGGCGGTGGCGAGGTACAGCGGAACGGGGCCGAAGAGGTACATCAGCGTGACCGTGGTGCCGGACATCACGGCGGGGCCGGGGACGCGGATGGCCGTCAGGCCGGGGCGCCGAGTGCCGGCGGTGGGGTTCGCAAGCATGGGGATACTCCTGTTGGTGTGCTCCCAACGTAGAGGGGCCGGGCCGCCGAACCTTGAAGGGCTCATGAAGGAACCATTCGGAGTGTGTGCAGCTTCACGTCCAGCCCCGCCCGGCAGCGCTTCCCCCCGCTCGGCTATAGTTGGATGCACGCAAAGAACGGCCCCCGGCGGGCCGCACCGGTGGATGGATGAGTAAGAAAGCCAGGACGAAGAAGCTCGACAAGAAGAAGGCGCGGGGCGAAGCATCTCCCGCGACGGACGGACACGGACCGCGGCCCCAGACGACGGCGCCGCTGGGTTCGGCCCAGGCCGAGGAACTGCCCCCGATCGAAGGGCCCGGGCGGGCGATGGTGATCATGGCGCACCCGGACGACGCGGAGTTCATGTGCGCGGGCACCGTGGCGAAGTGGTGCGCCGAAGGCTGGGACGTCTACTACGTGCTGGTCACCGGGGGCGACAAGGGCACGCACGACGACACCATGCACCCGGAGAAGCTGGCCGCGATCCGCGAGGAGGAACAGCGGGCGGCGTGCCGGTTGCTGGGCGTGAAAGAGTGCATCTTCCTCGGCTACCCGGACGGGTTTACGAGCGAGAGCGCCGAGTTGCGCGGGCAGATCGTGCGGCTGCTCCGGATGTACCGGCCGGACGTGGTGATCACCTGGGACGCGTTCCGCGGGACGTTCAACCACCGGGACCACCGGAACGTGGGCCAGGCGACGATGGACGCGATCTACCCGATCGTGCGGGACCGGCTGTTCTACCAGCACCACGAGGATGACGGGCTCGATTCGCACCAGGTGAACGAGGTGCTACTCGGCGGCGCGGCCAACCCGGACTACTCCGTCGATATCACCGACCACTGGGAGAAGAAGGTCGACGCCATCCTGTGCCACACGAGCCAGATCGGCGGCCGGACGCGCGAGGACTTCCTGAAGGACCGGGCAGAACGCGACAAGCGGGAACCGGGCAAGCCGGTCGAGGAGCGGTTCCGTCGCTGGAGCATTCGGCGGCCGATGCGCCAGGCCCAGGCGGCCGAGGCGAAAAAGGACAGCGAGGCGCCCGCAGGGGCCGAGCCGCGGCCGAAGCCGCAGCACGCGGCCTAGGGAACTCCGCCGCGCAAGAGACCGAGCGCCTCACCCGGCTCCACCACAGCCTGCGTGGATCTGAGAGCTGACATGAGTCGCCTGTCGGTGGAGACGAGCACGAGTCCGTGCCGCCTGGCGAGCATGGCCGGCATTGCATCGTAGAGGCTGGTGCCGCAGCTCGACGCAAACTCGATGGCGATGTTCGCGTACGGGGCCGATGGAACCCATGTGACCGGTGCTCCCTCCATCACCGCGGCCACAACCGGTACGGTCTCCCGCGCGACCACGGCAACCAGTCCTGAGGCCGCCGCGTCCAGAAAGGCGAGTGCCTGTGGATGGTCTCTCTCGTCGTTCAGGGCCGCAGCCACCAGCACCGGGCTATCCGCCACCAGGGTGGTCGTCAACGTCCCGTCTCGCCTGAGTCATACTGGCCCCGCGCCTCCCTCAGGAGGGGAAGGGTTTCTCCCGGCGTGACACTGCGTCGCACCGTCCTCCTCAGGTTCCGGGCCCAACCGGACGTGAGCGTCAGCATCTCGCGATCGGCCACATCGTCCTCCGCCACCGCTCTCCCGGATTCTGACTCCCGGGCCTCGAGCACTCCCGCCGCCACGAGCGACTCGACCTCCGCGACAGTCATGCCCAGGCGGACAGCGGCTTCCACGATCGGGATGTAGGGGATGGTGTCCATGACGCAAGTGTACAACTTGCCATCCGAGCTATGCTGCCGTGCACGGTTGACATACGACATTCATGTCGTATAAGTTTGAAGGCGTAGCAAGGGGGAGTAACCGGCACCCGCCCCCGGGTGCATCGCACGAGCCGTCAATACGCGCCCACCGGCGCCGGCTGTGCGGGGCGAGCCTTTTCGCCTGGTCAGACCCTGGCTCATCCATTTTGTGGATGCGGCCAGGCGTCGTTTGCCAGGACCGCAAAGGAGGCTCGACATGGATTTCCTTGAACTCTTCGAACGCGATAGCCCGGAACGCGGCCGCGGCACCGCTCGCCCACCGCGCAGGGGTCTGCGCGGGCTGTTCGACCGCCTGGCGGCTGCCCTCGATGGCGACGCCGACGAACGCTCCGAACGCGACCAGCGACACGACCGCGAGCGCCGCCGCCGCGACGAAGCAGACGTCGGGTTGGACTGACGTCGGCACCATTCCCCTGCCCGGGACGCGCGGCGTGAACCGTTCGCAGCCGCGCGCCCCCGGGCTCTCCACTCTCCTTCTCTGGGCACGGATCCTCACTTGTTTATCGAGTTACTTCCCTGGGCGATTTTCCTGACCTTCGTCGCGGGCATGCTCGCCCTGGACCTCGGGGTGTTCCACCGCGACGCGCATGCGGTGACGCGGAAAGAGGCTCTGGGATGGAGCGCCGCGTGGATTGGCCTCGCCATCGTCTTCAACGTCGGCGTGTACGCGTTCAAAGGCACCGAATCCGGCATTGAATGGACCACCGGCTACCTGATCGAGAAGTCGCTGAGCGTCGACAACGTCTTCATCTTCCTTCTCATCTTTTCGACGTTCGCGGTCCCGACCGCCTACCAGCACCGGGTGCTCTTCTGGGGCATCGTCGGCGCACTCGTCATGCGCGCGGTCCTGATCGCCGCCGCGGGCGTCCTGCTGAGCACGCTGCACTTCATCATCTACGTGTTCGGTGCGTTCCTCATCTTCACCGGCATCAAGTTCCTGCGGGATGAGGAGCACGCGCCGGACCTCGACAAGAACCGGTTTGTGCGGCTCGTGAAGCGCGCATTCCCGGTGACCGAACGGTACGAGGGCCAGAGCTTCTTCGTCAGGAGGAAAGGCGTGCTCTTCGCCACGCCGTTGTTCCTGGTGCTGGTGCTGATCGAGAGCACCGACCTCGTCTTTGCGGTGGACAGCATCCCGGCGATCTACGCGGTGACCGACGACCCGTTCATCGTGTTCACCTCCAACATCTTCGCCATCCTGGGCCTGCGGGCGCTGTATTTCGTGCTCGCCGGGTACCTGGCCGGGCTCGCCTACCTGAAGCCGGCACTCGCGGCCATCCTGGTCTTCGTGGGCACGAAGATGCTGCTCATCGACGTGTACAAGATCCCCGCGCTGGTAAGCCTCGCGGTGATCATCACAATCCTTGCAATGGCTATCACTGCCTCGATCCTGGTGCAGAAGCGCCGGGAGCCGCACGCCTTCACGGAGCCCGCCCCGGGCGGATAGGCGGGCCCGGCCGGGCGGCGGTTCGCTTCCCCCGACGCCGGCCGGCCTACCTCCCCCACACAAACCACTGCCACAGGAGGCCCCCGTTGTTGAAACGAATCTCTGCCATCTTCCAGGCGAAGGCCAACAAAGCACTCGACCACCTCGAAGACCCTCGCGAGATGCTCGACCTGAGTTACGAGAAACAGGTCGACATGTTGCGGGATGTGAAGCGCGGCATCGTGGAAGTGACAGCGGCGCGCCGGCGGCTGGAGCTGCAGGCCGACGAACTCCGCAACCAACTGCCGAGGTTCGACGCACAGGCGTTGCAGGCCATGAAGTCGGGACGCGAGGACCTCGCGCGCGTCGCGATCGAACGGAAAGCGTCGACACAGACACAGGTCGAGGGCTTCGAGGCCCAGGTGGCCGGCCTCAAAGCCGAGCAGGACCAGCTGGTGGCTGCCGAACAGCGGCTGCAGGCCAAGGTCGATGCCTTCCGCACAAAGAAGGAAGTGATGAAGGCGCAGTACACGGCCGCGAAGGCAACGGTGCGGATTGGCGAAGCGGTCACCGGGCTGTCGGAGGAGATGACCGACATCGGGTATGCCATCCAGCGCACCGAGGACAAGACCGCCCAGCTGAGGAGCCGCGGCGCGGCGATCCACGAGCTGCTGGAGTCGGGCGTGCTGAATGACAGCCTTGATGGGAGCACCGCACTCGACCGCGAGTTGGATGCCCTTGGCCGGGCCGCGACGGTCGATGCGGAGATGGAGCGGCTGCGGACGCAGCTGAACGCCGACACACCGAAGGAGGTGCTGAAGTGATCATCCGGCTTATGGGCGAAGGCCAGTGGCGCGTCGATGAGAAGCTCCAGAACGAGCTGAACAATATCGACGCAGAGCTCGACGCGGACGCCAGGGAGGGCGATGGCGCGGAGTTCGCGCGCCACCTTGTCGCCATGCACGAACTCATCCAATCGCGCGGTGAGCGGGTCGCTGTGGACGAACTGGTGCCCTCCGAGGCCATGGTGCCGCCCCGCAACATCACCCTGGAGGAGCTGCGCGAATTGATCGGCGAAGAGGGTCTCATCCCCGGGTAGCGCGCGGAGGCAAGGCAATGGTCGATGAGTTGTTCGAGGTGTTCGAGGATCTCTTCGAACGCCGAAAGAAGAAGAGAGACAGGGCCGGCAAGGGCGAGAAGCTTCCGGCCGAGGTGAGAGCCCCTGCCGCGCCGCCGGTGTTCTGCATCGGCTGCGGGGCGCGAAACGAGGGCGGGGCGCGCTTCTGCATGGAGTGCGGCGAGCTGCTGCCTTCGCCGGGCGAGGAGATGCGCTGCCTGGGCTGCAACAGCGTGGTGCCACTGAAGGCGAGATTCTGCCCGCGCTGCGGGTCGAAGGTCGCCGTCTAGGCCTGGCGCACCACCCCGGCGGCGACGAGATGATCGGTCCGGGAGGAGTCGATCCCACAGTCGGCCAGCACCTCGCGGGAGTGTTCGCCGATGAGGGGCGAGCGCCGCGGATAGCCGTTGCCGGTGCGCAGGAACCGTCCGAGGTAGCGGGGGGCCCGGATGGCGCCGAGCTGGGGATGGTCGAAGTCCTCGAAGTACTCCGAGGCGTGCATCCACGGGTCCTCGAACACTTCGACCGCATCGAGCGCGGGCGCCGCCGGGACGCCGCGCGTCAGGAGACGGTCCAGGGCTTCGTCCCGAGTCAGTCCAGACAGCCCTTCGGCGATGCGGGAGGCGAGGGGACTATCGACCGGCTCGTTGAGCGCCTTTTCCGCGATGGTGCCACCCGCCCATTCGGGGTGTCCGAGGGCGATGCAGATGGAGGGGAAGTGCTCGGGGGCGGTGCCCGCCACCAGGATCCAGCCATCAGTGCACTGGTAGAACCGGTTGAGCGCGCCCGTGCCCAGCAGGTCGAGCCTGCCCTTCGGGTTGGCCGGGCGGCCTTCGTACCAGGTGAGCTCGCCGGAGAGCGTGAGGATGCTCTGGTTGGCCAGGCAGGTGAGGACCTCCTGGCCTTCACCCGTGATCTCGCGGGCGTGGAGCGCGGCGA
>JAHDWR010000131.1:0-3282 GCA_023382755.1 Dehalococcoidia bacterium
GGCTGACGGCGCCGGGTGGACCGCGAGCGCGGCGGCATGCCGCCGGGCCCACTCGTCGCCCACGGCGCGGTTTACCACGGGAAAGAGGTTGCGCTCACTACCGTAGAAGAGCCGGCGCTGCACCGACATGACGAGCGGGAGGCGGGCCGCGAGCGCGTTCCGTCGCAGCGCGGCCTCGCCGGGTTCGCGGCGCTCCAGGGCGTTCGCGAGCTTGAGCACGTCATCCGCTGCGCTGACGGCCTGGGCCGGGCACCAGGCATCGCATGCGGCGGTGATGTTGTCCCAACGCCACCCCTCGGCAGCGCGCTTCAGCGCCGCGGCGCAACCTTCGGGGTCGAAGAGCAGGACAGCATCCCGCCACCCCGGGACCGCGGCGCCCGCCATTGCGGGGTCGTCGAGTGCGTTCAGCATCGCCTGGTCGGAGAGCGTTGAGACCGACACGAGCAGGCCATCGTGGACCTCCAGGGAGAACCCCCGCCGGCCCGAACCGGAAATGACCCCGAGGTCCACGTCCGAGAAGGGGCCGGGGTCGGCGGTGGCATGGCTCCCGGCGAGCCAGATTGCGCGACAATCGTCCGACCGGAGCCGGGCGACCACGGGTGCGATTCGCCGGGTGATATCCACGTCCGCACCTTAGCACCGGACCGCCCTGCGGAGTCCGGGGTCTCGCGGGATGCGCTTTGCCACGGGCCTCGGGCGGCCGCCACACTGGCAGCATGGAACGGGTGATCCTCTACTCCCACGAGCGGTGAAGTGCCTGCCGCGTGGTCAAGAAGTTTCTTGACGAGCGGACCGTGGAATACGAACTGCGGAACGTCGCGCGCGACGAGGATGCCGCGCGCGAGTTCCTGGCGCTGGGTGGGCGCGTGCCGCCACTGCTGGTTATCGGCGGGACCGTGGTGCACGGCTTCCGGCCGGCCGAGATCGAGCGCGCGCTTGGGATCGGCTAGCGCTCGACGAGCTGCGTCAGCACGCCGCCGGTAACGGAGGGATGGATGAACACCTGGCCCTTGACCGGGTTGCCGGGCCCGGGGTCGCCGACGAGGCGGATGCCCTTTTCGCGCAGGTCGGCGAGGGTGGCGTCGAGGTTGTCGACCTTCATGGCCACCAGGTGGACGCCTTCACCCATTTCGGCGAGGCGCTTGGCGATGGGGCCCTGGTCGCCGGTATTCGAAACGAGTTCGATGTAGGAATCACCGAAGCGGAAGAATGCCATGGCCATTCCGGCCGCGGGGGCTTCGCTGCGTTCGCTCACTTTCGTGCTATAGATGGCCTCGTAGCGGCCAACCGCCGCATCGAGGTCCTTCACCGCGATGACCACGTGGTCCACGCCTTTGAACATGAGTCGCACCAACCGAATTGAGATGAGGCAACCCTAGCGGCTGGGTCGAGGTTCGTCACGCGTGCGTGTGGGCCGGGCGGTGCCGGGCGGGTAGTATCCGCACATATCGGAAACGAGGTTCGCAACGTGAAATTGGAAGACGTGAAGACGATCGGCGCCCTGGGCGGCGGCGTGATGGGCGGGGGAATCGCCCAGGTGTTCGCTTTGGCGGGCTACAACGTGGTCATCCGCGACATCAACGACGAGGCGATAGAGGCATCGCGGCATGCGCTGTGCGATGGCAAGTGGGGCATCAAGCGGGCAGTGGAGCGGGGCAAGGTCAACTTCGATGACGCGATCGCGGCGATGGCGCGGGTGAGCTACACGACAAAGGTGGAGGACCTGGCGGACTGCGACATCATCATCGAGGCGATCCCTGAGAAGCTGGACCTGAAGCAGCAAGTGTTCCAGGAGCTCGACGGCATCGTGAAGCCAGAAGCGATCTTCGCCTCGAACACGTCGGGGTTCTGCATCCAGGACATCGCGAAGGATGTTTCGGCGGACCGGAAAACGAAGTTTGTGGGGATGCACTTCTCGAACCCCGTGCCGACGATGCGGATGTGCGAAGTGATCTACACACCAGAATCAACCGAGGAGAACGTGCAGACGGTGCGCGAGCTGGGGGAAGCGGCGGGCAAAGCGGTCTCGATGGTGAAAGACACGCCGGGGACGTACGGATTCCTGCTGAACCGGATTTTTGGGGCGGCGGCCCGCGAAGCGCGCGCCATCGCCGAACAGGGGATCGCATCGAAAGAAGACATCGACAAGGCCATGATCACGGGCCGCAATTGGCCGTCCGCCTTCTTCGGGGGTCGCGGGGGCATCGGCAAGGAGTGGTAGCCACCCTGCCCTGAGCGCGGCTCGCGGCGAGTTGCGGGAGCAGTGGCCACACCACATGCGGGTGGCCCCTGCTCCCGCTTCGGAGCATGGCGGACGTCGGGCCGGCACTATCCGGCGCGCGGGGCGTTCACCAGCCGCGAGCGACGTGGTCAGTCTCAGTAGGAGACCATGGGCGGCAAGGTCTTCGCCTCGGCGACCCAGGCATCAACTTCGTTCAGCGTTGGGACGCGGCGGACGAGCTTTTTCGCCTCGTTCACCTCCACCATTTTGGCCTGGAGGTTATCGGGGCGGCGGGTCGCCAGCTCCTTGACCGTGTCGACGCCGGCAGCCTCCAGCAGGTCTGAGTATTCGGAGCCGACGCCTTTGATGCGCATCAGGTCGGCGCGGTTGACCCATTCGAGGATGCGGTCGGTGGAGAGCTGGGTCTTATCGGCGAGCGCTTTGCGGCCGGCCGGGGAGCCTCCCTGCTGGAGCAGTGCCTCGACGGTGGGCACACCCGCGCCTTCGAGTTTGGCGGCGAAGACCTCGCCGATGCCTTCGATTTCAATGATCTTGGCCAAGTCGGACCTCCTGTTGCCGCCGTCCATTCCAGTGCGGCGTGGCAATTGTAGCCTTTCGCCATCGAAACGTTGACGGACCAACGGGCTGGATTTGTGGGGCCCCGTGGTAAAGGGCGACAATGCCCGGCGTGAGTGAGCCTGCCCCGACCGCGGTGAGCTACAACGACGTGCCGTATCCCGGCGCGGCAGTGACCACAACCCACCCGGCACAGCTGAGCGCGATGGCACGGCTGTTCGGGATGCGCCCGGCACCGCCGGAACAGTGCCGGGTGCTCGAACTCGGGTGCGGAGACGGCGCGAACCTGGTGCCGATGGCGTACGGGCTGCCCGGCAGCGAGTTTATCGGCATCGACCTCTCGGTGCGCCAGGTGGAGACCGCAACGGACCTGGCGCGCCAGGTTGGGCTGAGCAACGTGCGCTTCGTGGCGATGGACATCCGCGATGTGGCCACGTTCGGCGGTCCGTTCGACTACATCGTCTGCCACGGGGTGTTTTCGTGGG
>JAHDWR010000131.1:3382-10080 GCA_023382755.1 Dehalococcoidia bacterium
GCCACGTTCGGCGGTCCGTTCGACTACATCGTCTGCCACGGGGTGTTTTCGTGGGTGCCAGACGATGTGCGGGAGGCGATCCTGGCGGCGTGCCGGGACATGCTCGCAGCGCAGGGAGTGGCGTTCGTGAGTTACAACGCGCTTCCGGGATGGCACATGCGGGGGATCGTCCGGGACATGATGGTCTACCATGCCCGCCATTTCAGCAGTCCGGCGGAACGGGTGGAGCAGGCGCGGGCGATTGTGCAATTCGTGGACGAGGCGGCGGGCCGCATCGCGGAGGTGGCCGGCACCACCAGCGCCTTCTACGAGCACATCGCCTCGGAGCGAAAGTTGCTGGAGTCGCGCCCGGACTACTACGTGCTACACGAGTTCCTGGAGGGGGAGAACCGCGCGTTCTACCTTCACGAATTCGTGTCCGCGGTCTCGCGGCACGGCCTGCAGTACCTTGCCGATTCGAGCTTTTCGAGCATGTTGCCCACGAACCTCCCCGCTGATGTCGGGCAGACGCTGGAAAGCATCGCCCCCGATAGCGTGGGGCTGGAGCAGTACCGGGACTTCATTACCAACCGGCTGTTCCGGCAGTCGTTGATTTGCCGGGACGATGTCGGCCTCGAGCGCAGGCTGGAGGTGGCGACGCTCACGGAGATGTACTTCCGGCTCGGTGCCCCACCCGGGCCGCAGCCCTGGCCCGAGGACGCTGCGCCGCTGCCGGGTGGCGGTTCGCTCAGCCTGGCGGCACCGGTGGCAAAGGCGGTCATCGCGGCACTACGGGCAGCCTTCCCCGCGGCCCTGAGCTACGCAGAAGTCCAGGCTGCTGCCAGCCGGCGCGAAGGTCCCGACGCCGCGAACACGGAACATCTCGGCGGGGTGCTCTACACGCTGCTGGCCCACGATGCCATCGACATCCGCTCGAACCGTCCTGCAATGGCCACGGTGGCGGGGCCGTATCCGCGGGCGAGCGCGGTGGCCCGGGCACTGGCGCCGAAGGGGGAATCACTGCCGAACCTGATGCACTATGCGGTGTCATTCGACGGGTTCACGGACGCGTTCGTGCCATACGTCGACGGGACGCGGGATCGGGCGGAGCTGGGCGCGGTGGTGCGGGACCTGCTGGCGCGGCCGGGTATGACGCTCCAAACACCGAACGGGCCGGTCAGTGCCACCGACCTGGATGATCCGGACATTGCCGGCATCGTGGACCAACTCCTCGGGGGGCTGGCCGGCTTCGGGATCCTGGAGCAGTGAGCTACGCTTCGGCCAGGGCGACCAGGTCGCCAATGCTCATCGACCCGGATTCGAGCCCACGCGCGGCAAAGTCCGTGGCCACTCGGCGGACGGTGGAGTTGTAGGGCGTCGGGATGCCGTGGAGTTTGCCAAGCAACTCGATCTCGCCGTTCAGGTAGTCGACCTCGATGGTTGAGTGGCCGCGGAGGACGCTTTGGAGGGTGGAGCTCCCCGAACGGGCCTGGCCCCCGACTTCGCGGGCGCGGTAGTGTCGCTGGACGCGCTCCGTGTACTCATCCTGGGAGACCGCGGAGATACCGGCAGCGGCGTAGCAGGCGATGGCCTCATCGCGCAGCCTGGCGGTGAGCTCACCGAGTTCGCCGCCGGCGCCCCAGGCCATGCGGCCGGTGATGACGTCGAGGCCGTTGCCGAGGTTCGCGAGAAGCTTGCGATACTTGAGGGCCATCGCGTCGGCGGCAGGCTGGCAGTGGAACCGGGAGGCGGCCAGAGCCGCGCAAACTTCCGTGATGGTGCGGTCGGTGCCCGAAGGGTAGACGCCGGCGTGGAGGCAACCACTCAGCGGCGCGGCCGAGGCGATGACCTCCCCGGGTTCCAGGAAGGTGGCGGGGAGGGCGACGAGCATCGCGTAGACGTCCGGGAATCGCCGGGCGGCGAGGCGCTCGTTCTCGACGCCGTTCTGGGCGCAGATGACCGGGACGTTTGTGCCGGCGGCCGCTTCGAGGTCACGGAGGGCGGCTTCGGTGTCCTGGGTCTTCATGGTGAGGATGACCGCATCGCCCGGGCGCCAGTCGATATCGCGCGGGTGGCCCACGGCGGGGACGGGCAGCTGAAAGTCGCCCTCGGGGGTCCGGAGCAGGAGCCCGTCGCGCTTGATCGCTTCGAGGTGAGCTCCCCGGCAGACGAGGACGGCATCGTGTCCGGACTGGTGAAGGCGTCCGCCGATGGTGCCCCCGATAGCGCCTGCCCCGTAGATGATGAAGCGCACTGGCGTCCCCCCGTGGTATGTCCGGGGGAGAGCCTATCAGGCGGCCGGCCCGAAGGGCGAAGGGCGCGGTATCAGACTGCCTGCGGTGACTCCTGGCGGGGGTTGCGAAACAGCAGCAACGGCGCCTGGACGATGAGGAGGGCTACACCCGCAAACAGGACGAAGTCACCGAGCGAGTAGACGTTCGTGCCGTAGCCGGGCAGGTCGATGACGTAGCGATCGGAGAGCGCGAAGAAATGGATGTCGTCGCGTTCGAGGACGACATCTTTGCCGTGGTTGGTCTGCTTGCCGATGTCTTCGCGGGTTACTTCGGGGAAGGCGCCGGAAGACTCGAGGATCTCGTAATCGATTGGCATGGCGCCAGCGTGCGCAGCCATCGGGACGAGGTTGAGCACGATGCCTGCCGCGACCAGCCAGGCGCCCCAGTACCTGCGGAAGCGGAGAGCGAGCGCGACGAGGGCGACGGTGCTGACGAAGAACAGGGTGCGGCGGAGGGCGCCTTCCGCGCCCCCGGTCGACATGAACGAGATCGCCAACTGTTGGATGAGGAAGATGCACGCGGCGGCGGCCAGAAACCACAAATCGCCCGCGCGGCGAACCGTTCGGGCGATCATTCGGCGGACCTACCGGAGCGAGGTGCCCCGGATGGGTTTGGGACTACCAGGACTGGAACGGCGCGGCGCCTGCGAGAGCGATGATGGCGAGCGACGAGACCGCAACAAGAGTCGAGAAGATCCGAGTCATTCCGTGTCCCTCCAGGACGATTTGAAGTCCTGTGGAGGTTAAGCCGGGTGTTCTCGCGAAGTTCTCGCGACAACACCCGGGCATAGACACGAAGGCCGGCGTTAGACGGCAACGCCGGCAGCGATATCGGCGCGGAGCCGCCAGAACCGCTCGGGCAGCTGTTCGCCGAGCTCGGACGCGTAGGTCGAGCCGTAGTCATCGATGAAGCGGAGCGCCTGCACGGTCTGGCCGGCCTTCCCGCGATAGCGGGCCAGCTGGTAGGCGGCTTCTTCATTGTACTGGTTCGCACGGAGCACGCGCTCCATGCACATGGCTGCCGACTCGTAGTCGTCGCGGCTGGCGAAATAGGCGGCGAGCATGGCCAGCGACTCGTGGGCCTCGCCTTCGAGGCGTGCGCGGGTGGCGGCCGCCCACTCCGACTGGAACACTTCGGCGAAGGGCCCCGCGTACTTCTCGACTGCTTCCTGGAAGGCGAGGGCGCGGTCCTTCGAACCGGGATTGGCGCCCCGGCCCCGCGCGATCGCGGCTTCGAACTCTTCGACATCCCAGTCGAACTGGCCTTCGGGGTTCAGGAGGTAGGCGCCATCGCGCTTCACCACACTGTCCTGATAGAGGGCCTTACGGATCCGGTAGAGGTTGGAGTGGAAGGCGCTGTTGCACTTTTCGCGCGGCAAGTCGGGATAGAGGTGTTCGACCGCCTCTTCCTTGCGGAGGCCGGACCGATGCGAAAGCAAGAGGAAGAACATCTCCTTCGCGCGGGCGCTGGCCCACTGCTCGTCGGAGACATCGCGGCCGCCGACAGAGACGGAGAGGGCGCCGAGGCTGCGCGCCACGACACGTGGCAGGCGTCCGCGAGGCTCGACAGCGGCCTGTTCTTCGGCGGGCGCGAGGACGCCGAACGACTGGCGTTCGAGGAGGTCGCGGAAGACGCGCCCGGCGGTAGCACGGGATGCAGCCCACTGGGCGAACATCGGGTTTTCACGCATCAAGGGGACGAGCGCGCTGGCCATCCAGGGTTCCTTGATAGCGGCTGCGCTCCGCCCGATCTCTTCCTGGGCTTCAGCGCGCTTGTTGGCGCGGAACTGGGCCATGGCGATGCGGTAGTGGGCGATGGCGAGGGAGGGGAGCACCTCCATGGCCTCGAACCGCTCGGCGGCCTGTGCTGCCTCGGAAACGGCCGAGACGTAGTTGCCGGCCGCGAACTCGCAGGCAGCCTGCTGCAGCTTGCAGTGGGCAACTTCGTAGTCGTTGGCCGAAGCGAGGGCGACGAGCAGCGCCCGGCGGGAGAAGAAATCGGCCTGTTGGAGGTCGCCGAGGCCTAGGAAGGCGGCCGAGAGGCCGGCGATGGAAAGCGATGCGAGAGTTTCGTCCAGGGCATCGGTCGCGCAGATCCGGATGGCCTCTTCGTAGTGCTCGCGCGCGTTCTGGAAGTGGCCGAGTGCCAGCTCGGCGTCGCCCAGCGAGGCCGTGGCATAGGCAACGTTGCGCTGGTTGCCACAGTCAATACCTTCCTGAATGGCCTCCGTGAGGACGGAGACGGCGCTGGCGAAGTCACCGGCCTGGAGGTGGGACATGCCGAGGTTGTTGAGCACCCACCCGAGGTTGGACGAGCGGCCGAGGCTCCGCCAGCCCTGGGCCGCCCTGGTGAGGACAGTCACGGCGGCGGGGGCATCGCCATGCATGGCGAGCGCCTGGCCGAGAGTCGAACGGGCGAGCAGCCCGAGCGGCTCCACGTGTCCGTGTTCGCTCATGCGGATGGCTTCGTTGAGCAGTTCCTCGGCGCGGACGAAGTTGCGGGTGATCGAGAGTTCGAATTCGGCGCTCTGGTAGGCGACCTCGGTCTGGAGGAGGAGGTCGTCACCGCATTCGAGCGCGCGCAACTGGTGGGCCGTCGAGGTGGCCTCTTCGAGGCGGCCGAGCAGGCGCAGGGAGCGCAGGGTGGCCAGGAGGGCATGCACGCGCGGAGCGCCGATGTTGGATGGATCGCGCAGGACGAGGTTGGCCTTCCGGAGCGCCTCCTCCGGGTCACCGTGGTGCGCGGTGAGGCGGGCAAGCAGCGCGCGGAGGAGTGGCCGGCGGCCGAGGGTGGTGGTGCTGATGCATTCGAAGGCGCGCCACAGGAGGGTGAACGCTCCCTGGATGATGAGCTGCCCGCTGTGCGCTTCGAGGACTTCGGCGAGGTACCTCTCGCTGGCAGCCGAGCGTGCGAATTCGACGGCCTCGTTGAGGTCGCCGGCGGCAATCATGGACTGGAGGACGTGCTGGACCGCGTCGTCGTATGCCTCGGGATCGGCGCGCTGGAACTCCGCGACGATGAACTGGCGGAGCATGGGGTTGAGCCGGAACTCGGCCGGCGACAGGTGCTCGCAGAGGAAGTCGCGCGTGGAGGCCCAGGCGGTGAGCTGCCGCCACGCAGCGGGGCTGAAATCGAGCTCGACGCCCGCCCGTTCGATGGTGGGGTGGAGGGCCACGCGGCGGAGCACATCCTGGACCTCCGAGGGGACGCGCTCCCAGACCTCGGACTGCAGGTAGCGGTCGAAGGCGGCCGCGCTCAGCCGGTCGCCGCTGCCGGCGCCTCCGGCAAGTGTCGCCATCACGGCGACGGGCCAGCCCGCGGTGAGCTGGGCGATGGTGCCGGGGTTCGCCGCCGCGCCGGATAGTTCGATGGCCGCCGCGAGCTCGTCCTGGTCGAAGGCAAGGTCGGCGGCTTCGAGGACGGTCAGTTCTCCGGTGGCGATGAGGGCATTGATCGAAGGGATGAAGGGAACCTCGCGACCAGAAAGGATGACCTCGCTGCCTTCGGGAAGCACCTCCATGAGCCAGACGAGGAGGGCGCCGGCCTCACGGCCGTCGGCGAGCTCTTCGACGTTGTCGATGACGACGAGGAGGGGGAGGCCCGATTCATCGGCTGCCTGGCGGGCGGCTGCGTGGAGGTAGGCCTGGAGGTCGCTGAACTTGGTTGCCACGGCGGGGGGTTCGACTTCGCGGTCGCCGGCCAGGGCCGCGGCGAGCTGCTGGGCGAGGACTTCGGGCGCGCCGGCGGAGGCATCGAGGGAGAGCCATGCCGGGTGGAACTCGACCTCGGTGGCGAAACTGGCGATCAGGGTGGTCTTGCCGTAGCCCGCAGGCGCCTGGATGACGGTGAGGCCGTTGCCGATGGCGGCGTGGAGGCGCTGGAGAAGGCGAGGCCGGGGAATGAGCCTCCGGGGAAGCCGAGGGATGGAGATTCTTCCGGTTGCTGTCATGAGAGCCGCTCCGGGGTTGAGTTGGGTATGGCGCATTCTTCGACGCAATACTACTCGCTTTTTGGCGCTGTGACCACGGTTTGCGCTTGACCTTTGGCGAAAATGCGGTGGTATGGTGGACGGGCCGACGCCCCCGCGGTTGGTGACAGGTGACAATCCGGATTCTGATTCTTGTGGGCCTTGTGGCCGGCGCGATGGCCTTCGCGGTGTCGCTGCAGGGAGGGCAACCCGCGCGGGCCGCGGCCGGCCCGTGCGGGACCTCGCAGGGCGACCTGAGCGGGCCCGAGGCGGAACTCCTTGGTTTGCTCAACTCATGGCGGTCCTCGACTCTGGGGCAACCGGCGATGTCGGCGTCCGCCCCGGCGAACTGGGCGGCACAGATTCATGCCGAAGCCATCGCCTCGGGCTCCGCATCGGGACACACGGACAGCCTCGGGAGGTCCTGGTCTGCCCGTCTCATCGATTGCGGCTATCCA
>JAHDWR010000132.1 GCA_023382755.1 Dehalococcoidia bacterium
GCGTTTCTGTGTATGTGAGGGACGGCGAAGCTAGGCTTCGTCGTCCATGCCGCCACCGAAGTCGCGACGGGGGGAGGGAGGAGGCGGGGGAGCGCCCCCTTCGGTGGGTTCGGTGCGACGGACCCAGCCGCGGCTGACGCCGCCAACCGGGGAGCTGCCGCCGCGACCGCCGGAGAAGCCGCCATCGCGCCGCTGGCCTCCGCCAAAGCCGCCGCCACCACCACCGCCGGAACGGGGGCCGCGGTCGCCACCGCCGCCACCACGCTGGAAGCCACGGTCGCCGCCGCCGCGTGGGCCGCGGTCGCCACCGCGATCACCGCCGCGGTCGCCGCCGCCGCTGCGGGGGCCACGGTCTCGACCGCCACCGCCGGGGCCGCCCCGGCCACGTCCGCCACCACCACCCGAGCCGGGCGGGGGCGGTTCCTCGCCGAGGAGGACGGCGCGGCGGGAGAGGTTGATGCGGCCGAGGTTGTCGATCTCGGTGACCATCACGGTGACTTCATCGCCGGGCTGGACTTCGTCTTCCACGGTCTCGACGTGGTCTTCACCGAGCTGGGAGATGTGGACGAGGCCTTCCTTGCCGGGGAGGATTTCGACGAAGACGCCGAAGTTCAGGAGGCGGGTGACCTTGCCGGTGTAGATCTCGCCGACCTTCACCTCTTTGGTGAGGCCTTCGATCATGCGGATGGCGGCCTGGGCGACGGCCTCGTTGGGCGACCCGACGATGACGGTGCCATCTTCCTGGATATCGATGGTGGCTCCGCCTGACTCTTCCTGGATCTTGCGGACCATCTTGCCGCCGGGGCCGATGATAGTACCGATCTGGTCCTGCTGGATCTGGATCTTGTACATCTTGGGGGCGTATTCAGACATCTCGGCGCGGGGCTCGGGGAGCACCTCGAGCATGTTGTCGAGGATGAACTCACGGGCGTCCTTGGCCTGGGCGAGGGCCCGGGTGAGAAGTTCGCGGGAGACGCCGCCGATCTTGATATCCATCTGGAGGGCGGTAATGCCATCGCGGGTGCCGGCGACCTTGAAGTCCATGTCGCCCATGAAGTCTTCCTGGCCGGCGATATCGGTGAGGACCTTGTAATTGCCGTCCTCGCCCATGATGAGGCCCATGGCGATGCCGGCGACGGGAGCGGTGATGGGGACACCGGCATCCATGAGGGCGAGGGTGCTGCCGCAGACGCTGGCCATGGAGGTCGACCCGTTGGAGGACATGACCTCGCTCACGAGGCGGAGGGCGTAGGGGAAGTCCTCAACGGGGGGGACGACCGGTTCGAGGGCGCGCTCGGCGAGGGCGCCGTGGCCGATCTCGCGGCGGCCGGCGCCACGCATGGGGCGGGCTTCGCCGACGGAGTAGGGCGGGAAGTTGTAGTGGTGCATGTAGCGCTTCGACTCATCAGGCGAAAGCGTGTCGAGCTTCTGGGACATGCTGAGCCCGCCCAGGGTGGCGATGGTGAGGACCTGCGTCTCGCCGCGGGAGAAGAGACCGGTGCCGTGGGTGCGCGGGAGGACGCCGACATGGATATCGAGCGGGCGGACCTCGGTGACACCGCGGCCATCGGCGCGCTTTTCCTGTTCGAGGATCTGCTTGCGCATGGCCTTCTTGATGGTGTTGTAGAGGGCGTCGCTGATTTCGCCGGAGGAGAACTGTTCGCCAAACTTCTCCTGCAGCTCGATGCGGACCGCCTTGTTGGCGTCGCTGCGCTCGGAGGCGGCGGTCGCGACGAGCTCGGGGATGCGGTCCTTCAGGTAGTCGCTGATGGCCGCGATGGACTCGGCGTGTTCCTTCGCGGGGGTGTAGGCCTTCTTCACGGGGGCGGCGTCGGCAGCGATCTGTTCCTGCAGGGCAATGATCGCGCGGTTCGCCTCCATGGCGACTTCGATGGCCTGGAGGACGACATCCTCGGAGACCTGCTTGGCGCCGGCCTCGACCATCACGACGGCTTCCTTCGTGCCGGCGACGATGATGTCGATGTCGCCGGCTTCGGCCTGGTCGAAGGTGGGGTTGATGATGAACTCGCCGTCGAGGCGGGTCACGCGGACGGAGCTGACGGGTCCGTTGAACGGGATATCGCTGATCCCGAGGGCGGCGGATGCGCCGATGGTGATCAGCGTATCGGGCTGATGCTCGCGGTCGGCGGAAAGGGTGGTGGCGATGATCTGGACTTCGTTGCGGAAGCCCTTGGGGAAGAGGGGCCGGAGTGGCCGGTCGGTGAGGCGCATGGCGAGGATGCCATCGGTGCTGGCGCGGCCTTCGCGGCGGGGGAAGCCGCCGGGGATCTTCCCGACGGCGTAGAGGCGCTCTTCGTAGTCGATGGTGAGGGGGAAGAAGTCTATGCCTTCGCGGGGGTCGGCCATGCAGGCGGTGACGAGGACGACGGTATCGCCGAGGCGGACGGTGACAGCGCCGTTGGCCTGCTGGGCAAGGATGCCGTGCTGAATGGTGAGGGTCTTGCCCCCGACTTCAAGTTCGTAGGTACGTGGTTCGTTCATTCTCTTGCTTGTTCTCTGCTTCCAGCGTTGCCCGGGTTCCCAGTGTTTTCGATGGGAATGCGGGAGTTCCTCCGTCCGCGTTTCGTTGGGACGGTGGCAAAGGGGAGAGTGGCTAGCGGGGAGGTTGCTGTTGCGTCGCGGTGACGAACAAAGGCCTCCGCTATTTGCGGAGGCCGAGGCGAGCGATTACTTCGCGGTAGCGGTTGACGTCGCGGTTGTTGAGATAGCGGAGCTGACGCCGCCGCTGGCCAACAAGCTTGAGGAGGCCACGACGCGTGTGATAGTCGTGCTTGTTCGCCTTCAGGTGCGTGGTGAGGTACTTGATGCGCTCCGTGAGGATCGCCACCTGGACCTCAGGGGAGCCGGTATCCGTCGCGTGGACGGCAAAGTCCCCAATCAATTCGGTTTTGCGCTCTTTAGTCAGCAACCTTCTCTTCGTTCTTCCTTTGCCTATCGTTGAACATCTGTAAACCTAGCACAGGGCATGGGTAACAGCAATTCGCAAGGGCCGGGCGTGGCACTGATCCTGCTTTCGGGGCTGCCCGGGACGGGGAAGACGACGTTCGCGCGGGCGCTCGGCGGGCGGCTGAAGTTCGCGCACGTGGAAAGCGACGCGATCCGCCGGGGGCTGGCGGCCGAGCCCACGTACTCGCCCCGTGAGAGCGGGATGGTCTTCGCCCGGGTGGAAGCGGAGGCGCGCAAGGCGCTGACCGACGGGAAGCACGCGCTCATCGATGCGACGAACCTGACGAACCGCGACCGGCGCCGGTTCGTGCGGCTGGCGAACGAGACGGACTCGCTGCTGGTGGCGGTGCGGCTGACGGTGCCCGAGGAGGTCGTGCGGGAGAGGCTGGCGAGTCCTCGGGATGGGCATTCGCAGGCTGACGTGGCGGTCTTCGAGAAGATGCGGAGCCGGCCGCAGCCATTCCCGTTCCCGGCGATCGTTGTCGACACGCGGTGGGGGCCGGAGCCGGCCATCGCGTTAGTGCTGCGGCTGATCAACGATCAAGCATCGTGAACACGTACCGGCCGTTCCTGCTGCTGCGCGCGCGCCCCAAAGCGGAGAGCCGGGAGCGGTTTCAGGCATGGTTCAGGCAGGTGCACCTGCGCGATGTGGAGCGTATCCCCGGGATTGTGACGATCCGGAGCGGGAGCACACGCGGGGGCACGCAGCTGGGGTTGTATTCGTTCGAGAGTGCGGACGTTGTGCAGGGCAGCCTGGCGAGCCCGGAGGCCGCATATTCGCGCGGGACGTGGGAGCAATGGGCGAGTGAGCTGGAGGAGCTGCTGATCGAGATGTGGGCGCCGGTATTTCCGCTGCCGCTGTACGAATCGGCGAATTAGCCGAGGGCCGCGAGGAGGCGGGGGAGGTCGCCCGCGAGGAGGGCCGGGACATCGAGGCGGAGGCCGGGGAACTGGACGCTTTCGATCATGCCGCCGGCGCCGGCCGAACGGCGGACGTACTCGCCGGCCCGCAGCTCGAACCAGTCGAGTTCGGCGTCCAAGAGGCGGAGGACGATGTACTCGCGGACCCCGGCACGCCGGTAGACGTTCTTCTTGGAGTGCAGATCCCGGGAGACCGAGCTGGCAGCCACTTCGACCACGAGTTCGGGCGGGCCTTCGAGGTAGCCGTCCGGAGTGGTTCTCGATGTCCCGCCATCATGGGTCCGTAGAAGGGCGTCCGGCTGGAACTCACTGTCCCGGTCGATTCGGACCGTAGCATTGACGAGGAGCTGGAGCCGGGGGTGCCGGGCCGAGTACGCTCCGAGCCAGGTGTGAACAGCCGAATCAGCCTGAGCATGGCTGACGCTAACGGGTGAGCTCAAGTACACCACCCCCTCGATGAGCTCCGCCTTCTTCTCGTCGGGCATGGCCTCGTAGCGGCGTTCGAACTCGGCGACGGTCAGGCGGTCGCCGTTTTCGAGCCGCGGGATGTAGCCGGCTGTGGACTCACGCAATGCCGTCATGGGGCCATTGTACTCCGCGGCGAAACGCCCCTTGCGGGCGTTGCCGCCACGTTACTGGAGCTTGATCTGGATGGACTTGGTCTCCATGTACTCTTCGAGGCCGGCGTTGCCGAGCTCCCGGCCGAAGCCGCTCTGCTTGTAGCCGCCGTAGGGCATGTTGTAGAGGCCGGTGCCGTGATAGGCGTTCACCCAGACCGTGCCGGCCCGGAGGCCCTTGGCAACCTTCAGGGCGACGTTGAGGTCCTTCGTCCAGACCGCGGCGGCGAGGCCGTACATGGTGTCGTTCGCTGTGCGGACCACGTCCTCGACGTCGTCGAAGGAGAGCACCGAGAGGACGGGGCCGAAGATCTCCTCACGGGCGATGGTGGCCGTGTTGGTGACCTCATCGAAGATGGTGGGCTGGACGAAGAGGCCCTTCGCCAGGTCGCCATCGGTTGCGCGGTTGCCGCCGGTGACGAGCTTCGCCTCGGCCTTGCCCTTTTCGAGGTAGCCCTCGATCTTCGCGAGCTGGCTTTCGTTGATGACCGGGCCCATGGTGGTCGAGGGGTCCATCGGGTCGCCCATCTTGAGGGCGGCGCCCATGCCGGCGAGCTTGGCGACGAACTCGTCCTTCACGCGGTTGCTCACGAGGAGGCGGCTGCCGGCCTGGCAGACCTGGCCGCTGTTGAGGTAGATGCCGAAGAACGCGCCGGCGACGGCGGCATCGACCTGGGCGTCGGGGAAGACGATGTTGGGCGACTTGCCACCGAGTTCGAGGCTGATCTTCTTCACGTTGTTGGCAGCGGCACGCATGACCGCCTTGCCGCTGGCGGTGGAGCCGGTGAAGGCGACCTTATCGACGAGTTCGGAGGCGGCGATGTGCTGGCCGACGAGGGCGCCGTTGTCGGTCTCGCTGGTGACGACGTTGAAGACGCCAGCGGGGAGCCCGGCATCGGCCAGGATCCCGGCGAGCATGAGGGTGCTGCCCGGGGTGTAGTGCGAGGGCTTGGCCACCATGGTGCAGCCGGCGGCGATGGCCGGGCCGATCTTCCAGGAAATGAGGAGGAGCGGGAAGTTCCAGGGGGTGATGATGCCGACGACGCCGACCGGCTCGTGGATGACGATGCCCACGGCGTCGGGGATTTGCTGGGTGAAGGAGTCGCCGCTGAGGTTCAGGGCCTTGGCGGCGAAGAGCTGGAAGACCTCGGCCGTGCCCATGACCTCGCCGAAGGCCATCGTCTTCGGCTTGCCCACTTCGTTGGCGATGCAGGTGGCGAGGGCGTCGGCACGCTCGGCGATGAGGTCCGCGGCTTTGCGCAGGATGCGGGCGCGGTCGGCGGCGGGGGAGGTGGACCAGGCGCCCGAGTCGAAGGTGCGGCGGGCGGCCTCGATGGCCTTCTGGGCATCGGCGATGCCGCCGTTGGGGTAGATGCCGACGATGCGGCCGTCGTACGGGCTGGTGCGGGTGAAGGTGGCGCCCTCGGCGGCATCGGCCCACTGGCCATCGATGAACTGCTTGAAGGTGGTTACTTCGGGCCTCTCGGCGATGGACGTCATGGGGGGAGTCTCCGGGCAATGTGTTGCGGGGAGCATATCGGGAGGGGTGGGGGAACGCCAGTAGCCTGACTATGAGACGACGATGGCCGCCACCGGCAACAGCGACAGGACGGCAGCGCGGACGATGGTCCTGGTGCCGATTGGCCCGGCCGTTCTCCCGAAACAGCCGCACGAGGGGCGCTCAGCGAGCCGAAGCACAAGCAACTGACCGGCTGCCAGGCAAAAGTAAAGCACCGCGATCAGCACCGCGGCCAAGTGCGGGTAGCCGGCAGCGAGGAGCGCGATCGTCAGCCCACCAGCCCCGCTCTCCGCAACGGGCAGGCCGAGAATGACCCAGTTAGAGCTTCCCCAAGGCAGACGCCAGGACTCAGCGGCTGTCGCAAACTCATGCCGAAACGCGAGCTTCAGAGTTCCCGCAATAACGGCAAGGATCGCAGGAAGGGCGACAGGGATAGAGAGCAACAAGGAGAACGTCGACACAGCCTCTGGTGGAGACAACGCTGGTTCACCGAATCGTAGCTGGTCCAAGGGTTTCGGCGATGCGGGCGAGTTCAGCGAACGGCGCGGGCGCCATGACAAACCACATCCGACGGGCGTCGTCGAACCACCGCAAGGAAGAGTGCAGCGCGAGCGAAGGATCAATGCCCGGAGGGTTTTCCCACTCGCGGTACACTCCAGCAAACCCTCGGACGGTCACCTTCGCCGTGGGCTTGGCCACCCGGCCCAGGTCAGCGGATTCGCCGGTCGTGGGCACCGGGAGCGGTGAGTCCACCCACTTCGACCATCCGACGGTCAGGTTCACAGCGTTGAACACTTCGGGGAGCGGCCCACTATCGAGCCGCACGGGTCCGGGCCGGAACGCGAGAACCAAGTGCACCACCTCTTCCTCCTCGGACAGCACCACGTAGCCGCCGATGAACTCGTACCCCGGTGGCAAGTACGAAGGGAATTCGATGTCGTCAGGGGAAACACGCGCCAGACCAAGGAGCTCAGGGAGGGACCCAAAAACTCGCGTGCCCGGGTGCGAGTCAGGAATCCCCCGCGGATCGAAACCCTTTGCCGGCGCAGGTGTCACCGTGTACCGAGCGGGAGCCCCCGGGTCCACGAAGATGAAATCTCCCCAGAACTCTCCGGGGGCACCAAATTCCAAAGAAGGTGGCGTGCTAGTACTCATCGTTCCATTCTCCTCATGTGCCACTGAAGCCTCGGTTGTGGCGTACGCCATTGGCCCGGACCTATTTTCACTACCGCAGGCAGCGGCCACCACAGCAGCGACTGTCGCTAGCCACCAGCCCCATTGTTCACGTTGCCAGCGCATCGCCTAGGCCCAAAAGCTCCAACACGCCGTCTTTCCCGCCTGCACAGTCTGACATACCCCATATGGCCAATCAGGTATCTTTGCTCCACTTGCGCCATAGTGAACATGAGCACCAGTCCAACAGCTGCAAGCGGCCGGAGGAGGATTTGTGGTGCAATTGATATAGCCTCCGCCAAGGGTGCAAAACGCTCCCCCTCCTCCCCAGACCCATTGATTCTGCGCCACCTGTGGGATCACGTGTTCGGCGACACCACTGCCCACCAGGCTGACCCCATCATCCTTGTAGAGCTCAAAAAGAACCTTACGATGGCTGCCATCGATCAATGTGGTCGAGCACGAGTTGATGATCTGCGTAACTTTTGCCGAGCCCTTCAGTGGGCCGGCATCAAAATACAGGTAAACCCACTCTCCGGACGTTCCCCCGAAGTCCAAAGCGTTGTCGTAATGGCCGGAATAGTCACTCGCGCATGACGTAGATTTCGGACTCCACAACGTCCATGTGCCGTCTGCTGTGGCTACACGAACGGTTCTCCGAGCAACGGGGAAAATGCCGGACAAGAGGCCAAAAGCCACAGCCGATCCTGCTTTCATGATGGACCTACGAGAGCGCATAATGCTCATGACGTTTGCACCAGTACATCCGTACCATCGGGCAGCCTACATTTACCTTGCAGGGCGGCTGTAAATGCCATACTCTGATCGTTGCCCTTTGGAGACACTAGACCCTTGTAAAGGTTGTTTGCGTACCTACAAAGAATGAGGCCGCTATAGCGACCCTCAGACGTTATAGGGTAAGTATTTAAGCGCACCGCTACGGCGGAAAATGCGGCCCTGTCAAGTATCTCCATTGGAAGATCACGAGCTACGCTAGGAGCAAATTCTTGATACTTAGAGCTTAGAGTTAGGGTGAATCCTGGTGGCCTAAGCACCAAGGCCACCCTGGCTGCAAGGTCGTCCCCGTTTTCGTTGTTTTGAAGCATATACCTCAGGAAGAGCAACAGTCGTTCGTCGTCGATGTCGCGCAATTCAGAGAGTAGGCCATAGACGCAATCACTGAGGCCTCTGGTGACTTCTACGGCCCCAACCGCATGTGCAGCATGAACGCAGCGACGAACAGCTTCGCGCTCTTCAGGCCGGTAGCGGCTCATGTCCAAACTCATCGCCCCCTTCCTTGATGGCATCCACCGGGCGCGAGAGTAGCTCAGTCTGGGCTCCGTGTTTGAGAAATTTTCGCGAAGACCGCATCGCCGGCGATCAGCTGGAAGCAACCCGCCGCACAGCAAGTGGCGTGCAATTCCGCCCAAGTACGAAGGAAGTCCCGGGTTGGCTCGAATCCAACCGGATCCAGAACGTGGCAGGCAAGCTCTCGTATGTGCCGATAGACAGACTTCGCACTTCGGCCGCTGGCCGCGGCGATGTCCGGCGGGGCCCAGCCCACGCAGATGGCAGCTATCAGGCTCTGTTGGTGGTCGTTTAGGTCACGCACGTGGTGCCCGCCCAACATGCGGAGCACTTCTCGTGGCTGCTGCATGCCTCACTCCTGCCCCCCCCCCCGGCTCGAAGGTCCGCAATTGGGACATGTGCCGGGTATAGCACAAGCAGTAATGAGGAATCAAGGCCCAGTGCATCGTCCAGTTCGCCGGTTGGCAAACGGGCGGCCAAACATCAGCGTCCAGCACGGAGCGGCTCGCGGCGAAAGAGGACAGGCTTCACTCCACCGCTTCCAGCGCGAGGAGGCGGGCGGTGAGGGCCTGCCAGGTGGGCCGCCACCAGCGTTCGAGCGCGAACGCAACGCCCAGGCCGGCGAAGGAGACGATCGCGCCAAAGACCGCGTCCAGGATGAAGTGGTTCCCGGTGACGATGACGGCAAAGAACATGGCGATCGGCCAGACGATGGCGAATGCCCACATGGCGGGGTGGCGCCCGACCCACACGACCACGGCGGCGAGCAACAGTGACCAGCCGAAGTGGAGGCTGGGGACCGCGGCGAACGGGTTGACCCACGCCTTCGCCTCCTGGGCGTTGTAGCCGACGCGGTCGAAGGCAGCCATGGTGTCGATGAAGCCGGCGAAGGGGATGAGGCGGGGCGGAGCGACGGGGAGAAGCCAGTAGATGACGACGCCGATGGCGCCCGAAGCGAGGAAGGCGTTGCGGGTGAGCCGGTAGGCCCGGCGGTGCCAGATATAGAGCCAGACCGCGAGCACGATGACCAGCGGCATGTGGCCCCAGAAGTAGACCGCGTTCATGGTCTTGATAAGCCAGTAGTGGCCGATGATCCAGGACTGCATCTCGAGCTCCCAGTAGATGCCCAGGCGCTGCTCGAGCTCGATGAGGTTGAAGCCACGGACCATGGCCTCGCCAGCACGGTCGACCACGGAGCCACGGATGAGGAAGTAGATGAGGAAGGAGACGAAGACCACCACCACCTCGTGGACGCCGGAGCGTTCGGTGAGGCGCCAGATGCGGCCGACCTGGCGGCGGAAGCCGGGGGAGGCGGGTGCCGTCAATCGTCCTCCTGGGGTGAAGCGCGGCGGCCCGGGAACTTTGCCCCGGGCGGTCGAGGGTAGCTACACTCGTTGCTCACCGTAGCAATACCTCGGACGGGGGGACAACATCTTGGAAATTCGAGTCACCGGCGGCGACATCACGCAGGCGAAGGCCGATGCG